>NZ_CP010979.1:6270924-6621848 GCF_000498395.2 Pseudomonas putida S13.1.2
CCAGGTGGCTGCCAAAGGTGAACTGGTCGCTGTAGCGCGCGGTACGGTCGTGGTCGTAGCCACCGTGCAGGTTGCTGCCCATCTCCCCGGTGTAGCCGAGGGTGAAGTCGTAGCCTTTTTCCAGCAATTCGCTGCGCGTGCCGCCCCAGTCGCCGAGCATCCATGGGGAGTCGCTGGCGAACATTTCGCTGGCGCTGACGGGCATCGCCAAGGCACTGAGGGTAAGGCCGATGTAACAGGTTTTGGGCAGTTGGAGCATGAGATAGCGCTATCTTTTGATTATTGAAAAAACGGCAAGCGCACCGAAGGGCATGCCCTTCAATGGATATGGCGACAAGATGGTTTCAGTGAAGCGATTCAGCTTCAGGGGGGAGGATATAGCGGAAGTTGTAAGAAAAAAAGACAAATTGTCGCAGGGGATTGTTGTTCAGCGGGTAACAATGGTCTGAAAGGGGCTGCTTTGCAGCCCATCGCCGGCAAGCCAGCTCCCACAGAATTGCGCTAGCACTGAGGACAGTGCAGTACCTGTGGGAGCTGGCTTGCCGGCGATTGGGGCGCAAAGCGCTCCCGCGATTTCAGAAGGTGGTACGCAACCCCACTTCCACACTGCGCCCCGGTGCCGGTGCGATATCGCGCAGGATCGAGCTGGCATAGCGCACGGTCTGGTCGGTGAGGTTTTCGCCGCGCACAAATGCCAGCCACTGGCTCTGGCCAATGTCGAAGCGGTAACCAACGCTAGCCCCCAGCGTGGTGTAGCCATCGGTGCTGGTTTCGTTGGCCGGCTTGCGGTGCTGCGATGCCGCATGTTGCACATCTACCCGCGCCTGCCAGCGGTCCAGTTCCCAGACCAGGCCGCTGTTCAAGCGCAGCGGGGCGATGCGTGGCAAAGGTTCGCCACTGTCGAGGTTCTTGGCCCGGGTGTAGTCACCGGACAGTTCCAGCGCGAAGCTGCCGTAACGGTTCTCGACCAGCTGCCAGCGGTCCTGGGCCTCGATGCCATAGAAACGCGCCCGCACGCCCTGGTACTGGTATTCCGGGAAACCATCGTGGTCATGATCGTGGTCGTGGTCATCCTCGCCATGGTCGTGGTCATGCCCGCCCTCGCGCAGGTTGCCGGTGCCGATCAGCCCGATGTAGTTGCGAAAGTGGCTGTAGAACACCCCGACACTGCCTTTGTGGGTGCCATTGTCGAAGCGCAGCGCCAGGTCGGCGGAAATGGCCTTTTCCTTGTTCAGGCTGGCGTCACCCACTTCAAAGGCGCCGGTGGCCACATGCGCGCCATTGGCATACAGCTCGTAGAAGGTCGGGGCACGCTCGGTGTAGCCGAGGTTGGCGGCCAGCGACCAGATCGGGTCGAGCTGGTACACCGCACCGGAGGACAGGCTGAAGGCGTTGAAGCTGCTGGCGCTGTCGGCATCGACGAAGTTTTCGTTGCCTTTGGCGTCCGGGTCTACCCGGGTGTGTTCCAGGCGTGCGCCCAGGCTCAGGTTCAGCCGCTCTGTGGCCTGCCATTGCTCCAGCATGAACAGCGCCAGGCTGTCGGTATTGGTGTGTGGGACAAAGGCTTCCTCGCCCAGGGCAGAGAATTCGTTGCGGCTGACCTGGGCACCGATCACCCCCTCTACCGGGCCGAGCGGCTGGTGGCGGGCTTCGATACGTGCTTCGTAGCCCTTGTTCTTGAAGGTGGTGTGCACCTCGCCTTCTTCGATCTCGCTGTGTTCGTAATCTGTATAGCCAGCATCGACCTTGACCGAGCTGAACGGGCCGTCCAGGTCGCGCAGCTCGGAGGCGAAGGCGTAGTGGTCCTGTTTCATGTCCAGGCGCACACCGGGTTCGGCCACCGAGCCGTAATTGCTGTCGTAGCCGCTGTACGAGAGGCCGGCGTACCCGTGATCCCAGTGATAGGCACCACCGACTGCACCGCCGTCCTGACGGCCGTCGCTGTTTTCCAGGCGGTGTTTGCTGCCGGGCTCATCGGCGTCACGTACCTTGGCGCTGCGGGCGTAGCCGGGGATGCGCAGGTCGTTGAACTGGCGGCTGTTGGCATCCAGGTGCAGGGCGAAGGCACCGTTGCCCGCCTCCAGCTTGCCGGCGCTGCTGCGCGTGGTGTCGGCGCCACCGTAGCGCAGCTCGCCGGCACCGTGGATGCCTTCGATCGGTGCATCCGGAATGCGGTTGTCGAAGGTGTTGACCACGCCACCGATGGCGTTGCCGCCGTAGAGCAGGGCGGCCGGGCCACGGACGATCTCGACGCGGTCGACGGTGACCGGGTCCAGCGGCACGGCGTGGTCATAGGACAGCGATGAGGCGTCCAGGGCGCCGACGCCATTGCGCAGGATGCGAATGCGGTCGCCGTCCAGGCCGCGGATCACCGGGCGGCTGGCCCCAGGGCCGAACCAGGTAGAGGCGACACCCGGCTGTTTGTTCAGGGTTTCACCGAGGCTGCCGTGCTGTTGTTGCAGCAGGTTGTCGCCTTCGAGCACGGTGCTGGGGGAGGCCAGCTGGCGGTTGCCCAGCGGATTGGCAGTAATCACCTGAGGTTCGAGTTCCACGGCCTGGCTGGGCGATGCAGCCAGCCAGAGCGCGACGGCAAGGGGGGAGAGGCGAAGCGGTGTGTACAACATTGGGTTGGGGCGTTCCTTGGCAGATGCTTTTTTAATGTTACAACATAACATAACTATTTCAGCACAGAGGTTTTGCCCCTGGCCAGCATTTTTTCTGGCGCCTCGACTGATCCCACCCATCGCTACACTCGTGTAAGGTGCGCATCTTTCCCACGGAGCACAGCATGAGCACGGCCCAACACAACGCGCTGCACGGCAAAACCCTTGAACAGATCCTCACCGAGCTGGTGGCGCACTACCAATGGCAGGGCCTGGCCGAGCGCATCGATGTGCGTTGCTTCAAGAGCAACCCCAGCATCAAGTCGAGCCTGGCCTTTTTGCGCAAGACGCCGTGGGCGCGGGAAAAGGTCGAGCAGCTGTACGTGAAGCTGCAGCGCCAGGCCTGATATGCCGCCGCGCCCCTGGCTGACCGGCATCGCCGTACTGGGCTGGTTCGGCCTGACTGTGCAGGTTTACCTGGTGCTGCTGGCACGCTGGCAGGAACAGGCCAGCCTGATTGGCGGCCTGATCAATGTGTTCGGCTACTTCACCGTGCTGACCAATACCTTGGTGGCGACGGTACTCAGCTATGCGGCGTTCGGTCGTGAAGGCCGAGCCAGGCGTTTTTTCCTGTCGCCGTCGGTGAGTACGGCAGTGGCCGCCAGCATCGTGCTGGTGGCGCTGGCCTACAGCGTGTTGCTGCGCCACTTGTGGCAACCGCAGGGTTGGCAGTGGCTGGCGGACGAGTTGCTACACGACGTGATGCCTTTGCTGTATGCCTTGTACTGGTGGTGCGAGGTGCCCAAGGGCAGCCTGCGGCTATGGCACCTGGCGGTGTGGGCGATGTACCCGGCGGTGTATTTCGCCTATGCGCTGTGGCGGGGGAGCGACATTGGGGTGTATGCCTACCCGTTCATCGATGTGGCGAGCCTGGGGTATGGGCAGGTGATGCTCAATGCGCTGGGGGTGCTGGCGGGGTTCTGGGGGATTGGGTTGGTGCTGCTTGGGCTGGATCGGTGGCGCGGGGTGCGGAAATTTGCTTAGCCTGTGCTGGCCTCTTCGCGGGTAAACCCGCTCCCACAGGTACTTCACAAACCTTTAGGGCAGTGGAGTACCTGTGGGAGCTGGCTTGCCGGCGATAGGGCCAGTGCATGTAACCAAGATCACTCGTCGTCCGCAGTCCCGTCAGCACGCCAGTAGGCCGCAGCCTTCAGCGCATCCTCAGGCACACCTTTCTCCAGCAGCAGTGCCTTGGCCTGGCGGGTCAGGGCTTTTTCCAGCGCCACCCAGCCATACAACCGGCCTTGCGGCAAGGTCAGGTTCTTCACCAGTTCCAGCAAATCTTCTTGCTGGCGACGCACCCAGATGACTTCGACTTGCGCCTTGCTTGGCAGCGGCTGGCGCTCCTGCTCGTCTTCGATCTGGATCACCGCCAGCACCTGGCGGCCAGCCGGCAGTTCGTCCAACCGGCGACCAATTGCCGGAATGGCGGTTTCGTCACCAATCAGCAGGTAGCTGTCGAACATATCCGGCACCACCATCGATGCCCGTGGCCCGGCGATGTCCAGGGTTTGCCCCGGCGTGGCCTGGGCGGCCCAGGTGGAGGCCGGGCCATCACCGTGCAGCACGAAGTCGATGTCCAGTTCATTGGCCACCAGGTCGATGCGCCGCGGCGTGTACTCGCGCATGGTGGGCCGTGCGCCACCGTCCCGGCCCATATTACGGGCCTCGATGGCCTGCTGTTGCTCCGGCGTTTCGGCGAACAGCAGCTTGATATGGTCGTCGCTGCCGACGCTGGTGAAGCCTTGCAGTTCGGCACCGCCGAGGGTGATGCGGCGCATGCGTGGGGTCAGCTCGGTGACCCGCAGTACCTGCAGACGGCGTTGGCGGATCTCGTGGTTGACGCGGTGGATGGTGTCACTCATGGGAAGTCTCCCTGACAGGTTCGGCCGGCCCGGAGGCGATGGCCTTGGCGGTATGGTTGAGCAAGTCGCGGACCCGTTGGATTTCCTCCGGTGTCCAGCGACCGCTGTGCATGTGCAGTGCGTGGCGCAGGTTGCCGACCGCTTCATGGATCTCTGGCGGGCGGTCGTGGCCGCGCAGGGCACGTTTGCTGACTTCGATGCGCATGCGCACGCCGTCCATCGCGACGGCCTGCTCGGCCAGGGCGCTGCGCCCGGCGTCGGTGATGGCATAGAGGCGCTTGCTGCCCTGCACCTGGCCGCTGATCAGCTCGGCCTCTTCAAGAAAATTCAGCGTGGGGTAGATCACCCCAGGGCTTGGGCTGTAGCTGCCGTCGAACAGGTTTTCGATCTGGCGGATCAGGTCGTAGCCGTGGCCGGGCTGTTCGGCGAGCAGGTCAAGCATCAGCAGCTTGAGGTCACCGGGGGCGAAGACGCGTGGGCCGCGCTCGCCGCGGCCGGGGCGCCGCTCGAAGGGATCATGGGGGGTGTGTTCACGCATGGGGGCAGGGCTCCGTCGTTCGCGATATATCGTAAGATATTACTCAAGATATATCTAAAGACAAGCCCTTTAATGCAGATGATTATCATCTATTGATTCGATGCATTCCCCGCTGCGGGTGGTGTATGCAGCGCAACCTGCGGCGGTTTGCATTCATTCGGATTGCCCGGCTGCAGGTATGGCATGAGGATCGGGGCCATGCCCTTGAGCACCTGCACCGGCAGCGCCGAGGTGAATTTGAACGCTTCTGCCGAGCGCCCCGGCACGAAGGCAGTGAGGGTGCCGAAGTGGTTGTCGCCCAGGAAGAACACGAAGGTGGCGGTACGGTTCAGCGAGCGCGAGCCGATCAGCCGACCGCCGGCGCCGAAGCTTTCGATGCGGTTGTCACCGGTGCCGGTCTTGCCCCCCATCACCAGTGGCGTGCCGTCCTGCAGCTTGAAGCTGCCGGAAATACGCCGCGCAGTGCCTGCATCGACCACCTGCGACATGGCGCCTTTGAGTGCGCGTGCTACTTCCACCGGCAGAATCCGCACGCCCCGGTCCGGGTCGGTGATCAATTTGGTCTCATAAGGTGTGTTGGCTGCAAAGTGCAGGGTGTCGATGCGCAAGGTAGGCAGGCGTATGCCGTCGTTCTGGATAATGCCGACAAGTTCGGAGAGGGCGGCAGGGCGGTCGCCGGAACTGCCGATGGCGGTGGCCAGCGAGGGCACCAGGTGGTCGAATGGATAGCCCACGCGTTTCCAGCGCTGGTGGATGTCGAGGAAGGCTTCGATCTCGACCATGGTGCGGATGCGGCTGTCGCGGGCCCCTTGGTGGCGGCTCTTGAACAGCCAGCTGTACACCTCCTGGCGTTCGAAGCGGCTGGCGTTGACCATTTCGGTCAAGGTCGAGCTTGGGTTTTTCAACAGATAGCCAAGCAGCCAAAGGTCCAGCGGGTGGACCTTGGCAATGTAGCCCTGGTCGGGCAGGTCGTATTTGCCCGGGCCATAGGCGTCATACATCTCTGACAGGCGGCCGTCAGTCAGCTTGCCCAAGGCAGCTTTGTCGCCCTTGATGTGGGCACGTACGAAGGCATTGAAGGTTTCCTGGCCTGCTTCGGGGAACAGGTAGCGGTGCACCGCCGCCAGACGCTGCGGGGTCACGCGCATGCTGTCCAGGAAGGTGTCCAGGCGCTGTTGCGAGGTTTTGCGCTGGTATTTCTTCCAGAAGCGCATCAGGTAGTTGGTGCCTTCCTTGTCGGCGAAGCGGGCCAGGTATTCCTGGCGGCGAGGGTCGGCGTCGTCCTTGAGCAGCGGCACGCGGTTGTACGGCTGCTGGTAGGTCACGTAGCGCACCAGGTCGCGCATCAGGCGGATGAACGGCAGGTTGATCGATTCGCGCAGCGCATCCTTGAGCGTCGGGTTGCGGCTGTTGTCTTCCTTGCGGAAGTTGTTGAACACGTGCATGCCGCCGCCTGTGAAGAAGGCTTCACCGGTATTGGCGGAGTATTTGCGCTCCAGCGCGGCGTCGAGCATGGCGTCCAGGCTCTGGTTCTTGCTGTTCTGCGCCAGCCATTCCAGCGACCACTGGGTGATGCGGTCCAGTTCGGCGACATCGACCTTCTTCAGCTCGGCAGCGGGCTTGCCGGCGTATTTGTCGTGCAGCTCGGCAACGATCTCCAGGTAGGTGGTCAGCACCCGTAACTTGGCGGTGGAGCCCAGCTCCAGCTTGCTGCCTTCGTTGATGTCGAAGGGCTGGTTGGTGCTGTCGGTCTGTACCCGTACCCGCGAGCCGTCGGCGGTGCGCTCGAACAGGGTGAAGCTGTAGCTGACCTGGTCGGTGGTCTTGGTGGTGAGCAGGCGTTCGCCGATCAGCCCCATCTGCGCGGCAAACTCCGGGTCGGCAAGGTTTTTCAGGTACTGGCTGACCTGCAGCTGCAGGTCGGCCTGCAGGGTACTGGTGGCCGACACATCGAGGCGGTCAAGGTCGTACAGCGGGCGGTTGAGCATGGCTGCCAGGCGGTTGCGCGCCAGGCTGATGCCCTTGTTGGTAACGATCGGCACGATGGTTGGTTGCGCTACCCAGTCGCGGTAGACCGCCTTGCTGGCCAGCGCGGCTTCGGCCAATGGCTGCTCGATCACATGGTTGGCGGCAAGCACGCGGATGTGCGAATCGGTGAGTTCGGCCAACTCGACCCGGCCCTTGGACAGGTAGTGGGACGGGCGGCGCTGGGCAATCATCAGCGACAGCACCTGGCGCAGGGCAAGGCCGCGTGTAGCCATGCTTTCGGCGTCGCTGGCAGTGGAATTCAGGGCCTGGTTGACCTGGTCGAAGTCGGCGCCGTACCACACCCGCAAGCCTTCGGCCATGCCGTGCACTTCGCCGTGCCCAGGCACGGCCGACAGCGGCACACTGTTGAGGTAGTCGCGCACGATGCGCTGGCGTGCTTCGGTGGTATCCGGGCCGCCCTGATAGGCACGCACGCTGGCAGAAATCATCTGGCGGATTTTCTCGGCACCCGACACGGTCAGGCCGTCCGGTGAGTGGCGGTACTTTTCCAGCTGCGTCGCCAACGTGCTACCGCCCGCGGACTGACCGGGCAAGGCCAGGTACTTGGCCACCTGGCTGTAGGCGGCCTTGGCAAACCGTGGCCAGTCCACGGCCGGGTTGTTGCGCGGGTCCTGGGTATCGAGCAGGTCGCGGTTCTCGATGAACAGCAGGCTGTTGACCATCACCGGCGGGATCGCGGCAAAGTCCGGGTACAGGTGCTGCGGGTAGTTGTACTGGTACAACGTATCGCCGCGGCAGTCGGTGATCGACAGGCCAGCCTGAATCTTCTCGATATAGGGTGCGAACAGCCCATGTTCGACGTAGTTCATCAGCGCGGGTGAGAACTTTACCTGCTCAGTGATGAGGTAGTCGCGCTTGAGCAGGCGTGGCAGGAATTCGCCCAGGGCACTGTAGCCCAGGCGCCTGTCGAACGGCCCCTCACCGGGGTAGATGATTGCATCGCTAGGGCCGGGCTCCAGCGAGTAGGTCAGCGTACCGGCCAGTTTGCTGAACTCGCGCGATTGCAGTTCGGAGGTGCGGAATTCGTCATACGCCGCGAAACCGATGGCCACCAGCGCCACCAGCAGGATGAGGATGATCAGCCGCCACCATAGCCGACGCTGACGGGGGGACTTTGGTTGTGGCGTCTCGGCCGGAGGTATCTCGGGTGCTTCCGTTCTGCTTGGTTCCGATTGCCACAGTGCGCCCATAGTCTTCAATCCGGCCAGGTATTTTCGTCTTGCTTGTCTGAAGCTTAGACGTTGAGCGGGTGAGGTGAAAATTTTGTAGGAGGTGGAGAAGAGCGGTGTAGGGCTATGCGGCTTTGGTGTGGGTTTCTTGATACGGCGATGTTGGTATGGTGCCGGGGCAGCTTTCAGGGCCGCTGCGCCCGCCAGAAAACTTGCTGATTATTCCTGTATATACAGCGAAAATCCCTGCATCGGTCTTCCTATACTGCTCGGCCCCTTCGCCCTGCCGGGCGCTCTATCCCGGCACACGGGCCGGCCCACGAGGCCAGCCTGGCAAGCCAACGCCACGCCTATCGGCATGGCCGGTGCTGCACGAAGGTCAAATCCAATAACAAAATGAGGTTGTATTGCTATGCCAGTCGGCAACCACTCTGCCCATGGCCAGGCCAATGAAGGCGGCCCGCTCAAGCGTGAACTGGGCGAACGGCACATCCGCCTGATGGCGCTGGGCGCCTGTATCGGCGTCGGTCTTTTCCTCGGTTCGGCCAAAGCCATCGAAATGGCCGGCCCTGCCATCATGCTGTCCTACATCATCGGTGGCCTGGCCATCCTGGTGATCATGCGCGCCCTTGGCGAAATGGCCGTGCATAACCCGGTCGCCGGGTCGTTCAGCCGCTACGCCCAAGACTATCTCGGCCCGCTGGCGGGCTTTCTCACCGGCTGGAACTACTGGTTCCTGTGGCTGGTGACCTGTGTCGCCGAAATTACCGCAGTGGCCATTTACATGGGCATCTGGTTCCCCGACGTCCCTCGCTGGATCTGGGCCCTGGCGGCCTTGGGCAGCATGGGCGCGGTCAACCTGGTGGCGGTGAAGGCCTTTGGTGAGTTCGAGTTCTGGTTTGCCCTGATCAAGATCGTCACCATCATCGCCATGGTCCTGGGCGGCATCGGCGTCATCGCCTTCGGCTTTGGCAATGACGGTGTGGCTGTGGGTGTCTCCAACCTGTGGAGCAACGGCGGTTTCATGCCAAATGGCGTGACCGGCGTGCTGATGTCGCTGCAAATGGTGATGTTCGCCTACCTGGGCGTGGAAATGATCGGCTTGACCGCCGGCGAAGCACGCAACCCGCAAAAAACCATCCCGCAGGCCATTGGCTCGGTGTTCTGGCGTATCTTGCTGTTCTACGTCGGCGCGTTGTTCGTGATCCTGTCGATCTACCCGTGGAACGAAATCGGCAGCCAGGGCAGCCCGTTCGTCATGACCTTCGAGCGCCTCGGCATCAAGACCGCCGCCGGCATCATCAACTTCGTGGTCATCACCGCGGCGCTGTCGTCGTGCAACGGCGGCATTTTCAGCACCGGGCGCATGCTCTACAGCCTGGCGCAGAACGGCCAGGCTCCGGCGGCCTTCGCCCGCACCTCGAAAAACGGCGTACCGCGCAATGCGCTGCTGCTGTCGATTGGCGCGCTGCTGTTGGGCGTGCTGGCCAACTACCTGGTGCCGGAAAAGGTGTTTGTCTGGGTAACCTCGATTGCCACCTTCGGTGCGATCTGGACCTGGGTGATGATCCTGCTGGCGCAGCTCAAGTTCCGTGCCGGCCTTTCCACCGCTGAGCGCAAGGCGCTGAAGTACCGCATGTGGCTGTGGCCGCTGAGTTCCTACCTGGCGCTGGGCTTCCTGGTGCTGGTGGTTGGCTTGATGGCGTACTTCGAGGATACCCGTGTGGCCCTGTACATTGGCCCGGCGTTCCTGGTGCTGCTGACGGTGCTGTACTACGCGTTGCGCCTGGCGCCGAAAGACGTGCAAGGTGTGGCCAGTACCGCTTCCTGATCTGAAATAGCCGGGGCCGCTTTGCGGCCCATCGCGACGCAAGGCCGCTCCTACAGGAGATCGCGTATCTCTGTAGGCGCGGCCTTGTGTCGCGATCGGGCTGCGCAGCAGCCCCAGGGGTCTATCAGGCCGCGACTTCGCTGTGCGGTTCAAAGCTGTCGGCCCGGGCCAGTTGCCACATCCGCGAATAGAACTGCCCATTCACCTCGCCGGTCAGCAACTCACCCGGCTTCAGAAACACATGCATCTGCGAGAACAGCTTGATCTCGGTGGCCGAGACGCGCCGCACCAGATGCTTGGCTTCCAGTTGTGCCGGGTGCTCCAGGCCCGCCGCCGCGAGCATTTCGGCCAGGGCACGCAAGGTGTTGTGGTGGAAGTTCAGCACCCGTTGGGCCTTGTCCGGCACTACCAGGGCGCGTTGGCGTAGCGGGTCTTGCGTGGCCACGCCGGTCGGGCACTTGTTGGTGTGGCAGCTCTGCGACTGAATGCAGCCAATGGCGAACATGAAGCCGCGCGCCGAGTTGGCCCAGTCGGCACCAATGGCCAGCACGCTGGCAATGTCGAAGGCGCTGACGATCTTGCCGCTGGCCCCTAGCTTGATCTTGTCCCGCAGGTTCAGGCCCACCAGCGTGTTGTGCACGAACAGCAGGCCTTCGCGCAGGGGGACACCGATATGGTCGGTGAACTCCACCGGTGCCGCGCCGGTACCGCCTTCCTTGCCATCGACGACGATGAAGTCGGGCAGGATGCCGGTTTCCAGCATGGCCTTGGCGATGCCCATGAACTCCCACGGGTGGCCCAGGCAGAATTTGAAACCGACCGGTTTGCCGCCGGACAGCTCACGCAGCTGGGCGATGAACTGCATCATCTCGATCGGCGTGGAGAAAGCGCTGTGGCGTGACGGCGAAATGCAGTCTTCGCCCATCAGTACGCCGCGGGTCTCGGCGATTTCCTGGGTGACCTTGTGTTTGGGCAGGATGCCGCCGTGGCCGGGCTTGGCGCCTTGGCTCATCTTGATTTCGATCATGCGCACCTGCGGGCTTCGCGCCTGGGCGGCGAAGCGTTCGGGGTCGAAGCGCCCGTCCGGTGTGCGGCAACCGAAGTAGCCGCTGCCCAGTTCCCAGACCAGGTCGCCACCATGCTCGCGGTGATAGGGGCTGATACTGCCTTCGCCGGTGTCATGGTGGAAGTTGCCCAGCTTGGCGCCCTGGTTGAGGGCGCGGATGGCATTGGCGCTGAGCGAGCCGAAGCTCATGGCCGAAATGTTGAAGATCGATGCCGAGTACGGCTGGCTGCACTGCGGCCCGCCGACGATGACGCGGAAGCTGTTCGGGTCGGCCAGCGGCGCCGGGCGCATGGAGTGGCCAATGAACTCGAAGCCGGACTCGTAAACGTCGATCAGCGTGCCGAACGGTTTGTCCGAGGCTTCGTTCTTGGCCCGCGCATACACCAGTGAGCGCTGGGCGCGGGAAAACGGCAGGGCGTCGCTGTCGGATTCCAGCAGGTACTGGCGAATCTCGGGGCGGATGGCCTCGACCAGATAGCGGATGTTGCCCAGGATCGGGTAGTTGCGGCGTACGGCGTGGCGCTGCTGCAGCAGGTCGAACAGGCCGAGCAGGCTGAGGATGCCAGTGGTCAGGGTGAACGGCCACAACCATTCGTGGTGGGTGAAGGGCAGGCTCGCCAGGGTGAACAGTACACAGGCGGCGAAGAAGGCGTAGCGACTGAGAAGTGACAGGCTCATACAGGGTCCTTGCGATGGCGCGGTCAGGCTCAGGGCCTGGAGGGCAAACCCCGACCATAGCCAAGTTGGCGGACGCTGCAAATTAAAATCGGGGTAGCGAAAATCATTCTCGCCCAGTAACGCTCAGTACTTGTCACGCAGCAGTTTCTGCCGCCAGCTTTCCTGCTCTTGTGCGCAGGCCTCGACCAGGTACGAGTACCGCCCGGCCACCCGTACCGCCACCGGCACCCCATCGCGATACAACAGGCGGTTACCACTCACCGCTGGCACTTTCGCCCCGGGCAGCAACGAGCCGATCAGGTTCAGCGGGTCACTGGCACTTACTACCAGTAACGCTCCATCCGGCTCGCGACGGCGCACTTGGCGCAGCAATCCCACCGCCTCAGGCAAGGCGAACTGTTCGCCCGCCAGCCCGGCAATGAAGCGCCCGCCACGGATCTCACCGCGCGCCTCCAGCCGGTGATAGCAGCGAAGCAGCTCACGCCAGGGCGGCAGCACATCGCTCTCGCGCTCCAGCATGCGCCAGCAGATAACGCCATAGCGGCGCAGCAGGGTACGGGCGATGTGCTCCAGGCGCTGGTCTTGGTCCGGTGGCGTATCGCTGCGGCGCAGCAGTGCCCAGCGCCCGGCATGCGCCATGCTGCTGGAAAGCGGCGGGTGGCCACGACGGCTGTTGCGCGAGCTGCGTTTGGCTGCAGGTGTGATCAGGCTGCGCAAGCCGGTGAAACTGTCCGCGCCCACCAGGCCCGAGCCCACCAGCTCCTGCAGCGCAGTTTCCAGTTCGCTGGGCAGCAGATGTGCCTCATGCGCCAGTTCATCGAAGAACAGCGCCCCCTGGGTTTTCAGCGCTTCGTGCACACGTTGCGCACGCAGGCCAAGGGCATCCACCGTTGGGGCGGGCGCCAGGCTACGCCATGTGTTCAGTTGGTCGCGCGGTAGCAGCACCAGTGGAGTACTCGATAGGGTACTGCTCGCCACCGTTGCCGCCAGCCGGCTCCAGGCAAACTGCCCGCTGCGGCAGGCATCGTCCAGCCAGTGCGGGCTGTAGTCCTGGATGCGCGAAGGCAGCAGCTCCGCCTCCCAAGCCCCGGCGGCGCCGGGGAACCCCTGCAACTGGCCCAGCACTTCGGCCACCGCCTGCGGGCCACGCAGGCGCTCGTCAGGTGCCAGGCGCTGCCAGTCGAACAGAAAGCGCATGAAGTCCTGCAGGCTGACCGGTTCGATCTCGCGGCGCAGGCGTTTGACCGTGTAGCGGTGAATGCGCGCCAGCAAATGGCGTTCGCACCATTGCAGGTCGGTTGCACCTGGGCTGAAGTGCCCGCGCAGCACATAGCCTTCGGCTTCCAGGCGGGCCAGCGCCTGCTCGATGGCCGGCAACGGCTTGCCCAGCGGTGCCGCTATCTGTGCCGCGGTCTTGGGGCCATGGCCACTCAGGCGGGCACGTAACAGTTCACTCAGGGCAAGGTCCGGGTCGATGGCCTGATCAAAGCCTGGCAGTACCTGCAAGGCAGGCTCCAGCACAGCCTCCGGATACAGCCTCTGCAACAGGCCCAACCGCTCACGCGCCAACCACAGCTTTTCGCCCGCCAGGCGCAAGGCCCGACCGTTTTTGGCCAGTTGCCTGAGCAACAGGTCCCAGCTGGCATTGCCTTGCACTTCCGCTTGGCTGATGGCGCCCAGGCCCATCAGCGCTTCGTGCATTTCGTCGGCATTGCCCGGCTGCGGCCAGGCTTCGGCCGCGACGGCGGCGATGGCATCAGCGTCCAGCGCGCCCAGGTCGTCGCCACTGTGCACTTCGCTCCAGCGTCGGTTGAGTACTGCCTGGGTGCGCCGTTCTTCCAGCGGGGCATCGTCCAGAAAAGCGTACGGCCGGGCATTGAGAATGGCCGAGGCCAGTGGCGAAGGGGCGGGCAGGTCGCGGCTCAGCAAGCGTACCGCCCCGCTTTCCATGCGTCGCAACAGGGCCAGCCAACCTTCGCTGTCCATCGCCTCGTGCAGGCAGTCGTCGAGGGTTTGTTCGACCAGCGGGTGATCGGGTACCTGCCGCTCGCCGGCGATGTTCTCCAGGCAGGCGATCTGGTCTGGGAACACGGCGGCCACCAGGTCCTCGCTTTTCATGCGCTGGATCTGTGGCGCTACCTTGCGTCCGCCCACGAAGCGCGGCAGGGCCATTGCAACGCCGGCGTTCCAACGCCAGCGTACGCCAAACAGCGGCGCATCCAGCAGTGCCTGCACAAGGACCGCCTCGGCGTTGCGGCTATTCAGGTAATGCCATACCTCGTCCAGGGCGAAACTGTGGCTGGTCGACAGCGACAGCACGATGGCATCCTCGCTGGCGGCGGCCTGCAGCTCGAAATTGAAGGTGCGGCAGAAGCGTTTGCGCAGGGCCAGGCCCCACGCGCGGTTGATGCGGCTGCCGTAGGGCGAATGGATGATCAGTTGGGTCCCGCCGGACTCATCGAAAAAGCGCTCCATCACCAGCGTTTCCTGCGAGGGCAGGGCGCCAAGCACCTCGCGGGTGCGGGCCAGGTAGTCGAGCAACTGGCTGGCGCTGTCTTCGCCCAGTTCGAAGGTAGCCTGCAACCATGCCAGTACCTCGACCCTGTCGCCGTCAGCCTGGGCCAGTTGCTGGTCGATTCGCGCTTGCAGCCGGGCCACGGCGGCAGACAGCTCATCACTGCGCCCCGGCGCTTCACCCAGCCAGAACGGAATGGTCGGCGGCAGGCCATGGGCATCTTCCACCCGTACGCGGCCTGGCTCGACGCGCAGGATGCGATAAGAGGCGTTGCCCAGCTGGAAGATATCGCCGGCAATGCTCTCCACGGCAAAGTCTTCATTGACGCTGCCGATGTTCAGCGCCTGCGGTTCCAGCAGCACGGTGTAGTCGGCGTTGTCAGGGATGGTGCCGCCGCTGGTCAGCGCCGTCAGTTGGCTGCCCCGACGGCCGCGCAGCGTGCCGCTGACCGCATCGCGGTGCAAATAGGCGCTGCGGATACCTTGGCGGCCGTTATAGCCCTCGGCGAGCATGGTGAGCAGCGCCTGGTAGTGGCGCTGGTCGAGTTCGGCGTAGGGCGTGGCCTGGCGCAGGCAGTCGAACAGGGCTTGTTCGTGCCAGTCCTGGTTGCTGGCTTCGGCCACGATCTGCTGGGCCAGCACGTCCAGCGGTGCCCGGGGTATGTGCAGCTCGTCCAGTTCGCCTTGGCGCACGCAGTCCAGCAGGGCCACGCATTCGATCAGGTCATCGCGTGAGGTGGGGAACAGGCGCCCCTTGGGCACGCCGTCAACCTGGTGGCCGGCGCGGCCAACCCGTTGCAGGAAGGCGGCAATCGAACCCGGCGAGGCGATCTGGCACACCAGGTCGATATCGCCGATATCAATGCCCAGCTCCAGCGAAGCGGTGGCTACCAGCACCTGCAAATGGCCGCTCTTGAGCCGCTGTTCTGCATCCAGGCGCAACTCCTTGGACAGGCTGCCATGGTGCGCGGCTACCGCCTCCTTGCCCAGTCGGTCGCTGAGGTGACGGGTGATGCGCTCGGCAAGACGCCGGGTGTTGACGAATACCAGCGTGGTGCGGTGTTCGCGGGCCAGGGTGGCCAAGCGGTCGTAGACCAGGCCCCAGACATCGTTGGCCATCACCGCGCCCAGTGGCACTGGCGGCACTTCGATGGCCAGATCGCGTTGGCGCGCATGGCCTACATCGACGATGGCGCAGGGGCGCCCGTTACCGGCCAGAAACTGTGCAACCCGCTCGACCGGGCGTTGTGTGGCGGACAGGCCGATACGCCGCAGTGGCCGTTTGCTCAAGGCTTGCAGGCGTTCCAGGGTCAGTGCCAGGTGCGCGCCACGCTTGTTGCCGGCCAGTGCGTGGATTTCGTCGACGATTACCGTGTGCACGTTACCCAGGCCTTCACGGCCTGAAGCAGAGCCCATCAACACGTACAGCGATTCGGGGGTTGTCACCAGAATGTGCGGGGCCAGCTTGCGCATGGCGGCACGTTCCTTTTGCGGCGTGTCGCCCGTGCGCACGGCCGTGGTGATGCGTGGGGCTTTCAGGCCTTGATCTGCGAGGGCCTGGCTGATGCCTTCGAGCGGGGCTTGCAGGTTGAGGCGGATGTCGTTGGACAAGGCCTTCAGCGGCGAAACGTAGATCACCTGGGTTTGCGCGGGCAGTTCGCCTTGGTGCTCCAGGCCTTCACGGAACAGTTCGTCGAGCACCGCCAGGAAAGCACTGAGGGTTTTGCCCGAGCCAGTCGGCGCGGCGAGCAGCATCGACTGGCCGGCATGGATCAGCGGCCAGGCTTGTGCCTGGGCTTCAGTGACCGTAGCAAAATGGCGACGGAACCAGGTGCGCACGGCAGGGTGGAACAGCTCGAGCACCGGGTGGTGTTTGGCGGGCAGGTTCATGTGTTGGTTATGGAGGGTGTGGGGCGGGTTGGCAAGGGGCCGTTCGTCGCGGATGCTATGTTGCCTGCGCCGGCCCTATCGCCGGCAAGCCAGCTCCCACAGGTATCGCGCCAGCTTGAGACATGTACGGTAACTGTGGGAGCTGGCTTGCCGGCGATAGGGCCGGCGCAGGCGATATCTTTTTTGATTTCTTCAAGTGAGCTGATCCATGCCGAACATAATCCGCATCGCCGCCGCCCTGCTGATCGACCCCCAGGGCCGCACCCTGCTGGTGCGCAAGCGCGGCACCGGGGCTTTCATGCAGCCAGGCGGCAAGATCGATGCCGGTGAAACGCCGGTGCAGGCACTGGTGCGTGAGTTGCACGAGGAACTGGGCCTGCACATCGACCCGGCCCAGGCCGTGCACCTGGGCAAGTTCAGTGCCCCAGCCGCCAACGAGCCAGGCTTCGAGGTGCAAGCGGAACTGTTCCGTGTCGACAGCGCCGCAGCCGTGGTGCCGGCGGCTGAAATCGAAGAGGTGGTCTGGCTGGCCGCAGATCAGGCGCCCGTCATGCAACTGGCACCCCTGACCCACGACCTGATCCTGCCGCTGTACCGCCAGTTGCTCAACGCACCGCGCTGACACCATCGAGGGTGGCGAAGGAGGTGTCTTTGGCCGTGAGCAAAAAATCGCGCATGTAGGGTGCATCGAGCATGTCGGTGCGCACGGCGGCATACAGGGTGGCGAACAGGCCTTTCTCGCCCAGGCGCTTGCCCTTCACGTAGCCCCGCGAGCTGTACTCGTGCAGCGCCCAGTGCGGCATGCCGCACACCCCACGGCCGCTGGCCACCAACTGCATCATCATCACCGTCAGCTCCGAGGTGCGCACGGCGGCCGGTTCGATGTCGGCCGGCTCCAGAAAGCGGGTGAAGATGTCCAGGCGGTCGCGCTCCACCGGGTAGGTGATCAGCGTCTGGTCAAGCAGGTCTTGGGGCACGATGTAGGGCTTGCTGGCCAGCGCATGCTGGTTGGCCACTGCCAGCATTGCCTCGTAGGTGAACAGCGGCACGTACGTGATGCCCGACAGGTCCACCGGGTCGGAGGTCACCACCAGGTCCAGGTCGCCGCGGGCCAAGGCCGGCAACGGGGCGAAGGCAAAGCCGGAGGCCAGGTCCAGCTCCACTTCCGGCCAGGCGTCGCGGAACTGGTCGATGGTTGGCATCAGCCACTGGAAGCAGCTGTGGCATTCGATGGCCATGTGCAGGCGCCCGGCTGTACCGCCGGCCAGGCGCGCGATGTCGCGCTCGGCGCCGCGCAGCAGGGGCAAGGTGGCATCGGCGAGTTGCAACAGGCGTAGCCCGGCACTGGTGAAACGGATCGGCTTGGTCTTGCGCACGAACAGCGGCAGGCCCAGGCGTTCTTCCAGTTCCTTGAACTGGTGCGAAAGCGCCGACTGGGTCAGGTGCAGGCGTTCGGCGGCCTCCACCAGGCTGTCGGCTTCGCGCAGGGCATGAAGGGTTTTCAGGTGACGGATCTCCAGCACTGCTGACTCCGGGGTGTAGGTTTGAAGAAACAGGGAATGAGTTGAGTTTCTCTCATGTTGCTGCGGCTGTCGACTGGGCGTTCGGCCGCACCGCCTGGCGGGAGTCATGAAACTGTCACCGAACTGTGGCAGCGCGCTCGCACAGAATTCATCAGACTCGCGCTCTACTGGGGATCTGCATTCTGGTGTTTCTCTCATGCGGGCTTTTTGGCTTTTTGTTTTTTTCCTATTCAGCGTACCTGCGAGTTTCGCCGAACAGCGTTGTGACCCCCATGTGCCGGTGCAGCGTGCCGAGCTGGGCGCGGTCAGCGTGGTGTACCAGAGCGTCGGGGCGCAGCGGGACCCGGCCTTGTTGCTGGTGATGGGCTTGGGCGGGCAACTGATCCATTGGCCGGACGATGTGGTCGAGGCCTTGTGCCGCCAGGGCTTTCGGGTGATCCGTTATGACAACCGCGATGTTGGCCTGTCGCGCTGGAACCAGATGCCTCCGTCGGCCAACCTGACGGTCGAGCTGTTGCGCTACAAGCTGGGCCTGCCGGTGGCAGCGCCCTACACGCTGACGGATATGGCCGATGATGGCTTGCGCCTGATGGACGCGCTGGGTGTGCGCCAGTTTCATGTACTGGGCGTGAGCATGGGCGGCATGATCGCCCAGCACCTGGCGGCCATGGCACCCGAGCGCGTGCGCAGCCTGACCTTGGTCATGTCCAGTTCAGGGGCGGCTGGGCTGCCGGCGCCGGATCCGGCATTGGTGCAGTTGCTGGCCCGGCGCAGCGCGCCAAACCGCGAAGTGGCCATCGAGCAGCAGGCCGACCTGCTGGCGGCACTGGGCAGCCCCGAGGTGCGGGACGACCGGGCTGTGTTGCTGCACCAGGCGGCAGTCGCCTACGACCGGGCGTTCAACCCCGACGGGGCCAAGCGTCAGATCATGGCAATACTGGCGGAGCCAAGCCGGGTCGAGCTTTTGAACCAGCTTCGTGTGCCGACCCTGGTGGTGCATGGCACGGCCGACCCGTTGTTGCCGGTGATGCACGGCGTGCACCTGGCGGCGCACATTCAAGGCAGCCAGCTGCGGCTGATACCGGGGCTGGCGCACCGCTTCCAGGAGCCGTTCAAGGCGCCGCTGCTGGGGGCCGTGTTGCCTTATTTGCAGGCGCACAGGCAAGGGGTCACGCACATCGCAGGGCTCTGACTCCGCGCTGGCTTCTTCGCGGGCTTGCCCGCTCCCACAGGTCCCGCACCAATCTCAGGCATTGTGGAGAACCTGTGGGAGCGGGCAAGCCCGCGAAGAAGCCAGCGCGGACTTTGATCAGTGCATCCGCACCCACAAGGTCACCAGCACGGTCGCGGCTATCAGCCACGCTACCGTGGCCAGCGCCATCGACGCCTCCAGGCGCAGGCGGTCGACCAGCACATACAGGGTTGCCAGATACACGAAGTACGGAATGATCGACCACATGCCGAACAGGATGGTGGTCTTCAAGTCGGCAATGCTGCGCCCCTTGCCAACGATATAGTGCGCAATCAGGGCAAAGGTGGGAAACAGTGGCACCAGCCCGGCGATGTAGTAATTGCGCGTCTTCGACAGCACCGCCAGCAGCAGCACCACGCCAGCGCCCAAGGCAGCTTTGAATACCAGATCCACGTTGTCTTTCCAGTTTGGGTTGAGGTCAGCCGAGGCCGTACTTTTTCACTTTGTCGAACAGCGTGGTCTTGGCCATGCCCAGCTCCTGGCTGGCCTGACTCAGGTTGCCGCCCGTGCGCTGCAGGGCATCGCTGAGCAGGTTGCGCTCGAACGCCTCCACCGCTTCGGCAAAGCCCAGGCCCTGGCTGGCGCCGCCGCTGGGGCCTTTCTTGAACGCTGGCAGGCCAAGGGCATAGCGTTCAGCCACGTTGCGCAACTCGCGCACATTGCCCGGCCAGTCGTGGGCCATCAGGCGTGACAGGATCTGGCTGTCCAGCGCCGGTGCTTCACGGTCGAAGCGCAGTGCGGACTGCTGGAGGAAGTGCTCGAACAACTGCGTGATGTCTTCACGGCGCTCGCGCAGGGGGGGCAGCTCCAGGGTTACCACGTTCAGCCGGTAGTACAGGTCGCTGCGGAACTGGCCGCTCTGGCCCATGCTGTCGAGGTCGGCCTTGGTTGCGGCGATCACCCGGCAGTCCACCGGGATGCTCTGGTTCGAACCTAGCCGCTCAAGGGTGCGTTCCTGCAGTACGCGCAGCAGCTTGATCTGCAGGTTGATCGGCATGCTCTCCACTTCATCGAGGAACAGCGTGCCCCCGTTGGCGTGTTCGATCTTGCCGATACGGCGTTTGCCAGCGCCAGTGAAGGCGTTGGCCTCGTGGCCGAAAATTTCGCTTTCGAAGAGGTTTTCTGGCAGGCCGCCACAGTTCAGCGCCACAAAGGGCTGGCCCTGGCGCCGGCTGAAATCGTGCAGGCAGCGGGCGACCAGTTCCTTGCCGGTGCCGGTCTCGCCTTCGATCAGCACGTTGGCCGAGGTATCGGCGACGTTGGCAATCAGTTCGCGCAAGTGTTCCATGGCTGGCGAACGACCGATGATGCGCCCCTCCAGGCTGCTCTGCTCGGCCAGTTGGCGGCGCAGGGCCACCACCTCGCGTGACAGCCCGCGATGTTCGAGGGCGCGGCGCACCACGTCGACCAGGCGTTCTGGGGAGAACGGTTTTTCCATGAAGTCGTAGGCGCCATTGCGCATGGCGCCGACCGCCATGTCGATATCACCGTGACCGGTAATCAATACCACCGGCAGGCTGCGGTCACGGGCCTTGAGGCGGTTGAGCAGCTCCAGGCCATCGATGCCCGGCAGGCGGATATCGCTGACGACGATGCCGGCGAAATCGTCGCCGATGCGTTCCAGCGCTTGTTCGGCGCTGCCCACACCCTCGCAGGCGATGTCCTCCAGGGCCAGTGCCTGCTGGCAGCCGAGCAGCACATGCGGGTCGTCTTCGACAATCAGGACGGTAAGAGGCGCTTGGTTCATGGGTGCTCTGCCGATTCGCTAGGGGGTGAGACCAGGGGCAGGGCCAGGACGAAGGCCGTGCCGCCGGTGGCGGGGTGCTCGACGTTGAGGCTGCCCTTGGCGGCGGCGGCAAGGCTTGCCGACAGGGTCAGGCCCAGGCCCAGGCCATGTTCGCCCGGTTTGGTGGTGAAGAAGGGTTCGAACAGGTGCTTGCGCGCCTCGGCGTCGATGCCGTGGCCGTTGTCGCGCACCTGCAAGCGGTACTTCTCGCCCTGCAGCTCGCCTTCCAGCCACAGCTGGGGCAACGGTTGCGCTGCCATGGCATCGAGGGCGTTGCCGATCAGGTTGACCAGAATCTGCTCCAGGCGGGTCTGGTCGATGGCCAGTTGCTGGTCTTCGAACTGGTGGTGCAACTGCAAATGACAGGCGCTGATACGGTTGGCCAGCACCTGCAAGGTGGCCTCCACCGCCTTGGCCAGCGAGGCCTGGCCGCTGTCGTCACCCCGTCGGGCGAACGAGCGCAGGCTGGCGGTGATGCGCCCCATGCGATCGATCAGGTCGTTCATGGTGCGCAGGTTGGTGCTGGCGGTTTCCAGTGCCCCGCGTTCGAGGAAGCGCACGGTGTTGCCAGACAACGTGCGCAGCGCGGCCAGAGGCTGGTTCAGCTCATGGGCAATGCTGGTGGACATTTGCCCGATGGCGGCCAGCTTGCCGGCCTGCACCAGCTCATCCTGGGCGTGGCGCAGGGTCTGCTCGGCATGCCGGCGCTCGCGAATCTGGCCTTTCAGGCGTTCGTTGCTGGCGCGCAGGTCTGCCGTGCGTTCGGCAATGCGCCGTTCCAGCTGGCTGTTGGCTTCCTCAAGGGCCTCGCGGGCCGCCAAGCGGGTGGCGATGACCTTGCGTCGCTCGTTCCAGGCAATGCCGAGGATTGCCAGCAAGGCAAAGGCCACGCCCACCAGGATGCCCTGCACCATGGACTCGCGGCGCAGGTCCTGCAGCGGGGTCAGCAGGGTGAAGTGCCAGGGTGTATCGGCCAGGCGCCGGGTCTGGGCCAGGTAGGCGACTTCGTGCTGCTTGCCCTGGGCAGTTTCGCTGTTGGCCGGGAAGGTCAGTTTTTCCACGCCATCGGCCAGGGTTTCCCGGGCCAGTGGCTGCAGTTCGTTGAGCGGCCACCAGTAGTATTGCAGGCTGCGCGCCAGGCGCTCCTTGATTTGCGGGGTCAGCGGGCGCACCGATTTCAGGCGCCGGGCCGGGTCACTGGAAAGGATGATGATACCGTTTTCGTCGCTGACGAACGCCTCCAGGCGGGCACGCTGCCAGCGCTCCTCCAGCGTGTCCAGGCGCACCTTGATTACTGCCACGCCAATGATCTTGCCGTGCTCTTCAAGCCCATGGGCCAGGTAATAGCCGGCCTCCCCAGTGGTGCTGCCGATGCCGTAGAACCGCCCGGGCTCGCCGCGCACGGCGGTCTGGAAGTAGGCGCGGAACGACAGGTCTTCACCGAGGAACGAGTCGGCGTCGCGCCAGTTGCTGGTGGCCTGTACCCGGCCATTGGTATCGAGGACGAAAATGGCGCGGCTGCGGCTGCGCCTGTTCAGGCCCTCAAGGTATTCGTTGACCGCCTGACGGGAGCCGCCATCCGGGTCGGTGAGCAGGTGCGAGACGCTGTCTTCCAGCTCCAGCAGGCTCGGCAGGTAGGTGTACTTGCTGATTTCGCTTTCGACCGTGCGCGCGTGCAGCTCCAGCTGGCGTTCGCCGTTTTCGCTGAGGGTGCGAATGCCGTTGCTCTCGCTGATCAGGTAGCCAGCCAGCCCTAAGCCGACCATCAGCAGGATGATCAGTGGCGGTAACAGCAGTTGGCGGATCAGACGGGATTTCACGGCAGGCTTGGCAGGGCGAAGTAGCGAGGGGTCGCATTTCATCACAGTGGCCTTGTCACGACCAGCATCCGCTGCCCGGTGGGTCCCGTGGCAGCGGATGCTGTGGCCGGTTTAGTGCTGCAGGATCTTGCTGAGGAAGTGCTGGGTGCGCTGGTCGCGGGCGCTTTGATCGCCGAAGAACTCTTCTTTGGTGCAGTCTTCGATGATGCTGCCCTTGTCCATGAAGATGACCCGGTTGGCAACCTTGCGGGCAAAGCCCATCTCGTGGGTCACGCACATCATGGTCATGCCTTCGTGGGCCAGTTGCACCATCACGTCCAGCACCTCGCTGACCATTTCCGGGTCCAGTGCCGAGGTGGGTTCGTCGAACAGCATGACGATCGGGTCCATTGACAGCGCGCGGGCGATGGCCACTCGCTGCTGCTGGCCGCCGGAAAGCTGGCCAGGGTGCTTGTGCGCATGCGCCGACAAGCCAACCCGCTCAAGCAGGGCGAGGCCCTTCTTGGTGGCTTCTTCCTTGCTCCGGCCCAGTACCTTGATCTGCGCGATGGTCAGGTTCTCGGTGATGGTCAGGTGCGGGAACAGCTCGAAGTGCTGGAACACCATGCCCACCCGCGAACGCAGCTTGGGCAGGTTGGTTTTCGGGTCGGAGATCGACGTGCCGTCGACCACGATGTCGCCCTTCTGGAACGGCTCCAGCGCGTTGACGCATTTGATCAGGGTGGACTTGCCCGAGCCCGACGGGCCGCACACCACCACCACTTCACCTTTCTTGACCTCGGTGCTGCAATCGGTCAGTACCTGGAAGTCGCCGTACCACTTGTTGACGTTCTTGATGGAAATCATACGGTGATCCTTTTTTGCAGGCGCTTGACCAGCCACGAAGCGGAGAAGCTGATGATGAAGTAGACGACGCCGGCGAAGATCAGGAACTCATGGGAGCGCCCGATGATATCGCCGTTGGAACGTGCCGAGTTGAGGAAGTCCACCAGGCCCACGGTGTACACCAGCGAGGTGTCCTGGAACAGGATGATGCTCTGCTGCAGCAGCAGCGGGGTCATCTTGCGGAAGGCCTGGGGCAGGATGATCAGGCGCATGGTTTGCGCGTAGTTCATGCCCAGCGCTTGCGCGGCGCCCATCTGGCCTTTGGAAATCGACTGCACGCCGGCACGCACGATTTCGCAGAAGTACGCGGCCTCGAACATCATGAACGCCACCACGCAAGAGGTGAACGCACCCACTGGCGTGTCTTCGCCGGTAATCCAGCGCAGCACGAACGGCACCGCCAGGTAGAACCAGGTGATCACCAGCAGCAGCGGGATCGAGCGGAAGTAGTTGACGTAGGCACCTGCCACACGTGACAGCAGCTTGCTCGACGACAGGCGCATCAGCGCCAGGATGGTGCCCAGTGCGATACCGCCGACAACGCCCATGACCATCAGCTGCAGGGTCATGACCATGCCTTCCCAAAGGGCAGGCAGGGCCGGGATGATTTCGCTGAAATCCATGTCCATTTACTTGCCCCCCACGGAAATCAGGCCAGGCACGGCGACTTTCTTCTCGACCATGCGCATCAGCAGCATCAGGCCCATGTTCAGGGTGAAGTAGATCAGCGTGGCCAGGGTGAACGCTTCGAACAGGTTGGCGGAGAACTCGGCGGTCTGCTTGGTCTGCGCCAGCAGCTCCATCAGGCCGATCAGCGACGCCACCGAGGAGTTCTTGAAGACGTTGAGGAACTCGGAGGTGAGCGGCGGAATGATGATCCGGTAAGCCTGCGGCAGCAGCACGTTGTTATAGATTTGCGGGAGGCTGAAGCCCATGGCGCGGGCAGCGGCTTCCTGGCCTTTGGGCAGCGCCTGGATACCGGTACGCACCTGTTCGCAGACCCGGGCGGCGGTGAACAGGCCCAGGCAGACGACTACGCTGATCAGCGCCGAGGTGGTCGGGTTGAGGTCCTGCTTGAACCATTCCTGCAAGCCTTCCGGCAGCAGGTCCGGTACCAGGAAGTACCAGATGAACAGCTGCACCAGCAGTGGCACGTTGCGGAACAGTTCTACATAGGCGGTAGCGATGCCCGATACCAGGCGGTTCGGCACGGTACGCATGACACCGAGGAGCGACCCCAGCAGCAGCGCGATGATCCAGGCGGTGATGGCGATGGCGATGGTCCAGCCCAGGCCGGTGATGTACCAGTCCAGATAGGTTTCGCTGCCCACGCCGGTGGACTTGAAGAACACGCCCCAGTCCCAGTTGTAATTCATCGGGATTTCCCCTCAGACGGTTGTTTCACGGGCACCTTCGAGCATCCGGGGGCGCTTGGCGCCCTCGGATGAAAGGTTAGACACTAATGAGTGGCCTGCAGAATTGATTCGTGCTGTTGCGCACCAGGCCACTATCTGAGGATCAGGACTTCTTCTCGTCCGCGGCCTTGTCGGTCGGCTCGGCGATCAGCTTTTTCAGCTCGTCGCTCATCTGGAACTGCAGGTTCAGGCCTTTAGGCGGGATTGGCTGCATGAACCACTTGTCGTAGCTCTTGTTGACTTCGCCCGACTTGAAGTAGCCCACGATGGCGTCGTCGACCGCCTTCTTGAACGCAGCATCTTCCTTGCGCACCATGCAGCCGTAGATTTCGTACGACTGCGGGGTGCCGGTGATGACCCAGTCGGCTGGCTTGCGCGCCTTGGCCATTTCACCGGCCAGCAGCGCGTCGTCCATCATGAAGGCCACGGCGCGGCCGCTTTCGAGCATGTTGAAGGCTTCACCGTGGTCCTTGGCGGAAATCACGTTCATCTTCATCTGCTTGTCGGCGTTCATCGCCTTGAGGATGCGCTCGGAGGTGGTACCGGCGGTGGTCACCACGTTCTTGCCGGCCAGGTCCGGGAAGTCTTTGTATGCAGGCTGACCGT
This sequence comes from Pseudomonas putida S13.1.2, assembly GCF_000498395.2. Classification (NCBI taxonomy): domain Bacteria; kingdom Pseudomonadati; phylum Pseudomonadota; class Gammaproteobacteria; order Pseudomonadales; family Pseudomonadaceae; genus Pseudomonas; species Pseudomonas putida. The sequence continues at coordinate 6,296,475 of NZ_CP010979.1, forward strand.
CCTTGACCTTGGTCAACAGGCGGGTGCCGACTTCGAAGATGCCGACCGAGAAGCCGACTTGCTGCTGGCGCTCGACGTTGTTGGTGGTGGAGCCGCATTCAAGGTCTACGGTGCCGTTCTGCACCAGCGGGATGCGGGTCTGGGAGGTGACGAGGTTGTACTTGACCTTGATGTCCGTACCCAGTTGCTTCTTCAGGGCGTCGACGACAGCCAGCTGGATGTCATGCGAGTAGCCCACGGGCTCGGGTTTGCCGGCCAGGTAGGAAAACGGGATGGAGGAGTCGCGGTGGCCCAGGGTGATGGTGCCCGAATCCTTGATCTTCTTCAGGGTGCCAGTCAGTTCTTCGGCCATGGCCGGCGAAGCGATCACAGCGGCCGCGATGGCGGCGCCCAGCAATTGACGAACGATACGCATCAAATTTTCCTCGACGGGTTTGTTTTTTTTATGGAGCCGTTGGCGGACTCTTTCGTTCAACGAATACAGCATGAAGCGATGTGCATTCGGCTTCCAAGTGTAGAGCATGACTCGTGCCAAGCTCTGACAATGATCATAACCCCGCGCAAAGCCTGGGCATGAACCCTGTGTGAAGGTTTTTGAGCATTCTCCTGTTGTCGGATCACCGAACGAGGGGCGGAATTTCGTTCGGCTATCCGAACGAGTGACGGCGCTCTCAACGTGGCGCGCCAGCATTAAGTAACACCCGTCACGGAAAGCGAACTGGTGAGCTTGCGGCTTCATCCTCTGGAGCTCCTGCCGTGTCCGTGATCCCGATTCCTTCCGATTCCGTCGACGCTTTCATTGCCCGCCAGATGGCGGCTTGGCTGAAAACGGCCGATGCCGACCTTTTGCTGACCTTGCACCGGGCGCTGCGCACCCAGCAGGCAGCAGCCGAACGTGTGAAAAACAGGTTGGCCAGCATACCCAGCCTGGAGGCCTTTGCCACGCAGCTGCTCGAACCGGCATTGCGCGCCGAGGGCGTGGCCGACGTCGATGTGCGCAGCATGCAGGTATACATCGAGGATGATGTGCCGATGCCCAGCGCGGCGCCACGCCTGCATACACCATGGCGCACGGTGTACAGCGTGCAACCTTTACTCACGGCCGCGCTGCACAACTTTCACGAAGCCGATACCGTGCCGTCACTCCTTCGGCGTGCCCATCTGCTGGACGCCCAGGGGCGCACGCTGGCGCTGACGTACGAGGCGTTTGCCCGCTGCTGCAGGCAACTCGACATTGGTGGGCAGTATCAGCAAAAGTTGCGCGCCCAACTGTTTCCGAAAAGCCGGCCGCCAACGCCTGAAAACCTGGTTCGGGAAGCGGTCCAGCGGATGCTTGAGGAGAGCCTGCGGGCGAAGATGGATGTTGCGGTGCGCATGGCCCGCATCAAGTCCGAGCTGGACGAAGTCGACTACCTGCGCTTGTTGCCTGTGGTCGCCGCCAAACCTGTCGTGCCTGCGGTCACTGGCGTTGTCACACCGCGTCAGCTGTACCTGCTGGGCAAGCGTATACATGGGGTGGTCACGCTGGAGGTTCGCGAACACGCGGACGGGCCGCTGGAAGGCATCATCAGCTGGATACCACAGGACCCGCAGCGACCGGTGGCCAGGCACGCTAGCTGGGACGCTTTGTACCGGTGGTTGGCCAAGCGCCTGCGTGCGCCCCACTATCGCTCGTTTTTCCGTCGTTTCATCCGTGAGCGCGACCGGCCGACCTTCATCGCAACCCTTGAGCGCTTGATCGAGGCGAGCCATGGGCAAGCGCCAGCAGTTCTGGATGGACGCAATTTCGCCATCGAGACACCGCTGTTTGTCTACATGCGTGGCTTGCAGGTAGACAAGATGCTCGATGACGCAAGGGTCTTGGCGGTCCCGACCGCTGACGAAACCGCAATGGAGCGCCATCAGCGCCTGGAGGCCCTCAAGAGCGCGGGGCTCGATACGTTGAACCTGGCGGCACTGTTCATTCCGATACTGGGGGAGGTGATGTTCGCCGTGGCGGCGGTGGATGTGGTCAGCGAAGTGTACAAGGGCTATGCGGACTGGCGCATCGGCGACCGTCAGGGGGCGCTCGATCACCTCATGGGCGTGGCGCAGAACCTGGCGGCCGGCGCCGTGGTGGGTGCTGTGCATGCGGGAGTAGGCCGAGCCCTGGAGCGTGTGCCGTTTGTCGATGCACTGAGACCCGTGCACGAGGGCGAGGGCCGTGCGAGGCTGGCGCACTGGCCGCCCTCTGCTCATTACCTGGATGGCGGTGGTGCGCTTTTGCGCAGGTTTGACGGGGCCTTCGCGCTGACGTCTGACCAACGTGCTGAAACGCTCCTGCGTATCACCGGCTTTGACCAGGACCAGTTGCGCCATCTGCACCTGCAAGGGAAGCCCGCACCCGCTCGTCTGCGCGATGCCCATGAGCGCTACGAACTCCACGCATCGGAGCCTCGCCTGCAGGGGCGCGCGTTCGAACGTGAGCTAGCCGCGGGGCAAAGCACGGCATCGGCCGCCGGTGCTTTGCTGATCAAGGTATTCCCCGGTTTGTCGGTGCGTGGCGCCGAAGAGATCATTGCATCGGCCAACGGTGCGCAGATCAAGGCGTTGCTGGAAAGCGGCCGGGTGCCGCTGGCCATGGCCGAGCGTGCCCGTTGGTACTTGCGCGAAAGCCGCGTGGACCGTGCCTTGATGGGATTCGAGCACGAAGGTGCCGTGAATGCCGATACCCAGCGCCTGGTACTGGAATGGATCGCCCACCGGGCACCGTGGCCGGCTTCGGTGCGCATCGAGCTGCGGCTAGGGGAGGCGGGAGGTCGTCTGGTGGCAGCCAGCGGGGACGTCAATGCAACTGACCTCAGAACCATCATCCACACCGAACAGGGTTATCAATTGGCCGATGCCCACGCCCCGGTACTGGGCCAAGGCCTTTTGCCATGCCTGATCCACACGCTGGATGAAGGGCAGAGGGCCATGCTCGGCGGGCGCCAGCTCACGGCCCACGAACTTGGCGACCGGGTTGCGCGCCTGGCCAGCGCGGATCGGGAGAGGACGGCAAAGTTGATGGGGCTGGCGCCTGTCGCAGAACGTTATAGCCCGCCACAGCGAATCGATAGCCGCGTCGGTTATGCGTTGAGTGGAGGGGGCGAAAGCAGCCGGCGGGCAATCCGTAGCGGCATACATGACATCTTCCCGACCTTGACCGACGCACAGCTGGACGCTTATCTGCGCGACCTGGCAGACCGCGGGGTTGGCCTGTGGGACCACCTCAGCCAGCTCCAGCGGCAGTTGCATGGCTTGCGCGAGGCGCTCGACACCTGGCAACGACAGCGCGTGAGCTTCATGGACGGCCTGCGCCGCCAGCGTGTGGTGAATCAGATCAGGCGCACCTGGCGGCGCAAGACCGCTGGCCTTGCCGGTGACGACTTTTCGCTGCATATCGACGGCGAAGAGGTGGGCAGCCTGCCGAGCTTGCCGGCGGGCATCGAGTTTGGCCATGTTCGACGCCTGACGCTGCGCAACATGGGCCTTGAGCAGATCGATGAGGATTTCCTGCGCAGATTCACCCACCTTCGCGAACTCGACCTGCGCAACAACCAGTTGACTCGTTTGCCCGTTGGCCTGGAGCGCTTGACCGAACTGCGCAGCCTGCGTCTGGCGGGTAACCAGATAATCGTCGATACCCCAGGCAGCCAAAGGCTGGCGAGCCTTTCGTTGCTCCAGGTGCTCGATCTGAACTACAACCCGTTGGGCCAGGTGCCTGACCTTTCGGGCTTGCGCCACTTGCGTGAGGTATCGCTGCGCGCTACCGGGCTGCAAACCTTGGCAGACGAAGACATGATGCCCTGGCGCGGCCTGGTGGACATGCGTGAGAACCAGATTCGCCAGGTCAACGGGCACCTGCGCACACTGGGCGCGCGACTGCAGCGCCTGTCGCTGCATGACAACCCTCTGGACGAGGCGAGCGAGGCGTCGATTGCCAGCAGCCTCAGTGACTCGCCGGTCCACCGCAGCAGCTCCTACCATCACGCCATTGCTGATGTTGGCGCGTTTGAGGAATGGTTGGGAAGTGCTACCGAGGCGGTACGCACCCGGCGCATGCACATCTGGACCCAGCTGAGCGAGGAGCCGCAGTCGGCAGACCTGTTTCGTTTTCTAGCAGATTTCGCCAGCTCCGACGACTTCCTCGACCACCCGCGTTATTACCGGGCAAGGGTATGGCGGATTCTGGAACTGTGCACGGACAACACTGACGTGCGCGAAGCCGTGTTCTGGCAGACCCAGGGGCGCCGGACCTGTGAGGACCGGCTGCTGCTGATCCTCAGTCAGCTGGAAGTCAGGGCGCACATTGCCCTGAATTCGACAGGTGATGGTTCAGTCATGCAGGCGGAGCAGACCTTGTTGCGCCTGGGGCGTTCGCTGTATCGCCTGGATCAGGTGGACAGCATTGCCGCCCGACATATTCAGGACCTTCGCAGGGACCCGTATGCTGCCGTGGATGATATTGAGGTGTACCTCGCCTACCGCGTCAACCTGGCTGACCGGCTTGGGCTGCCGGCGCAACCCGGGCACATGAACTACCCCGAACACAGCCGTGTCACGGCAACCCAGGCAAGGCGTGCGGGGGCTCAAGTGCTGGCTGGAGAGAACATCGAGGTGCTCAGCCGCGCACTGGCTGAGCGCGATTTCTGGCATGAGTATGTGCGCAATCGTTCCCCTGAACGCTTCGAGGCGCTGGCAGCGCCCTTTCATGAGCAGCTGGAGCAGGCCGAGCGCGAGACTGGGGCAGCGGGTGAGCAGCACTATCTGGAACGCGCCGCGGCTTTGATGGCGTCGCTCAATGCCCAGGAACGCGCACTGTACCTGGAGCTGGCCCGGGAGGCGTACCAGCGGGAAGCCTGAGGGCGGCGACCGCATGGCGGTCGCCCCGCAGGTTCAGGCGGCGTTGCTGCGGGCGTCGCCTTGAGCCAGGTAATCGGCCAGCGCCCGCTGCTCGCTGGGGCTGGTGAACAGGCCGAGTTTGCTGCGCCGCCACAGGATGTCCTGGGCGGTGACGGCCCATTCGGTTGCGCGCAGGTAGTCGACTTCGCGGGTGAACAAGCCACCACCCATGGCCTGGCCCAGGTCTTCCGGGCCCTGTGCGCCGTCCAGCAGTTGCCAGGTGCGGCTGCCATAGGTCACCGCCCAACGTTTGGCGATGTCCACTGCCAGCCATTGATGCCGTGCCAGCAGCGCTTCGACCAATGCCTGGGGCGTGCTCATGTCTTCACCGCCGGGCAATGGTGCGTCGGCAGTCCAGCTTTTGCCCATCTCGCTGAAGAACGGCTTGAGTTCGCTCATGGCCGACTCCGCCAGCTTGCGGTAGGTGGTCAGCTTGCCGCCAAACACCGACAGCAATGGCGCCTCGCCAGACGCTGCGCTAAGCGCAAGGGTATAGTCACGGGTGACGGCAGACGGGTTGTCTGATTCATCGTTGCACAGCGGGCGCACGCCGGAGTAGGTGTGCAGGATATCGCCGTGGCTGAGTTGATGGTTGAAGTGCGCGTTGACCACCTTCAACAGGTAGTCGGTTTCCTGTTCGGTGATCGCCACCTTGGCAGGGTCGCCGCTGTACTCGCGGTCGGTGGTGCCTATCAGGGTGAAGCGGTCCAGGTAAGGGATGCAGAAGACGATGCGCTGGTCTTCGTTCTGCAGGATGAAGGCATGTTCCCCTTCGTACAGGCGCGGCACGATGATGTGGCTGCCCTGGATCAGGCGGATGCCGTACGGCGCATCGAGCTTGAGGTCGTCCTTGATGAAACTGGCAACCCATGGGCCAGCGGCGTTGACCAGTGCCCGGGCGCGAATGCTCTGCAGGCTGCCATCGGCATGCTGCAACTCGACCTGCCACACGCCGTCCACGCGCTCTGCGCGCAGGCAGCGGGTGCGGGTATGGATGTGCGCGCCGTGCTCACGGGCGGCCATGGCATTGAGCACCACCAGCCGCGCATCGTCCACCGCGCAGTCGGCGTATTCGAAACCGCGCGTGATCGCCGGCTTGAGCGGGTAACCCGGGCCGAAGCGCAGGCTGCGCGAGGCACCCAGGCGCTTGCGTTTGCCCAGGTGGTCATACAGGAACAGGCCGGCGCGGATCATCCAGGCCGGGCGAAGGTGTGGGCGATGTGGCAGGACGAAACGCATCGGTCTGACGATGTGCGGCGCCTTCGCCAGCAGTACCTCACGCTCAGCCAAGGCTTCGCGTACCAGGCGGAACTCGTAGTGTTCCAGGTAGCGCAGGCCACCGTGAATCAGCTTGCTGCTGGCCGATGAGGTGTGCTGGGCCAAGTCGTCCTTTTCGCACAGGAACACCTTCAGGCCGCGCCCGGCAGCGTCGGCAGCGATGCCCACGCCATTGATGCCACCGCCGATCACGGCGAGGTCATAGCAGTCGGCGAATGGTGGCTGGGACGAAACGGGCTGGGTCACGGGCAAGGCCTCCTGGGGGCTGTTCACATCGAAAGTGAACATTGATGTTCGTTTACGAAAATACTAGCGCAACAGAACGCCCGTCGCCAGCCAGTCTTTATAGAAAAAACTGATCAAATGACAATAAAGTGAACATTTTCGAAAATTTCGGCTGTGCGGTCTGAGGTTTGTGGGTGCATGCCACAAATGTTGCGGCAAGCCCCCGCCAGCCCTCAAACCACTTCGAGGCGGATTTTGTACTGGTTCAGCAGCTGAGTGAGGGTGGGGGTAGGCGCCTGGTCGGTCACCAGGCAGTCGACCAGGCTGATCGAGCCCAGGCGCACCATGGCGTTGCGCCCGAACTTGCTGGAGTCGGCGGCAAGGATCACTTGCCGGGCATTGGCGATGATCGCCTGGGATACCCGCACTTCCTGGTAGTCGAAGTCGAGCAGGCTGCCGTCCTCGTCGATGCCGCTGATACCCACCAGGGCGAAATCGACCTTGAACTGGTTGATGAAGTCGACACTGGCCTGGCCGACCACTCCACCATCCCGGCGCACCGTGCCACCCGCCACCAGCACTTCGAAATCGTCCTTGGCCGCCAGGATCGCCGCCACGTGCAGGTTGTTGGTAATGACTTTCAGGTGGTTGTGGTTGAGCAGTGCGCGGGCGATGGATTCGGTGGTGGTGCCGATGTTGATGAACACCGAGGCATTGTCGGGAATCTGCCGGGCCACGGCGTCGGCGATACGCTGCTTTTCATCGCGCATCTGGTCGGCACGCATGGCGTAGGCAGTGTTCTCGATGCTCGAGTCATACGCCGCGCCACCATGGTAACGGCGCAGCAGGTTGAGCTCGGCAAGCTGGTTGATATCTCGACGGATGGTCTGCGGCGTAACGACGAACAGCTGCGCCATTTCTTCGATACTGACGTAACCGCGCTCGCGCACCAGTTCGAGGATTTGTTGTTGGCGGGGGGGCAGATTCATGGGCGGTCCTTTGGGGCAGCCGGACAAATTCTGCAATGATGCCGTAGGAAGGGGATGACGGCCAGTGGACGATTGGGGCCGCGTGGCGGCCCCGATGTGCTTTACGCCTCGTGATCTTCCCAGTCACGGGTACGTTCGACGGCTTTCTTCCAGCCGGCGTACAGCTTCTCTTTTTGCGTTTCATCCAGCTGCGGGCTGAACTCGCGCTCGATGATTGCCTTGTCGCGCAATTCGTCCAGGCCGCTCCAGAAGCCGCAGGCCAGGCCGGCCAGGTAGGCGGCGCCCAAGGCCGTGGTTTCGCGCATTTGCGGGCGCTCTACGCACGTACCGAGGATGTCGGCCTGGAACTGCATGAGGAAGTTGTTGGCCACCGCGCCACCGTCCACACGCAGTTCGGACAGGCGCTGGCCGCAGTCCTGCTGCATGGCATCGAGCACGTCGCGGGTCTGGTAGGCGATCGACTCCAGTGCGGCGCGGATGATGTGGTCCACTTTCACGCCACGGGTCAGGCCGAACAGCGCACCACGGGCGTACGGGTCCCAGTACGGTGCACCCAGGCCGGTGAAGGCCGGTACCAGGTAGACGCCGTTGCTGTCCTTGACCTTGCTGGCGAAGTATTCGGTATCCAGGGCGTCGTTGACGATCTTCAGTTCGTCACGCAGCCACTGCACGGTGGAACCCCCGTTGAACACCGCGCCTTCCAGCGCATAGGCCACCTCGCCGCGCGGGCCGCAGGCGATGGTGGTGAGCAGGCCGTGGGACGACTTGACCGCCTGTGCGCCGGTGTTCATCAGCAGGAAGCAGCCAGTGCCATAGGTATTCTTGGCCTGGCCCGGCTCCACGCACATCTGGCCGAACAGCGCCGACTGTTGGTCACCGGCAATACCGGCGATGGCAATGCCGCTCTTGGTGTGGCCGTACACTTCGGAAGAAGGACGAACCTCGGGCAGCATCTGCCGCGGGATGCCGAGGATCTCCAGCAGCTTGTCGTCCCACTGCAGGCTATGGATGTTGAACATCAGCGTGCGCGAGGCATTGGTGTAGTCGGTGACGTGCACCTTGCCGCCCGAGAACTTCCAGATCAGCCAGGTATCGATGGTGCCGAACAACAGTTCGCCACGTTCGGCGCGTTCGCGGGCGCCCTCGACGTTGTCGAGGATCCACTTCAGTTTGGTGCCGGAGAAGTAAGGGTCGGTGACCAGGCCGGTGGTGTCGCGAATATAGTCTTCATGGCCGTCGCGCTTGAGCTGGGCGCAGATCTCGGTGCTGCGGCGGCACTGCCAGACGATGGCGTTGTAGACCGGGCGGCCGGTTTCCTTGTCCCACACCACGGTGGTTTCGCGTTGGTTGGTGATGCCGATTGCGGCTACCTGGGCATGACTGATGCCTGCCTGTGCCAAGGCCTCGACCATGGTCGCGCTCTGCGTGGCGAAGATCTCCATCGGGTCGTGCTCGACCCAGCCCGCTTGCGGATAGTGCTGGGCGAACTCGCGCTGGGAGGTGCCCACCACATTGGCGTCGCGGTCGAAAATGATGGCACGCGAACTGGTGGTGCCCTGGTCCAGGGCGATGATGTAGTTCTTGTCCTGGGTGTCTGTCATGGTCGTAGGCCTTGCAAGAATAGGAGGTCAGGGCTGGGCGGGTTGCCGGCATCAATTGGCTTGAGTATCGCCCTGGCGATTGTCATTTGTCTCAGGGTTCGCGGCACTTGCCATTGGCAAGTTGCGGGCAATCAGGCCGCGATAGGTCGCGGCACCCAGGCAGGCGCCAAGGATCGGTGCGAACACCGGAACCAGGAAATACGGTATATCCCGACCGCCAGTGAAGGCGATTTCACCCCAACCGGCCAGGAAGGTCATGAGTTTTGGCCCGAAATCGCGGGCAGGGTTCATGGCAAAACCGGTCAGCGGGCCCATGGCGCTGCCGATCACCGCGATCAGCAGGCCGATCAGCAGCGGGGCCATGGCGCCGCGTGGCAGGCCGTTGTTGTCGTCGGTCAGGGCCATGATCACGGCCATCAGGATAGCCGTGATGACGACTTCAACCAGGAATGCCTGGCCGATTGACAGCGACGGGTGTGGGTAGGTGGAGAACACCGAGGCCAGCTCCAGGCTGGCTTCGCTACCGCGCAACATGGCGTGGGCCTGTTCGAAATCGAAGAACAGGTTGCTGTACAGGGTGTACACCAGCGCCGCGCCACAGAACGCGCCGCATACCTGGGCCAGCATGTAGAAGGGCAGCTTGCGCTTGTCGAAACCCGCGAACAGGGTGAGGGCTATGCTCACCGCCGGGTTCAGGTGCGCGCCGGAAATGCCGGCGGTGAGGTAGATCGCCATGCTCACGCCAACACCCCAGATGATGCTGATCTCCCACAGGCCGAAGCTGGCGCCGGCGACCTTGAGTGCGGCAACGCAGCCGGTGCCGAAGAAGATGAGCAGGGCAGTGCCGAGAAACTCGGCCAGGCATTGGCTGGACAGCGTGGGTTGGCGTAGAGCAGTCGTCATGTATGACCTCGTTTTTTTTGTTGTGAGGCGCGTGGCGCTCGACAGCAAAGCCCGGTGTCGATCCCCATTGACCCCGGGCAAGTACAGGAAGCGCACCTTAAAAGTGCGCCATTTGTTCAGAAGCGAAAAAATATAGACAAGAAACGCTGATGTCAAAGGTCGAAAGTGAACGACCAGTCACGAAATGGTCGCTAAAATCGGCTGCGGATCCCCGTACTAGAGGTGCGCGATTGCGGTGCGCTGGCTGGGTTGTGGGATTTGTCCTAAAGTAGCCGCCGAGCCGTCCCCAGACCGGAGCCTTTGCATGACCCCCGCCCTAGACCTGTTGAAGAAGCATCGCGCCGACCACCGTGTGCACAGCTATGAGCATGACCCCAAGTCGGCGTCTTACGGTCTGGAGGCGGCTGAAAAGCTCGGGCTCGACCCGCAGCAGGTGTTCAAGACCTTGCTGGCCAGCAGCGAGAAAGGGGAGTTGCTGGTGGCGGTGGTGCCTGTGGTGGGCACCCTGGACCTCAAGGCCCTGGCCCATGCTGCCGGGGTAAAGAAATGCGAGATGGCAGACCCGGCGGCGGCGCAGCGGGCTACGGGTTATCTGGTAGGTGGTATCAGTCCGTTGGGGCAGAAGAAGCGCCTGCGTACGTTCATTGACGAATCAGCGCAGAATTTTGCAACCATCCATGTCAGTGCTGGGCGGCGTGGGCTGGAAGTGGAGTTGGCGGCGGCGGTGCTGGCCGAGCATACCCAGGGCAAGTTTGCCGGGATCGGCAGAGGTTGAGCACACCGGGGCTGCTGTGCAGCCCTTCGCGGGCTTGCCCGCTCCCACAGGGATATTTGAGGCGAAACCTGTGGGAGCGGGCAAGCCCGCGAAGGGCCGCAAAGCGGCCCCAAGGATCTGGTTTCAGGTCGCGGAACTGTACCGACGCACGCCATTCTCCTGGCGCGGCAACTGCGCCGCGACGCTACCCGGCACCGGGAACAGCACCAGGTGATCGGCCTTTACCGCAATCCCCACCTCTTCACCGACCTGAAGGTCGTTATGGCTAGGGAAGATCGCTTCCAGCTGGCTGCCGGTCGGCAGTTGCAGGCGGTACAGGGTCGATGCCCCCAGGAAGCTCTTGCCGACGATGTTCGCCTGTAGCGCGCTGCCGGGTGCATGCACGATATCGTCGGGCCGCAGCAGCACGTCTACCGAACTGCCGGGCGCCATGATGTAGGCACGGTTGCCGCGCAGTTCACCCAGCTCGGTATTGACGGCCTCGTGGCTGCTCATCTGCCCACGGATGAAGTACCCCTGGCCAATGAAGCTGGCCACGAACGGCGTCTGTGGTTCGTGGTAAAGGTTGTAGGGCGTGTCCCACTGCTCCAGGCGGCCTTCTTTGAACACACCAACCTGATCGCTGACGGCAAAGGCTTCTTCCTGGTCATGGGTAACCAGGATGGCGCTGGTGCCACGGCTTTTGAGGATATCGCGCACCTCATGGCTGAGGCGCCGGCGCAACTCCACGTCAAGGTTGGAGAACGGCTCGTCGAGCAGCAGCAACTGGGGTTCGGGCGCCAGCGCGCGGGCCAGGGCGACCCGTTGCTGCTGGCCCCCAGATAGCTCATGCGGGTAGCGCCCGCCCAGGCCGCCCAGCTTGACCAGTTCGAGCATTTCTTCGATGACAGCGGCCTGGCGTGGGTGCTTGGCGATGCCAAAGGCAATGTTCTGTGCCACGGTCAGGTGCGGGAACAGCGCGTAGTCCTGGAATACCATGCCGATGCGGCGCTTTTCCGGGGCCAGGGTGAACCCTGCGCGGGAAATGACTTCGCCGGCCAGCTGGATCTCGCCTTCGTGCACCGGTTCGAAACCGGCAATGGCGCGCAGCGTGGTGGTTTTCCCGCAACCGGATGAGCCCAGCAGGCAACCGATGTCGCCTGCGTTCAGGTGCAGGTTGAGGTTCTGGACGATGCGCTGGTCGCCGTAGCCGCAGGCGAGGTTGCGCAGGTTGAGCAGTAGGGGTTGACTCATGCGTGGTGGTAAGCCGGTTCTACAAGGAATTCGAGAAGCGCCTTCTGTGCATGCAGGCGGTTTTCAGCCTCGTCCCAGGCGACCGAACGTGGGTCGTCGAGCAGGTCCTGGCTGATTTCCTCGCCACGGTGGGCGGGCAGGCAGTGCATGAAGAGGACATCGGGTGCCGCCAGGTCGAGCAGTTCGCGGGTGACCTGGTAAGGCGCGAAATGCGCCAGGCGCCGTGCAGTTTCCTCCTCCTGACCCATGGAAGTCCAGACATCGGTGACCACAAGGTGCGCGTCACGCACGGCTTGCTTGGCATCACGGATGATCTGCACGCGGTCGCCGCCCAGCGCCATGAAGCGCTGATCCGGCTCGTAGCCTTCGGGGCAGGCGATGCGCAGCTGGAAATCGAACTGCCTGGCGGCCTCGATATAGGAGTTGCACATGTTGAAGCCGTCGCCGATCCAGGTCACGGTCTTGCCCTGGATAGAGCCGCGGTGCTCGAGGAAGGTCTGCATGTCGGCCAGCAGTTGGCACGGGTGCGACTCGTCGGACAGGCCGTTGATTACCGGCACGCGCGATTTGGCGGCGAACTCGGTCAGGGTGCTGTGGGCGTGGGTACGAATCATCACCACATCGACCATGCTCGACAGCACGATGGCGCTGTCACCGATTGGCTCGCCACGGCCCAGCTGGGTGTCGCGTGGCGACAGGAAGATGGCCTGGCCGCCCAGCTGGATCATGCCGGCCTCGAACGACACCCGGGTACGGGTCGAGGATTTCTCGAAGATCATGCCCAGCACGCGGTTCTTCAGGGGCTCGAACAGCACGCCTCGTTTGCGCAGGTCCTTCAGCTCGATGCCGCGGCGGATCACCCCGAGCAATTCGTCGGTGGTGAAGTCCAGCAGGGAGAGAAAGTGCCTAGCGCTCATGATTGACTACCTTATCTGCAACGGTATGCAGGTCGACCGTATGGTTTTTTTTGACAACGGGAGTGACCTGCGGCGTAAGCCGCACGGGGCGGACGAAAATAGGGAAAGGCGCAATACTATAAGTAAATGTCGCCTGAAGCCAAGGGGGAATCAGCGGCCTGATTGCAAAGGGTGTTGCAAAGGGTGTTGCAAAGGGTGTCTCCACCCGTCGGCCTGTGCTGTTTTTTATTTGCTACACGTGTTGTACAGGGCTTGCTGGCAATTTGGCAAATCGCTGTCGCAAATCGTGTGCCTGATGTCGGTGGATTCACGCGGCGAAGCGCGCTGGCCGGGGGCAGTCGCCGGGCGCATAGTCACTGTTCGACAACAACAAGGCAGAGGCGGCCATGACCAAGACCCTGCATCACCGTGCCTGTCACCTGTGCGAAGCAATCTGCGGGCTGAACATCGAAGTCAGCCATGAAGACGACGGGCGGGCGGTAATCAGCTCGATCAAGGGCGACCCCCAGGACCCGTTCAGCCGTGGCCACGTCTGCCCCAAGGCTGTGGCCTTGCAGGACATCCAGAACGACCCTGACCGCCTGCGCCAGCCCCACAAGCGGGTAGGGGAGCGTTGGCAGGCCATCGGCTGGGACGAGGCCTTTGCCATGGCCGCCGAAAAGTTATGGGCGGTCCAGCAGGCTCACGGGCGCAATGCCGTGGCGGTTTACCAGGGCAACCCGAGCGTGCACAACTACGGTTTGATGACCCACAGCAACTACTTCCTCGGCCTGCTCAAGACACGCAACCGTTTCTCGGCCACCTCGGTGGATCAGCTGCCACAACACCTGGTCAGCCACCTGATGTATGGCCATGGCCTGCTGCTGCCGATTCCGGATATCGACCACGCCGACTTCATGCTGATTCTTGGCGGCAACCCGCTGGCCTCCAACGGCAGCATCATGACCGTGCCCGATGTGGAAAAGCGCCTCAAGGCCCTGCTTGGCCGGGGCGGGCGCCTGGTGGTGGTCGACCCTCGGCGCAGCGAAACGGCAGCCTTGGCCGATACCCACCTGTTTATCCGTCCGGGTGGGGATGCGGCGCTGTTGTGCGGCGTGCTCAATACCCTGTTCGAGGAGGGCCTGGCGCAAGGTTCGCACTTGCCCATCAACGGCCTGCAGCAGGTGCGCGAAGCGCTTGCACCCCTCAGCGCCGAAGCCATGAGCACGCATTGCGGCATTGCCGCCACGCAGATCCGCCAGCTGGCACGGGACTTCGCTGCGGCAGAAAAGGCCGTGTGCTATGGCCGCATGGGCGTTTCCACCCAAGCCTTCGGCACCCTCTGCCACTGGCTGGTGCAACTGATCAACCTGGTGACCGGCAACCTTGACCGCGAAGGCGGCGCGTTGTGCACCGAGCCTGCTGTCGACCTGGTGGCCACCATCTCGGGCGGTCATTTCAACGCCTGGCAGAGCCGGGTCTCGGGTTTGCCCGAGTACGGTGGCGAGCTGCCCGTGGCGGCCCTGGCCGAGGAGATGCTGACACCTGGCGAAGGGCAGGTACGCGCCTTGGTGACAGTGGCCGGCAACCCGGTGCTGTCCACCCCTAACGGTCGCCAGTTGGATGCGGCCCTGGAAGGCCTGGAATTCATGCTCAGCATCGACCTCTACATCAACGAAACCACTCGGCATGCCGACCTGATCCTGCCTTCCACCTCCTCGCTGGAAAACGACCACTACGACAGCACCTTCAACTTGCTGGCCGTGCGCAACGTCACCCGCTTCAACCGGGCGATCCTGGCCAAGCCGGACGGGGCGCTGCACGACTGGGAAATCTTCGTCGGCCTGGCCCAGGCGTTTGCCAGGCATGCCGAGCTTGAACTGAAACCGACCTGGGCACCTGCGCAGATGATCGATCTGGCCTTGCGCAAGGGGCGCTATGGTGACGAAACGCCTTGGCGGCTGTCACTGGCAACGCTGGACGATCACCCTCACGGCCTTGACCTCGGGCCTTTACGCAGCAACCTGGCTGCGCGCCTGGCGACTACCAGCAAGGCTGTCGAAGCGGCACCCCAGGTATTGCTGGACGACCTTCACCGCCTGACGCAACTGGCACCGCCCGTGCCGGGTGAGCTGCTGCTGATCGGCCGCCGCCACGTGCGCAGCAACAACTCATGGATGCACAATTTCCACCGCCTGGTGAAAGGCAAGCCTCGCCATCAGCTGTTGATGCACCCGCAAGACCTGCAACAGCGACAGTTGCAGGACGGCCAGCGGGTGCGTATCCGCTCCCGCACGGGTGATCTTGAAGTCGAAGTGCAGGCCTGCGAGGACATGATGCCCGGTGTGGTCAGCCTGCCCCATGGCTTCGGTCACGGTCGTCAGGGCGTGCACATGCAGATCGCCCAGGCGCAGCCCGGGGTGAGCGCCAATGACCTGACCGACGAGCGCTTGCGGGACCAGGTTTCCGGCAACGCTGCGCTCAATGGCGTACCCGTGCAGGTGGAGGCCGCATAAGGAACAGCAAGGCCGAGCACGCTGCTCGGCTTTCCGTTACAATGCGCCACCGTGCCGACAACAGCGTCGCAAAGTTAAGCCGAGGTGCTACATGGATATCATCGAAACGATCAAAGAGCAGATTGCCAACAACACCATTCTGCTTTACATGAAAGGCTCGCCGAATGCCCCGCAATGCGGGTTCTCGGCCAAGGCATCGCAAGCTGTGATGGGTTGTGGCGAGAAGTTCGCCTACGTCGACATCCTGCAGAACCCGGAAATCCGTGCCAACCTGCCAAAATATGCCAACTGGCCGACCTTCCCGCAGCTGTGGGTAGCCGGTGAGCTGGTTGGCGGTAGCGACATCATGCTGGAAATGTTCGCCAACGGTGAGCTGCAAACCCTGATCAAGGAAGCGGCTGCCAAGGCCAAGGCCTCTGAAGCCTGATTTCCGGCAAGCATAAAAAAACCCGCTGATCGCGGGTTTTTTTATGGGGCGAATACTTACTCTTCGCCCATCTGCGATTGCAGATAATTTTCGATGCCAATCTTGTCGATCAGACCCAGTTGGGTTTCCAGCCAGTCGATGTGCTCTTCCTCGGATTCGAGGATGTCCTCGAGCATGTCACGCGAGCCAAAGTCGCCAGCGGTTTCGCAGTGGGCGATAGCTGCCTTCAGGTCGGCCAGTCCTTTCTTTTCGAGCTTCAGGTCGCACTCGAGCATTTCCTTGGTGTGTTCGCCGATCAGCAGCTTGCCCAGGTCCTGAACGTTAGGAATGCCTTCGAGAAAGAGAATACGCTTGATCAGTTTGTCAGCGTGCTTCATCTCGTCGATGGATTCTTTGTACTCGTGCTTGCCGAGTTTGTTCAGGCCCCAATCTTCGTACATGCGTGCGTGCAGGAAGTACTGGTTGATCGCGACCAGCTCGTTTCCGAGGATCTTGTTGAGATGCTGGATGACGCTTACGTCGCCTTTCATTTCGGGTTCCTGCCCTGTAGAAGTGTGCCAATACAGTGAAGTTTGAGCCCGATACTTAAGAGTGTCAAACCTAAGTTATTGAATAATAAATGAAAATTAATAGGAATAAGAATGTTTGTGAACCGCGTTGGAGCGCTAACTTATTGAATTCAAGGCATAAAAAAACCGGACACGGGGTCCGGTTCTTCGAAATAGGGGCGTCAGGCCGCGGTAAATTCCACGGGGTAGGGCAGGGCTGCCTGGCTCACCTGCAGCTCGGTCAGGGTCTCACGGACCACTTCCTTGGCCAGGCAGGCGCATTTGCCACACTGGCTTGCGACATTGGTCGCGGCTCGCACTTCCTTGTAACTGCAGCATCCTTCATAGATCGCATCGCGGATCTGTCCGTCGGTAACGCCGACACAAAGACACACATACATAAGGGCTGACCATCGCTGGTTGAGTCGATGGGTTGGAGCTTAATGTTAATGAGAATGCTTGTCAAAGGACTTTCTGTAAGGGCCGCGCTTGAGCGACCGGTGGTTGCCTGCCTGATGGATTCGGCCTGTCATCAGAAGCCGTGTATGATGGTCGGCCTTTGTTGGATGTCGGGCAAGCCCGTCTGGCCCGGCAAACGGTTTTTCACCCTCATCAGGAGATTACAATGAGCGTACTCGTTGGTAAGAAAGCCCCCGATTTCACCGTTCCTGCCGTGCTGGGCAATGGCGAGATCGTCGACAGCTTCAACCTGGCTTCGGCCATCAAGGGCAAGTACGGCCTGGTGTTCTTCTACCCGCTGGACTTCACCTTCGTCTGCCCGTCCGAGCTGATCGCCCTGGACAACCGCATCCCGGACTTCCAGGCGCGTAACGTCGAAGTGATCGGCGTGTCGATCGACTCCCACTTCACCCACAACGCCTGGCGTAACACCCCGGTCAACAACGGCGGCATCGGTCAGGTGAAGTACACCCTGGCTGCCGACATGACCCACGAAATCTGCAAAGCCTACGACGTAGAGTCCGAAGGCGGCGTAGCCTTCCGTGGCGCCTTCCTGATCGACACCAACGGTGTTGTCCGCTCGCAGATCATCAACGACCTGCCACTGGGCCGTAACATGGACGAGCTGCTGCGCCTGGTTGACGCCCTGCAGTTCCACGAAGAGCACGGCGAAGTCTGCCCTGCCAACTGGAAAAAAGGCGACAAAGGCATGAACGCTTCGCCAGAAGGCGTTGCTGCCTACCTGAGCGAGAACGCCGGCAAGCTGTAATTGCCCCTCGTATAAAAAAACCGGCCTTCGTGGCCGGTTTTTTTATGCCGTCCTGTGCCGGCCTCTTCGCGGGCGCGCCCGCTCCCACCGATTCTCTGCATGCCTGACGGCAAAGGTGAACCTGTGGGAGCGGGCATGCCCGCGAATGCTTTTGTAGATCAATCGTTGAAATCGCGCCAGCCGCCCATCTCTTTCCAGCGGTTGACGATGCCGCAGAACAGCTCGGCCGTCTTCTCGGTGTCATAACGCGCCGAGTGCGCTTCACGCCCGTCGAAGTCGATGTCCGCGCTCTGGCAGGCTCGCGCCAGCACGGTCTGGCCATATGCCAGGCCCGCAAGGGTCGCGGTGTCGAAGCTGGAGAACGGATGGAACGGGTTGCGCTTCAGGTCGTTGCGCGCCACCGCCGCATTGAGGAAGCCCAGGTCGAAGCTGCTGTTGTGGCCGACCAGGATCGCCCGCTTGCAGCCATTGGCCTTGAGCGCCTTGCGTACACCGCGGAAGATATCCGTCAGCGCGCTTTCCTCGCTGACGGCCATGCGCAGCGGATGGTCCAGCTTTATGCCTGTGAACTCCAGCGCGGCAGCTTCAATGTTGGCACCCTCGAACGGCTCCACCCGGTGGAAGTAGGTGTGCTCGGGGAACAGGAAGCCTTTTTCGTCCATGCCGATAGTGACGGCGGCAATTTCCAGCAGGGCATCGGTGGCGCTGTTGAAACCACCTGTTTCCACATCCACCACTACCGGCAGGTAGCCGCGGAAGCGCTCGGCCATCGGGTGGCGCGTACCGCTGCTGCCTTGGGCGTCCATGTCGTCTTCGTAGAGGTCTTCGCTCACACGTTTTGCTCCAGCAGGCGCCAGCGCAGTTTTTCACCGGCGCGCAGCGGGATTACGGTCTGCTCGCCAAACGGCAGGCTGTCCGGGGCGGTCCATTCTTCACGCACCAGGGTAATGGTGTCAGTGTTTGCCGGCAGGCCGTAGAAGGCCGGGCCGTGCAGGCTGGCAAAGCCTTCCAGCTTGTCCAGCGCGTTACGCTGTTCGAACGCTTCGGCGTACATTTCGATGGCCGCATAGGCGGTATAGCAACCGGCGCACCCGCAGGCGGCTTCCTTGGCGTGACGGGCGTGCGGTGCCGAGTCGGTGCCCAGGAAGAACTTCGGGTTGCCGCTGGTGGCCGCGTCCAGCAGCGCCACCTGGTGGGTGTTGCGCTTGAGGATCGGCAGGCAGTAGAAGTGCGGGCGAATGCCGCCAACCAGCATGTGGTTGCGGTTGTACAGCAAATGCTGCGCGGTGATGGTCGCGCCAACGTTGGCCGGGGCCTCGGTAACGAACTGCGCGGCATCGCCGGTGGTGATGTGTTCGAACACCACTTTCAGCGTCGGGAAGCGCTCGACCAGACGACGCATGTGCTCGTCGATGAAGCGCTTCTCGCGGTCGAAGACGTCGATCTCGCTACGGGTCACTTCGCCATGCACCAGCAGCGGCATGCCAACTTCCGCCAGCGCCTCGATGGCCGGGAAGATGTTGTCGATGCTGGTCACACCCGAATCGGAGTTGGTGGTAGCGCCGGCCGGGTACAGTTTGGCGGCGTACACGATGCCGCTGGCCTTGGCCGCGCGGATGTCTTCGGGGCTGGTGCGGTCGGTGAGGTACAGCACCATCAGCGGCTCGAAGCGGCTGCCGGCAGGGCGGGCGGCCAGGATGCGCTCACGATAGGCACCGGCCTCGTCGGCATTACGCACCGGAGGAACCAGGTTAGGCATGATGATGGCACGGGCAAAAGTGCGCGCCACGTCGCCAACGGTGTGGGGCAGGACGGCACCATCGCGCAGATGGATGTGCCAGTCGTCGGGGCGCAGGAGGGTCAGGCGATCGGACATTGGGGATTCCAGGCGGGTCGAACTCAAGCCCCAATGCTACCGGAAAACCCTGGGGCGAGCACGGCTATCAAGTTTTCCGGACGGCGTCCGATAGCCTGCAGGTAAGCCGTCAGAATTTGTGGAGCCGCCCGTGCGCCAGCGTTACCTCACCCTGTTGACCCTGTTCGCCAGCCTGCCGGCCGGCGCACTGACTTTCCAGACGCGCATGGAGAACATTGCCTGGAAGGTCGAGGGGGATCAGTTCGAGTGCCGTCTGATCCAGCCGATAGAAGGTTTTGGCAGCGGCGAGTTTGTGCGCCGGGCCGGTGAACAACCCGTGTTCCAGCTACGTTCGGACAGCAACGTACTGGGCGCAGGTACAGCCAGCCTGCTTGCGGCGGCGGCGCCGTGGCAGCCTGGGCGGGGTGATATCAACCTGGGCAACGTACGCATGGCCCGCACCGGTGTGCTGTTCAGTTCCTCCCAGGGCCAGGCCAGCCGCCTGATCAACGGCTTGCTCGACGGGCGAAGCACAGTGGTGCGCAACTACACCGGTGAGGCCGGCAGGCCGATGGAAGTGCGTGTGCTGCCGGTAAGCTTCGCCAGGGCTTACAGCGACTACCAGGCCTGTGCCGGCAAGCTGCTGCCAATGAATTACGACCAGGTGCGCCAGACCCAGGTTGGTTTCCCGGGGGGCGGCACCGAGCTGGACGCGTCGGCGCGTGCACGGCTGGATGTGATCCTGGATTACATGAAAGCAGACCCGACGGTGAACCACATCGAGCTCGACGGCCATTCCGACAACAGTGGCAACCGCCTGACCAATCGTGACCTGTCGCGCCGTCGCGCGCTAGCGGTGGCTGACTACTTCAAGGCCCATGGATTAACTGAAGAACAGATCAATGTGCGCTTCCATGGCGAGCAGTACCCGTTGGTGAAAAACAACAGCGCTGCCAACCGGGCGCGCAATCGCCGGGTGAATATTGAACTGGACCGGGTGGCAGTGGTTGAGAAACCCGCGGAAAAACCGGCTGAACGAGCGGCGCCTGCCGCCCCGCCCCCAGCACCAGCCAGCCCGGCGGCTGCCGCGTCGGGGGCGAAGGCGCCCTGAGATCGGTGTGCCTTCAGGTGTATGGAAAGAGATTGCATCAGGGCTACCAGGCGATCGCCACAACGTTTTCAGCGCCTATCAGATCGAGCGCCGCGCGGGCGGCGCTCGATCTCATAGGCGCTAGAGATGCTGAGGCATGCACTTTGATGCCCCGATACCATCCTGAGCCCCGCCCCCTGGATAGCCCTGAAACCCCCGTCGCCCTTCCGACAGTTCCTGTCGCTTTGTCGTCAGAAGCTGTCGCCCCACTGTAAATTTATCCGTAAGGCCGTTAGAATCGATCCCTTTCCGTACAACCCCGTGGAGTGATGGCATGGCGGACGTAAAAAAGGTCGTACTGGCGTATTCCGGCGGCCTTGATACTTCGGTGATTCTCAAGTGGCTGCAGGATACCTACAACTGCGAAGTGGTGACTTTCACCGCTGACCTGGGTCAGGGCGAAGAGGTCGAGCCGGCCCGTGCCAAGGCCCAGGCAATGGGTGTTAAAGAGATCTACATCGACGACCTGCGCGAAGAGTTCGTGCGTGATTTCGTGTTCCCGATGTTCCGCGCCAACACCGTCTACGAAGGCGAGTACCTGCTGGGTACTTCCATTGCCCGCCCGCTGATCGCCAAGCGCCTGATCGAAATCGCCAACGAAACCGGCGCTGACGCCATTTCCCATGGCGCTACCGGCAAAGGCAACGACCAGGTTCGTTTCGAACTGGGTGCCTACGCCCTGAAACCAGGCGTCAAGGTCATCGCCCCGTGGCGTGAGTGGGACCTGCTGTCCCGCGAAAAACTGATGGACTACGCCGAAAAGCACGGCATCCCGATCGAGCGCCACGGCAAGAAGAAGTCGCCGTACTCGATGGACGCCAACCTGCTGCACATCTCCTACGAAGGCGGTGTCCTGGAAGATACCTGGACCGAGCACGAAGAAGACATGTGGCGCTGGAGCGTCTCGCCTGAGAACGCCCCGGACCAGGCAACCTACATTGAGCTGACCTACCGTAACGGTGACATCGTTGCCATCGACGGCGTCGACAAGACCCCGGCCACCGTTCTGGCCGACCTGAACCGCATCGGTGGTGCCAACGGCATCGGTCGCCTGGACATCGTCGAAAACCGTTATGTCGGCATGAAGTCGCGTGGCTGCTATGAGACACCTGGCGGCACCATCATGCTCAAGGCCCACCGTGCCATCGAGTCGATCACCCTGGACCGCGAAGTCGCTCACCTGAAGGATGAGCTGATGCCGAAGTACGCCAGCCTGATCTACACCGGCTACTGGTGGAGCCCGGAACGTCTGATGCTGCAACAGATGATCGACGCCTCGCAGACCAACGTGAATGGCGTGGTGCGCCTGAAGCTTTACAAGGGCAACGTCACCGTGGTCGGCCGCCAGTCGGACGACTCGCTGTTCGATGCCAACATCGCCACCTTCGAGGAAGATGGCGGCGCCTACAACCAGGCGGACGCTGCCGGCTTTATCAAGCTGAACGCTCTGCGCATGCGCATTGCTGCCAACAAGGGCCGTTCGCTGCTCTGATTGTTGGCGCGTGTCGTAAAAACCCCGGCCCAGGCCGGGGTTTTTTTATGGGTGCAGAAAGTGCCCGGGTTCAGCGCTCGTCATTCACGACATCGCCCTCAAGTGCACTGATCGACAGTTGCGCACATTGGCATCTGTCCAAGTTGCAAAAGCGCCAGGTTCGCGCCGGCAGGGGGGGGTGGGCAAGTGCAGAGAGGACTTGCTGCTCCATCATGCGGTTGGCGTCGGGGCCGGAAAACATGAACGTGACAGGCTCGCCCTGAACCCCTTCGCGGGCAGCGCTGGCCATGGCAGGGGTGGCCACGGTGTTTGTAGGCTGCGGATTGTCGTACGACATTCTGTCGGGTGACGGGCTGTAGAACGACTTGTAGTTGAAATTGAGTGTCAGGAAAAACAGTGCAGTCAGAAAGAACGGGAAGCCCACAAGAAACCAGGTGTAGAGCGTTTGGCTGGACTCGCTGAGAAACGGCAGTGTCGCAAGGGCCGAGGCTTCGATAATACCCGCGAAGATGGCAATGATCGTCAGCGGGGCGACAGGTTGTGCTTGGGTCATTTGGGCCGTCTCCAGCGGTTTTCCCCATCTTTACCTTACCGTTGCGCTCAACTAAAGACTGGATTGATTTCCGAATGAGGAATAATCGCCAAATAGCCTGGAGGCTTTGATTTTTCACCTTGTTTGAAGTGGATTTGTCTTCAAGAGCGCGTCAGCTTTCAACTGGTGCGCACGTGCGGCCGAATGCTACCGTCCGTTTGGTAATAAAGATGTTAGTTGTTACAACTGCACCCGTTATTTGTAGGAAATTTCCGTAAGTGATGTAAGTTTCTTCTGCTCATGAGTTTCGTCGGGAATTCGCTGCGCCATCGGGCGCCCTGTCGGTTATCGTGGCGTGCCAACGCAAAAATAATGAATCAATGGATATCGCATGAATAAAGTGCTTATCGTGGATGATCATCCGGTCATCCGCCTGGCCGTGCGCATGCTGATGGAGCGGCATGGGTATGACGTCGTGGCGGAGACCGACAACGGGGTGGCTGCACTGCAACTCACACGGCAACACCTGCCGGATATCGTGGTGCTCGATATTGGCATCCCCAGACTGGATGGCCTGGAGGTGATCGCGCGCATGGCAACCTTCAGCCCGTGCAGCAAGGTGCTGGTGCTGACGTCACAGGCCCCCGGCAACTTCTCGATGCGCTGCATGCAGGCGGGTGCATCAGGTTACGTGTGCAAGCAGCAGGAACTCACCGAGCTGCTGAGCGCTATCAAGGCCGTGCTGTCGGGTTACAGCTACTTTCCCAACCAGGCCCTTCATGCGTCGCGAGGCAGGGGAGGGGGTAGCGAGACGGATATGGTCAACCGTCTCTCGGCGCGCGAGATGACCGTGTTGCAACAGCTGGCGCGAGGGCGCTCGAACAAGGAAATTGCCGACAGCATGTTCCTCAGCAACAAGACGGTCAGTACCTACAAGTCCCGGCTGTTGCTCAAGCTCAATGCACGGTCGCTGGTTGACCTGATCGAGCTGGCGCAGCGGCAAGGTCTTAACTGACTGCCAGGCTGCAAAGCCTCCATTCCGGAGGCTTTGCCTGGGCTCCCGAGCAGCGCTACAAGTCGTAGTCGAAATCGGCCAACTGCTTTTGCAGGCGCCGTTCTTCCAGCATGTTGTCGATGGTGCGGCGTTTGCTCAGATTGGTCTTTGCGCTCTCCACCTGGGGTTCCGCTTCATCTTCTGTGGCAACAAAATCATCTTCGATCGACAGGTCGTCTTTATCGGTGCTCATGAGTCGCTCCAAGCCAAGGGGCCATTGGCCGTCCTTATAACCAGAAAGCAGACGCCGGTAAAAAAGATTTTTTCAATCGCCGCGAGCGGTTTGAGCTATCGGCTCAATCGTCGCTGGTCTTGTGCTTGTATTCGCACAAGTCTTCGATCCGGCAACTGCCGCACCTTGGCTTGCGTGCCTGGCACACATAACGCCCATGCAGGATCAACCAGTGATGGGCGTCGAGCAGGTAGTCCTTTGGCACGAACTTGACCAATTTCTTCTCCACCTCCAGCACCGTCTTGCCCGGCGCAATGCCCGTGCGGTTGCTGACCCGGAATATATGGGTATCCACTGCCATGGTCGGTTGGCGGAATGCAGTGTTCAGCACTACGTTGGCGGTCTTGCGGCCCACGCCGGGCAATGCCTCCAAAGCTTCGCGGGTTTGTGGCACCTGGCTGCCGTGCTGCTCGACCAGCAGCCGACAGGCTTCGATGACGTTCTTGGCCTTGCTGTTGTAAAGCCCGATGGTCTTGATGTATTCGCTCAGGCCGGCGACGCCCAGGGCAGAGATGGCCTCGGGGGTATTGGCGACGGGGAACAGGCGGGCGGTGGCCTTGTTGACGCCGACGTCGGTGGATTGCGCGGACAGCGTCACAGCGACCAGCAGTTCGAACGGGGTGGTGTAGGCCAGTTCGGTCTTCGGGTCGGGGTTGTCTTCGTGCAGCCTGCGAAAGATCTCCAGGCGTTTGGCGGCATTCATGAAATCAGAGCTTTCCTTGACGACGTGAGTGGGCTGAGCCCGGACGCAGGCGATTGTACAAGGCCAGCAGCAGTCCGAGCAGTAGCAGCGCGCCGGGGGCCAGGCTGGCAAGGTGCAGACCGGTCAGCTCGGCCAACCATTGGCGGAAGGCGCCGAGCAGCAGGCAGATGGCAAGCACGGCGCCAAGGTGCCTGGCGAGCAGGCGCCAGCGGCCCTGGCCAGGCAACAGGTGGTCGAAAGCCAGGCATTGCAGGCAAAGCAGCGCAGGATAATGGCCGAGGGCAATGGCCAGTGGCAGTAGCCACGCCCGCAGGGCCAGTTGCAGGCAGCTTGTCAGGGCCGCCAACAGCAGCAGGCTTGCCAGCACGTATGCCCAGGTGGCCAGCCGCTGGCGCAAGGGGGCCAGCAGCAACTGGTGCAAGCTGCTGATCACTATCGCGCACACGCCGATGGCAGCGCCCTCGCGCAGCGTTCTGGTGGCGCCAAGTACGGGCACAAGGCTTGCGGCCAGCCAGTAGAAGCTATTCATGCGCGGTGCCCTCCAGCAGCATGCTGCGCTGCTCGTCGAAATAGGTCAGGGCTTCCTGTAATGCTGTGATCACTGCCCGCGAGGTCACGGTTGCGCCAGCCAGTTGGTCGAAGTCACCCTGGTCCCGCTTCAACGCCCAGCGGTCGCCCAACTGACGGTTGGCAAACTGCCCCAACCAGTCCACCTGCGGGTCTGCCAGGCGGGCGCCCAACCCAGGGCTTTCCTGTTGCTCGACCACTTGGCTGCCGATCAGTCGGCCGTCTGTGGCGATGGCAATGCTCAGCACGATCGGCCCGGCATAGCCTTGGGCCTGCGTGATCAGGATGATTGCGGTTGGCTCGCCTGCCCGCATTGCCCGGTAAGCTGCCAGGATACGGCTGTTTGGCCGCTGTGCGGCGGGCCTTGGAAGGGGCGTGTCCAGTGGCTGGTTGTCGTAACTCCCTTCAGGCAGCACCGCCAATCGTTGACGGCTTTGCAGTTGCTTCTCGGCGCTGGCAATGGCAGTACCGGTCCATTGTCGCCATGCCAGCGTGGCAGACACAGCCAGTGCCCCGGTGAGCAGCAGCAGGCCTGCATTTCGCGCCAGGCTGTTCATCGGGCGGCCTGCTGGCGCTGCAGGGCCAGGCGCTCTAGGCTCGGCGCCACGAGGTTCATCAGCAGGATGGCGAATGCTGTGCCATCCGGGTAGCTGCCCCAGGTGCGAATCAGGTAGATCAGCAGCCCTGCTCCCAGGCCAAAGCACAACCTGGCCCACTCATTTTTGGGGCCGGAGACGGGCTCGGTGGCAATGAAGAACGCCGCCAGCATGGTCGAGCCGGAGAACAGGTGCAGCAACGGTGAGCCGTTGGAGTCCGACCCCGAACCGTTCCAGCCCAACAGGCTGAACACGAATAGCCCTGCCAGCAAGCCCGCAGGCGCATGCCAGCTGATCACCTTGCGCTGCAGCAGAAACAGGCCGCCCAGCAGGAACGCCAGGTTGGCCCATTCGCTGCCCCTCCCACCCATACTGCCGAAGCCCGGGTGGCTGGCGAACAGTTCATCCATGGTGAGGCTGCGGTTGTGGCGCAGGCCGTCGAGCAGCGTAGGGCGGGCCCAGGCATCGATGTGTTCGTTACCCGCAAACATCTGATGCAGGGTATCCAGCAGGCCGGGTGCGGGCCCTGGCCAGTGGTTCATCTGTAACGGGAAGCTCAGCAACACGAAGGCATAACCGACCATGGCCGGGTTGAACAGGTTGCGTCCGACACCGCCAAAGGCCTGCTTGCCGATGCCGATGGCAACGCTTGTGGCCACCACCGGCAACCACCACGGGGCCAGGGTGGGCAGGGCGCACGCCAGCAAGACGGCTGTCACCAGTGCGCTGCAGTCGCCAAGCGCCGGCTTCAGCGTTTGCCCGCGCATTGCCAGCAGCAGGGTTTCGCAGAGTATGGCGGCACTGGCGCAGAGCAACAGGTTCACCAGCAAACCCCAGCCGTGCAGCCACAGCAGTGTCAGCAGGCCAGGTATGCAGGCCAGCAAGACCAGGCTCATGCTGGTGCGTAGTCGCGGGTCAGGGCTGGTATTCATTGTGCAAACAACCCATTGAAACCGGAAAATGCCATGGCCATTACCCCGGCACCGATCAGTTCGATAGGCAGGCCGCGCAGCACGCCGGGGATATCGGCATGGGCACTGCGCTGGCGCAGGTCAGTGAACAAGACCAGTGCCAGCCAGAAGCCACCACCGGCCAGCAAGGCTTGCAGCAGAATGGCGGGCCACGTGCTGTCGTCGCTGGTCTGCTGTAGCGCCAGCCCCAGCGCTACGGCATTGCTCAAGAGCAGGGCTGGCAACCCCGTCACGGGCCAGGTCGGGCGCCATTTGTCCAGCAGCCACGGCACACCCCAGGCAAGCAATGCCAGCCAGGGCAATAGCACGAACAGAGCAAGGTCGTGGATGTGCAACGGGGCAAGTCGCATCAGCAACTGGGCACCGATCACGCCCAGCGCAATGCACAGCGCGCAGGCCAGGCCGTGCACATGCAGGTGCAGCCTGGGGGCTGACGGTTGTAGCAGGCACAGGTGATTGACCAGCGCGGCGCTGATCAGGACCAGGATGTAGTCGTTCATGAGATGACGATAGCCGGGAATCAGGGTGATTGTCCGGCAAGCAAGGCGCAGAAGGAACTGCCCCGGCACGAGGGCCGGGGCAGGGGCGTTACTTGATGCGCTGGCCTGGCTTGGCGCCGCTGTCCGGGCTCAGCAGGTAGATTTCTTCACCGCCAGGGCCGGCTGCCATGACCATGCCTTCGGACACGCCAAAGCGCATTTTCCGTGGCTTGAGGTTGGCTACCATCATGGTCAGGCGGCCTTCCAGCTTGGACGGGTCGGGGTAAGCCGACTTGATGCCGGAGAACACGTTGCGGCGCTCGTCACCGATGTCCAGGGTCAGCTGCAGCAGCTTGTCGGCACCCGCCACGGCTTCGGCCTTGACGATCAGTGCCACGCGCAGGTCAACGGCAGCAAAGGTGTCAAACTCGATTTCTGCCGACAGCGGGTCCTTGGTCAGCTCGCCATTGCCCGCCGGGGCCTTGGCTTCGGCGGCCAGCAGGTCTTCCTTGCTGGCGGCAATCATGGCTTCGACCTTGGCCGGTTCGATGCGGCTCATCAGCGCCTTGAACGGGTTCAACGGGTGGTTTTCCAGGCGCGACTGGTGGTCGTTCCAGGCCAGCGGGGCAACGTTGAGGAAGGCCTCGGCGTCGGCAGCCAGCACAGGCAGCACTGGCTTGAGGAAGATCACCAACTGACGGAACAGGTTGATGCCCTGGGCGCAGATGGCCTGCACTTCATCCTGCTTGCCTTCCTGCTTGGCCAGCGACCACGGTGCCTTGTCGGCGATCCAGGCGTTGGCGCGGTCGGCCAGCGCCATGATCTCGCGCATGGCGCGGCCAAAGTCGCGGCCTTCATAGGCTTCGGCGATAGACGGGGCAGCGGCCAGGAATGCTTCGGTCAGCTCCGGTGCGGCATCGCCGGCCACCATCACGCCTTCATTGCCTTTGTGGATGAACCCGGCGCAGCGGCTGGCGATGTTGACCACCTTGCCAACCAGGTCGGAGTTGACCTTCTGCACGAAGTCTTCCAGGTTCAGGTCCAGGTCGTCGACGCCTCGGCCCAGCTTGGCTGCATAGTAATAACGCAGGTATTCCGGCTGCAGGTGGTCAAGGTAGGTGCGGGCCTTGATGAAGGTGCCGCGCGACTTCGACATCTTGGCGCCGTTGACGGTCAGGTAGCCGTGCACGTTGACCGCGGTCGGCTTGCGGAAGCCGGCGCCTTCAAGCATGGCGGGCCAGAACAGGGCGTGGAAGTTGACGATGTCCTTGCCGATGAAGTGGTACAGCTCGGCCTTGGAGTCTTCCTTCCAGAAGGCGTCGAAGTCCAGCTCGGGGCGGCGTGCGCACAGGTTCTTGAAGCTGGCCATGTAGCCGATTGGCGCGTCCAGCCATACGTAGAAGTACTTGCCCGGCTCGCCCGGGATTTCGAAGCCGAAGTACGGCGCGTCACGGGAGATATCCCACTCCTGCAGCCCGGAATCCAGCCATTCGGCCAGCTTGTTGGCCACCGCGTCCTGCAGGGTGCCGCTGCGGGTCCACTGCTGCAGCATGGCCTGGAAGTCTGGCAGCTTGAAGAAGAAGTGCTGGGAATCACGCAGTACCGGGGTGGCACCGGAAATCGCCGACTTGGGGTTCTTCAGCTCGGTGGGCGCGTAGGTGGCGCCGCATTTTTCACAGTTGTCGCCGTACTGGTCTTCGGCCGCGCACTTGGGGCAGGTGCCCTTGATGAAGCGGTCGGCCAGGAACATGCCCTTTTCCGGGTCGAAGTACTGGGTTACCGAACGGGTAGCGATGTGCCCGGCTTCACGCAGGCGCGTGTAGATCAGGCTCGACAGTTCACGGTTTTCTTCGCTGTGGGTGGAGTGGAAGTTGTCGAACTCCACCAGGAAGTCGGCGAAGTCGCCGGTATGCTCGGCCTGGACATTGGCGATCAGCTGTTCCGGGGTGATGCCTTCCTTTTCGGCACGCAGCATGATGGCCGAGCCATGGGCGTCGTCGGCGCAGACGTAGATGCACTGGTTGCCGCGCATTTTCTGGAAGCGGACCCACATGTCTGTCTGGATGTACTCGAGCATATGGCCAAGATGGATTGATCCATTGGCATAGGGCAGGGCGCTGGTGACGAGAATCTGACGTGGCTCGGACATGGTGGCTCGGCTACTTATCTGGCTACGGGGTAAAAATGAGGATGATCGGCCACTATAAAGGGCTGGCGAAGATATTTCACCCCGCATGCGCATCTGCTGACGATTGACGGGTTAGGATAGGCGCCTGTTCTACATCAAGTTTGCCAATGGGAGTGTCCATGAGTGCCGTCACCCGTGCCGCCGTCGAAGGCGTGCTTCGCCAGTACACCGACCCCTACCTGAACCAGGACCCGGTCAGCGCCGGTTGCGTGCGCGCCATCGATATCCAGGGCGGGCAGGTCAGCGTGCAGTTGCAGTTGGGGTATGCCGCCGGGCTGTTCAAGAGCGGCTGGGCCCAGGTGCTGCAGACCGCCATCGGCAACCTCGAGGGTGTCAGCAGCGCCCAGGTGTCGATCGATTGCCAGGTGGCCGCGCACAAGGCCCAGGCCCAGGTACCGGCCATGGCCAACGTCAAGAACATCATCGCCGTGGCCTCGGGCAAGGGTGGGGTGGGCAAGTCGACCACAGCGGCCAACCTGGCCTTGGCCCTGGCCCGTGAAGGCGCGCGGGTGGGTATTCTCGATGCCGACATCTACGGCCCGAGCCAGGGCGTGATGTTTGGTATTGCTGAAGGCACCCGCCCACAGATCCGTGACCAGAAGTGGTTTGTGCCGATCAAGGCCCATGGTGTGGAAGTCATGTCCATGGCGTTCCTCACCGACGACAACACGCCGATGGTCTGGCGTGGCCCGATGGTTTCCGGTGCGCTGCTGCAACTGGTGACCCAGACGGCTTGGGACGACCTGGATTACCTGGTGATCGACATGCCGCCGGGCACCGGCGATATCCAGCTGACCTTGGCGCAGAAGGTGCCGGTGGCCGGTTCTGTGATCGTTACCACCCCGCAGGACCTGGCATTGCTGGATGCCAAGAAAGGCGTGGAGATGTTCCGCAAGGTCAACATCCCGGTGCTCGGCGTGGTCGAGAACATGGCTGTGCATATCTGTTCGAACTGCGGCCATGCGGAACACCTGTTCGGCGAAGGCGGTGGTGAGAAGCTGGCGAGTCAGTATGGCGTCGACCTGCTGGCATCGTTGCCGTTGTCGATGCTGATCCGCGAGCAGGCCGATAGCGGCAAGCCCACGGCGATTGCCGAGCCGGAAAGCCAGATTGCCATGGTCTATCAGGAGCTGGCCCGCCAGGTGGGTGCACGGATCGTCTTGCAAGAAGCGGCGGCACCGGCGATGCCGAGCATTACCATCAGCGAAGATTGATCTGTCAGACCGAGTCGCCTTCTTCGCGGGTGAACCCGCTCCCACAGGTACGACGCAGCCTTCAAATGCTGCGCGGTCCTGTGGGAGCGGGTTCACCCGCGAAGAAGGCGACTCGGTCTTTCAGTCGGGCATAAAAAAACCCGCCAGAAGGCGGGTTTTTTTGAAAGCTAGGAAGCGAGATCGACTTAGGCGATCTGAACTTCTTCAGCCTGCATGCCTTTCTGGCCGCGGGTAGCGACGAAAGTAACAGCCTGGCCTTCTTTCAGGGTTTTGAAGCCGTCAGCTTGGATGGCTTTGAAGTGCACGAACAGGTCGTCGCCCGCTTGAGGGGTGATGAAGCCGTAGCCCTTCTCATCGTTGAACCACTTGACAACACCGGATTGGCGATTGGACATTTTTCTGTCTCCTTGGACAATTTGATAACGGTCAGGAAAAACCCTGCCCGGGACTGAGCGCAAAGAGAGCAGAAAATTCAGCGATGGGCCGATCAGGATCGTGCATCAAACTAGAGATTCTCGGTGTCACGTGCAGCACAGTGGCGTCACCTTACCCCACTTTCCGCAACCTGCCAATGGTCTGAAGGTGCTTTAGGCAAATTCGGATCGACGGCGGCTGCAGCCTCCGCCTGGCGCGGGATGCGGCATAGAACTTTAACCTGGGCGCCGGGACCGGTAAGATGCCGATCACGATTTTTACCACGCAACTCTTCAGGACACCCCCGCCATGAGCATCAAATCGGACAAGTGGATTCGCCGCATGGCGCAGGAACACGGCATGATCGAACCGTTCGTCGAGCGCCAGGTGCGCGGCGAACAGGACAGCCGGGTCATTTCCTTCGGTGTTTCCAGCTACGGCTACGACGTGCGCTGCGCCGACGAATTCAAGGTTTTCACCAATATCAACTCGGCCACCGTCGACCCCAAGAACTTCGATGCCGGCAGCTTCGTCGATATCAAGAGCGACGTGTGCATCATCCCGCCGAACTCCTTCGCCCTGGCCCGCACCGTCGAGTACTTCCGCATTCCGCGTGATGTGCTGACCATCTGCCTTGGCAAGAGCACCTACGCCCGTTGCGGCATCATCGTCAACGTCACCCCGCTGGAGCCCGAGTGGGAGGGCCATGTGACGCTGGAATTCTCCAACACCACCACGCTGCCGGCGAAAATCTACGCCAACGAGGGCGTGGCACAGATGCTGTTCCTGCAGTCGGACGAAGAGTGCGAAGTGTCATACAAGGACCGTGGCGGCAAATACCAGGGCCAGCGCGGCGTTACCCTGCCCCGTACCTGAGCCGACAAACGCGGGGAATTACCCGTGCCTTTGGCACTCCAACGCAGTAATGCCGGTGCGCATGATGTGCATCGGCTTACGTCAGGAGCAGCCAATGAAACTCCATCCCGCAATCAATGCCAAGCTGGCAGGCCTGCAGCCCAACCACGTCGGGTTGTTGCCCTGGTCATTGCTGGCGCACCCGCTGCCGATGCAGGCGGGGGGCGTGCCCCACCAACCTGGCCCCGATACGCCACAGCCGGCGGAACCGGGTGAAACGCAGCCCGTAGAGCCGGGTGAGCCGACGTTACCCGACGAGCCGCCTCCAGCACCTGTAGCCTGAACGCTTTACAGCGGCCAGACGCGCCCTGCGCCAGCCAGGTATACCCGGCCGTTACCATCGGGGGCGATGGTCCAGCCGCCGGTGAACTCACCGAATGCGGGTAGCAGGCTCACGCCTTCGTCGATCAGGAAGCATGGCAGGCGCAGGCGCTGGCGGGCCTTGCCGCGCAGGACGAACACCGGGTGCACATGGCCTGCCAACACCGGGTGGGTGGGGTGGGGCCGGGGTTCGTGCTGTAGCGCAAACGGCTCTAGTATCCAGGGTTCATCCTGCACCTCGATGCGCAGCGAAGCGGGTGGATCGCCCGCGTTACGATCATGATTGCCGCGTAGCAGGACTATGTGCAGGTTCTCATGCCGTTCGCGCCATTGGTGCACCTTGGCCAGCGTTGCGGGTGCCCGGGCCGTTCGGGCATGAAGAAAATCGCCCAGGATGATCAGTCGCTCACAGTCATGAGAGGCCAGCAAGGCATCCAGCCGGGCAAGTGTGGCCTGGGTGGTGCCGCGGGGCACCGGTTGATGAAGGGCGCGGTAGCTGGCGGCCTTGCCGATGTGCACGTCTGCCACCAACAGGGCGCGGCGGGCGGGCCAGTAGACGGCCTTGTCGGGGAGCAGCCAGAGCGCCTGACCACAGTGCTTGATGGGCTGATGATTCATTGTTCAGCCGAGTCCATAGACGCAGCGCTCTCCAGGTCAGCGACCATCCGCGCAATCCGGTCCGCCAGTTTTTCGGTGCTCAGCGTCTCGCGCATGCCCTCCACCAGCAACGCAAACGCCAACGGCCCCGGCCGTTTCAACAGACGCAGGTCCAGCTGCAGGCTGCCCATCTTCAGCAATTGCTGATGCAGCCGTTCGATTTCCAGCTCCTCGCTCAGCACTTCGTCCCGCGCCTGGCCAAGCAGCAGATTGTCGGCGTCATGCTTGCGGAAAACCTCGTAGAACAGCCCACTGGATGCCTGGATCTGGCGGGTGCTTTTCTGCGCCGCGGGATACCCGCCAAACACCAGCCCGGCTATCTGGGCGATCTCACGAAAGCGCCGCAACGCCATTTCCCCTGCATTCAGGCTCGCCAGTACGTCCTCCAGCAGGTGCTCGGTAGCAAGCGCCTGCGGCAAATACGCTGCCCAGTCCACGTTGCCAGGGCTGAGCAGTTCGAACCCGTAATCGTTGACGGCAATCGACACCGACAGCGGCTGCACGCGGCTGACCCGCCACGCGATCAGGTTGGCCAGGCCCAGGTTGGCCATGCGCCCGGCAAACGGGTACATGAACAGGTGCCAGCCCTGGCGGGATTTGAACGTTTCGGCGAGCAGCGTGCCGGTAGTGGGCAACGCTGACCATTGAGCCTGTAGCGCCAGCAGCGGGCGCACCGCGCGCATCTCGGGGCCGTCGAAGCGCTTGTGGGCTGCGGCGTCGAGTTGTTCGACCAGCGCGTCGGCCAGTTCGCTGGAGAGCGGCATGCGTCCGCCGTTCCAGCGTGCCACTGCTGCCTTGCGCGCTGTGCTGCGGCGCACATAGGCCGTCATGTTTTCCACGCGCACCAGCTCCAGCACCCGCCCGCCAAATACCAGGGTATCACCGGGCCGCAGGCGGGAGATGAACGCTTCTTCGACACTGCCCAGTGTCTTGCCCCCGCCGCCCTTGCTCCAGTATTTCAATTGCAGGTGGGCATCACTGACGATGGTGCCGATGCCCATGCGGTGGCGCCGCGCCAGGCGTTCGCTGGGCACGCGGTATGTCCCATCGGCCTGGCGTTCGACGCGCTGGTAGTCCGGGTAGGCGCTGAGTGAGCCGCCGCCGTGGCAGACGAAGTCCAACGCCCACTGCCACTGGCTGTCGCGCAACTCGGCGAACGCCCAGGTGCTGCGCACTTCGGCCAACAGCTTTTCGGCGCGAAAGCCACTGCCCAGGGCCATGCTGACCAGGTGCTGCACCAGTACGTCCATGCACAGCCGTGGCGAGAAGCGCGCTTCGATATGCCCGGCTGCCAGTGCCTGGCGCGCCGCCGCTGCTTCCACCAGTTCCAGGCTGTGAGTAGGCACCAGGGTTATCCGCGAGCGCCGCCCCGGTGCATGGCCGGAGCGACCGGCCCGCTGCATCAGGCGGGCAATGCCCTTGGCCGAGCCTATTTGCAGCACCCGCTCCACCGGCAGGAAGTCCACGCCCAGGTCCAGGCTGGACGTACAGATCACTGCCTTCAGGTTGCCTTGCTTGAGGCGGCGCTCGACCCAGTCACGGGTATCTCGGGCGAGCGAGGCATGGTGCAGGGCAATCAGCCCGGCCCAGTCGGGGCGGGCTTCAAGCAGGGCCTGGTACCACAGTTCGGCTTGGGCGCGCGTGTTGGTAAACACCAGGCAACTGGCGCTGGTGTCGATCTCATGGCTGACCTGTTCGAGCATCTTCAGGCCCATGTGCCCGGCCCAGGGGAAGCGTTCGATCGCCGCCGGCAGCAGGGTATCGACCTGCAGCGTCTTGTCCTGGCGGCCCTCTACCAGCAGGCCGCCTTGGGGCAGCAATACGTCCAGCGCGTGTCGCAGGTTGCCGAGCGTGGCAGAGAGGCCCCAGGTGGGCAGCGCGGGGTGCCACTGGCGCAGGTGGGCCAGGGCCAGTTGCAGTTGTACCCCGCGCTTGTTGCCCAGCAGTTCGTGCCATTCGTCCACCACCACCAGGCGCAGCGTGGCGAAATCCTCGCGGGCCTGTGCCCGGGTCAGCAGCAAGGTCAGGCTTTCGGGGGTGGTTACGAGCACGCTGGGCAGGCGCCGAGCTTGGCGGGCGCGTTCGGCGCTGCCGGTGTCGCCGCTGCGCACCCCCACGCTCCAGGGCAGCCCGAGCTCATCAAGCGGCGCTTGCAAGGCACGTGCAGTGTCAGCGGCCAGGGCACGCATGGGCGTGACCCACACCACCTGCAATGCCACAGGTTGGCGGCCCTGTGGCAGGGCCTTGAATGCACGTAGCGCGGCCAGCCATACCGCGTAGGTCTTGCCTGCACCGGTACTGGCATGCAGCAAGCCGGATTCACCCCGTTCGACGGCTGCCCAGACGCGTCGCTGGAAAGCGAACGGCTTCCAGCCGCGTTTGGCAAACCAGGCATTGGCAAGGTCGGTGGCCGTAGGCATGAGGCAGTGGTCCGTCGAAGGTTGTGCTTCTACAGACCAGCCGCCAGGGGCAATGGTTTTACCGAATCAGTTGCCCAGCAGGTAGCCGCTGCGGCACACCTGCTCGCCTGCCACATGGGCGATGACCATGCCCGCCGTTGCCATGCGCCGCACGCTGCGGGCGTACAACAGGCCCGGCTGGCTGTTGCGTATGGCGGTCACCCGGTCGCTGAGAGGGTCGATGATTTCTGCGATCAACTGGCCGGCTTCCAGGTGCTGCCCTGGTTTGGCGTGATACACCAGCAAACCGCCCAATGGCGTCGATACCGGCTCGACAGCGGCCAGCGCAGTGGCGGGGTTGAGCAAGGCCGGCAAGGCGGGGCTAGTGCCTTCGATGACACCCGCGTGGGTCAGGAAGTCGATTATCGCCTGGCAATCTTTGCTGGCCAGGTCATGGCTGACATCCGCCTGGCCGCGCAGCTCGACAGTCACCGAGCAGCAGCCCAGCGGGATGGGGAAGCGCTTGCCGAAGCGTTGCTGCAACTGCCACCAGACCAGGCTGAAGCATTCGTCGAACGACTGCCCGCCCGAGTCGGTGGCCAGCAGGCTGGCCTGGGCGCCCAGGTAGCGGGCCAGCGGCTCGATTTGCGGCCAGGCGTCGGGCGTGGTGTACAGGTGCTCGACCGCCTCGAAATCGCAGTGCAGGTCCAGCACCAGGTCGGCGTCGCAGGCCAGGCGCTGCAGGATAAGGCGCTGGGCCTGCAGGGGCGTGCGGGCCGGGTGAGCGTCCAGCCCCCGGCGCAGGTATTCGCGAATCAGCGCGATGTTGTGCGCAGGGTCCTGGGCCAGGTGTTCTTCGATCTGGTCGCCAATGCTGTCCGACAGGTCGACGAAGTTGCGGTTGAAGTTCTCGCCGCTTTGCAGTTCGAAGCGCCCCAGTGGCGCATCCAGCAGCACTTGCTCCAGGCCGACCGGGTTGGCCACCGGTACCAGGATGATTTCACGCTGCAGGCGGCCTTGCTGCTCAAGTGCCATCAAGCGGCGCTTGAGGTGCCAGGCCACCAGCATGCCCGGCAGCTCGTCGGCGTGCAGCGAGGCCTGGATATAGACCTTGCCGCCACCGCGGGGGCCGAAGTGAAAGCTGTGCAGTTGGCGAGTGATGCCCGGAACGGGTGAGAGCAGGTCGTGGGTTGAATGGTGCATGGTGGTCCTGGATGCGTGGCGAATACGGTCTGCGACACGGGTCGGCTCAAAGATAGAAGCATAATTTTTAGCGTTGCGCCTCCCTGTCACCGCGCAGGCCTCTTCGCGGGCACGCCCGCGAAGAGGCCGGGGGCCGGAATCGCCTCAGGCCAGCAATGCCTGCAAGGTTGCCAGGTCATCCGCCTCTTCCACCGGCTTGTCCAGCCGCCAGCGCAGCATGCGCGGAAAGCGCACGGCGATGCCGCTTTTGTGGCGCTTCGATAACGCGATGCCTTCAAAGCCCAGCTCGAACACCAGCGTCGGCGTTACGCTGCGCACCGGGCCGAAGGTTTCCACTGTGGTCTTGCGGATAATGGCGTCGACCTTGCGCATTTCTTCGTCACTGAGCCCGGAGTAGGCCTTGGCAAAGGGCACCAGTGCGCGCCCCGGGGTGCCGGCCGGTGCGTCCCACACGGCGAAGGTATAGTCGCTGTACAGGCTGGCCCGCCGGCCGTGGCCACGCTGGGCGTAGATCAATACGGCATCGACGCTGAACGGGTCGATCTTCCACTTCCACCAGGTGCCCATGTCCTTGGTGCGCCCCACGCCGTACAGGGCTTCACGCTGCTTGAGCATCAGCCCCTCGACACCCAGGCTGCGTGATTGCTCGCGCTGGCGGGCGAGGTCGGCCCAGTCCGGGCCTTCGAGCAGCGGCGACAGCAGCACCGGCGCCAGTGGGTGGTCTTCCACCAACCGTTCCAGTTGCCGGCGGCGCTCGTGCTGCGGCCGGTTGCGCCAGTCCTCGCCTTGCCATTCCAGCAGGTCGTAGGCTTGCAGTACCACCGGGGCATCGCTCAGCAATTTTTTGCCCAGCGTCTTGCGCCCGATGCGCTGCTGTAACAGGGCAAAAGGCTGTACGGCCAGTTCTGCGGGGGTAGCGCCTGGCTTCCATACCAGGATTTCACCATCCAGCACGACGCCATCGGGTAACGTCTGCGCCAGGCTGTGCAGCTCGGGGAAGCGTTCGGTGACAAGCTCCTCACCACGCGACCAGACCCACAGTTGGCCCTCGCGCTTGACCACCTGGGCGCGAATACCGTCCCATTTCCACTCGATCTGCCAGGCACTTGGCGGCCCGAGCAGTGTGTCGAACTGTTCGGTTGGCGCTTGCAGCGGGTGGGCCAGAAAGAACGGGTAGGGCTGGCCGCCGCGCTGGCTGTGTTCATCGGCCGACTCGGCGGCGATCAGCATCTGGTAGCTGGCCGCCGTGGGGCGGTGGCTGATATCGGTGTAGCCGACCATCCGCTGGGCCACGCGTTTGGCGTCCAGGCCGGCCAGTTGCGCCAAGGCACGGGTGACCAGCAGCTTGGACACGCCCACGCGAAAACTGCCCGTGATCAACTTCAGGCACAGCATCAGGCTGGGGCGGTCCAGCTGCGCCCACAGCGGCTGCAGGCGCTGCTGAACCTGCTCCGGCGGTAGCCCGCGCAGGGGCAGCAAATACTGCTCCACCCAGGTGGCAAGGCCTTCATCGCTGCCATCGGCGTGTATGGGCAACAACAGCGAAATGGTTTCGGCCAGGTCGCCCACTGCCTGATAGCTTTCTTCGAAGAGCCAGTCCGGCAACCCGGCCCGGGCGGTTGCCTGTTCGCGCAACACGCGTGTGGGCACCAGCTGGCGCGGGCGCCCGCCGGCCAGAAAGTACACGGCCCAAGCCGCATCCTCGGCGGGGGCACTGGCGAAATAGTCGCGCAGGGCCTCAAGCTTGGCATTGCTGGAGGTGGTCGCATCCAGGCGCAGGTACAACGTGGCGAAGGCTTTCATGGTGTGGGTTCAGTAGTGACAGCGTCGTCCTCGTCGCCGTATTCGGTGGCGAAGGCGCGGGCATCAAGGCCTTGTTCGTTGAGGTAGCGCACCAGCACGTTGACCGAGCCGTGGGTGACCATCACCCGTTCGGCGCCGGTCTGGCCGATTGCCCACAGCAGGCCGGGCCAGTCGGCATGGTCCGAGAGCACGAAGCCACGGTCCACACCGCGCCGCCGGCGAGTGCCGCGCAGCAGCATCCAGCCACTGGCGAACGCATCGCTGTACTCGCCGAAGCGGCGCATCCAGCTGCTGCCGCTGGCCGAGGGGGGCGCCAGGACCAGCGCCTGGCGCAGCAAAGGGTCGTTGCGCGGGATATCGCCGGCATAGCGCGTCTCTGGCAGGTGTATGCCGGCGTCCCGGTACACCCGGTTAAGAGGCTCGACGGCGCCATGCACGAGGATCGGGCCGATGCTGGGGTCCAGCCCATGCAGAATGCGCTGGGCCTTGCCGAAGGCATAGCAGAACAGCACGCTGGCCTTGCCCTGTTCGCTGTTGGCCCGCCACCACGCGTTGATGTCGGCAAAAATCTCGCCCTGGCTGGGCCAGCGGTAGATCGGCAGGCCGAAGGTCGATTCGGTGATGAAGGTGTGGCACGGCACCGGTTCGAAGGGGGCACAGGTGCCATCCGGCTCAACCTTGTAGTCACCAGAGGCGACCCAGACTTGGCCCTGGTGCTCCAGGCGCACCTGCGCCGAGCCCAGCACATGCCCGGCCGGGAGCAGGCTCAGGGTCACGCCATGGTGTACCAGGCGCTCGCCGTAGGGCAGGGTCTGCAAGTTGATGTCTTGGCCCAGGCGGCTACGCAGGATGCCGGCGCCGGGGCTGGCGGTCAGATAATGGCCATTGCCAGTGCGTGCATGGTCACCGTGGCCATGGGTGATCACGGCGCGGTCCACGGGCCGCCAAGGGTCTATGTAGAAATCACCGGGCGGGCAGTAGAGGCCTTCTGGGCGGGCGATGACGAGGTCCATGGCAATCCCGTTATCTGAGGGCTTGCCAGTTCTGAGCCTCATCGGGCAGGTAAAGTTCGAGTGACACGCAGCCGCCATCGCACAAAGGGGGCGATGGCCGCATTTAGTCAGTCACTGTTCAGCGCAGAGACATTTTCCAGCCGGATGCCATGGCCTCGGCAACGCTGATCTTTTCTGCGTAGGCAATATTCTTGATGAACCCGCCGTGCACCAGCCTGGGGGATGTATGGAAGTAGTCCCAGCGGGTGGTGCCATCTTCACTTTGCAGTTCCTGCATATTGACGGGCACTTCAAAGGTGACCGGCGAGTTGACCGCCGCTTCGGAAATTTCAACGTCGATCATGCCGTAGCTTGCATGCTCATTGCCTGCCCACAGCTGCAATTCAATGGTGCTGCCATCTGGAATTTCTTGCGTTGCTGGCCAGGATACTTCGATCTTCAGGGTTTCAGCGGTCATTACGAACATCCTCTAAATGAAGTGAAGCCGCGTGTGCTGATACAGCGCACGCGGTATAGAGGAGGTTAAAGACCTGGATCGGGGATAAGGAGTTGGAAGCTTGACCCCTAGCGGGCCGGTACCAGTGTCAGCCGCTGGTTGCCAAACGCCCGCCCGAAGTTCTGCGGCTGTAGCGGCAGGCTCATGAAGCGCCCTTTGAGCCAGGCATCCAGGCCGTCATTGTAATGCACGCTGGCCGGGTTGCCGGACTGCCCGCTGCTGGTCAGCACCTGCAACGGTTCGGCCTGGCCAAAGTCGACGATCATCCGCGCCGAGGCCGGCAGGCGGGTGTCGAAGTCGCTGCCCCAGGCGTACGGCGTGAGCGCCAAGGTCGTGAAGTCGCCCCGGCAGCCAGCGGCGCACGGCTGATTCCATCGCCCAGGCCATGGTAGGCCGGGGTCGGCCAGCGGTACTGGTGCAGCTTGCCCCACTGCCAGGCGCGGCGGTCGGCGCCCAATTGAGCGAAGCCGGCATCCACCGCGCCAGCCAGGCTGCGGGCGAGGATGGTTGGCTTGTCTTCCTTCTGCGGGGTATTGCGGTCATCCCAGAACGGGCTGTCATCGCGACCCAGCAGGTGATCTGCCTGCGCCGAGAACGACAAACGAGCATTGTTGACGAAGGCCTGCCAAGCCGGGCCGGACTCCGGGCCAAGGTCGTCGAGGAACGTCTGCCGTGCAACTTCCTGGAGGAACAGCTCATACAGCGCTGCATCGGCCGACACCGGGCTCAGACGGCCGTCGAAAGCCTTCAGCCGGGCCAGCGCGTCTTTGGCCTTGTCGCGCTGT
The DNA here is from genome assembly GCF_000498395.2 of Pseudomonas putida S13.1.2. NCBI lineage: Bacteria > Pseudomonadati > Pseudomonadota > Gammaproteobacteria > Pseudomonadales > Pseudomonadaceae > Pseudomonas > Pseudomonas putida. The sequence continues at coordinate 6,337,056 of NZ_CP010979.1, forward strand.
GCGGCGGGCAGGGCATCGATCGCCTGCTTCAGTGGCTGGGCCATGCCAGGGGCATCGAACATCTGCTTGAGCTTGTCGGCCAGCAGGGTTACCTGATCGTTTTGCAGGGCCATCAGGCTGCGGCTGTCGTGGCGGCCATTGCCGGCCAGCTGGGCCAGGCGTTCAGCGCGTTCCGGGTAGTACCAGGTGCTGGACAGCTGCATGCCATAGCCACGTGGCAGGCTGCGCTGGTTGGCGTGGCCGATCCAGCCGGCGGGTGGGTCCTGGTCGTAGGGGTGCAGCATCGGGTCGGCATAGCCGTCCCAGTCATAGCGCCCGTCCCAGCCCGGCGAGGGCAGCAGGCCCTGGCCTTCGCGGCGATTGGGGTAGCGGCCACTGACTTGCCAGCCGATGTGCTCAGGTTCGGCGAAGACGAAATTGAGGGCAGCAGCCGTCACTTCACGGGTGCTGTCGAAGGCGCGCTCGACGTTCTTGGCCCGGGTCAGGTCAAACAGCGCATCCAGGCTGCGGTCACCCTTGAACTGCGGTAGGTTCAGCGCCAGGCCCAGGCTTGCGTTGTCGGGTTGGGCCAGCAAGGTGCCGTGGCGGGTGTCGTACATCACCTCGCGCAGCGGGCGCTGGCCACGGACAAAGAAGGTTTCGCTACGGGCGCGGGCCGGCAGCCATTTGCCATCGGCCAGGTAGCTCAGCTGGCTGCCCTGGCGACGCAGTTGCTCCAGGTACAGGTCCTGGTTGTCGGCCATCACGGCGCTGCTGCTCCAGGCCAGCTTGCCGTTGTAGCCAGCCAGCACGATCGGCAGGCCGGGCAACGACAGGCCGGCGACCTGGTACTTGCCCGTGTGGATTTGCACCGGGCTCAGGGCCCAGGCGGCGCGGCTGTCGCTGGCCAGCAGGCTCTTGCCACTGCGGCTGCGCTGCGGGCCCAGCGCCAGGTTGGCCGAGCCCGGGCTGCCGAGCAGGTCAAGGTCGGCCAGTTTCTGGCTGGCGGCCGCCAGCGCCTGAAGGCCAGGCAGCTGGCTGGCCAGGTTCAGGCCCTTGAGCTTGTCCACTTCGCTTTCAGCCAGTGGCTCATCCGGGGCGCCGGGCAGCAGCCAGGCCAGTTTGTCGCTGCCAGCCTTCTGGGCCAGGGTCAGGGCGCTCAGTTCTTCCTGCAGGTTCACCGACTGGCTGAACGCGTACAGGCAGAAGATCAGCGCCGAATCCTCAGGCTTCCAGTATTCGGGGCGATAGCCACTGTTGGCCAGATCGGCCGGCAGCTTGTCGCGGTAGCGGAACAGGTAGGCGTTGACCCCGCGTGCATACACTTCGAAAAAGCGCTTGAGCCGTGGCGATGCGTCGGCGTATTGCTGGGCGGCGCTCTGCTTGAGGTTGGCAGCGCGCATCAGGCGGTCGATGTCCAGCGCTTCGCTGCCGGCCAGTTCGGCCAGGCGACCCTGGGCCAGCAGGCGCATGGCGATCATCTGCTCGATGCGGTCGCCGGCGTGCACATAGCCCAGACTGAACAGCGCATCGTGGAAGCTGCTGCTTTCGATCAACGGCGCGCCCATGGCGTTGCGGCGTACCGAGACGTTTTGCGCCAGGCCTTTGAGCGGCTGCACGCCGCTGGTCGGTGGCACGCTGTCCTGATGGCCGCCCGTCTGGCAGCCGGCCAGCCCGAGCATGCCGAGCAGCGTGGCGGCGGTTGCAAACCGCAGGCGGAAGGGAGGAAAGGCGGGGGCGGCCATGACAAGGGCTCCTGCAAGGCGAGGCGGGTTTCGAAAGGCGCTAAGGTAGTAAGCGCGCAGGCGCCATGCAAGGTCCCATGTCGGTTTATTTACCTGCGCAGGCTTAAACGATGAAGTGGTCTGCCAACGTCTCGGAAAAATGCGTGCAGTTGATGCGCGCATAGCGTCGGTAGTCACGGGTGACCGCAAACGCAGAGCCGGGCATCAGCAGGATCTTGTGCTGCTCCAGTTTGCGCACCAGGGGTTGCAGGTCTGGCAGGTCCGGGTGATAGACCCAGAGGAACATGCCCCCTTGCGGCGCGATCTCGAACTGCCAGCCACGCTCGAGCAACAAGCGTTGGGTCTGGACCTGTTGCCTGATCAGGCGCTGCTGCACATCCTTCATATGCCGGGCATAGGTGCCGTCCGACAATATGGTGTTGACGAAGCGCTCGCAAAACGCAGGCACGGCAACGCAGGTCAGCAGTTTCAGGCGGGTCAGCGGTTCTATCAGGTCTTGCGAGCAGGCGATGAAGCCCACGCGCAACGAGGCGGACAGGCATTTGGAAAAACTGCCGATGTAGATGACCCGGTCAAGGTTGTCCAGCTCGGCGAATGTCTGGCGCACGGCAGGGCTGAAGTCGCCGTATACATCATCCTCGACCACGTAGAACTCGTGCTCCACTGCCAGGCGCAGCACGCTGAAGGCGTTGTGCGGGCTGATGTTGCTACCGGTCGGATTGTGGAAGGTGCTGTTGCAGAAGAACGCCTTGACCTTGTGCCTGGCCAGGTGGCTTCTCATTTCTTCCACGTCCGGCCCGTCCTGGGTCCGTCGAATGCCGACGACGTGCCCGCCCGCCAGCTGGATCAGCTTGATCAGGTTGCCATTGCCCGGTTCATCGACAAAAACGTGGTCGCCCGGCTTGATCAGCAACCGGGCAACCAGGTCCAGGCCTTGCGTGGCACCCAGGGTGGTCAGCAACTGGTTGGGGCGGGCTTCGACACGGGTCAGCCGCTTCATGTGCACGCACAGCTGCTTGCGCATGGGCAGGTAACCCTGGATATCGCCATATTCGGCCAGCGAACTTTGCTCCAGCCGCGCCGTGCGGCGAATCGCCTTGGCCAGCAGCTCGGTGTCGCGCCACGCTGGGGGCAGCCAGCCGCTGCCCAGCTTGGTGTAGTGCTGGCCGCCCTGCAGCAGACGGAAAAGCGGATCGCCCGCCATGCACTCGGGTTCATGGATCACGCTGGTTTGCCGGGTGCGGTTTGCGACGAAGTAGCCGCGGCCGGGCGAGGCCGTCAGCACACCTTCGCTGACCAGCTGGGCATAGGCCGAGACGACGTCGTGGTAACTGAAGTCGACCGCCGCCGTCAGCTTGCGAATGGAGGGCATGCGTTGCCCTGGCAACCATTCGCCTGCATCCAGGCGTTGTTTCAACAGGTGATGAAGGCTGCAGGGGTTCATGGCAGGTCCGAAACCGTTAGAAAAAAAAGCCTAACAGTTAACGGAAATGCTTGTCGACTGTTCGTTTGCTAATGGCCAGTACATGCCACTATCCCCTTGTCGGAACTTTCGGCTGCCAGCAAAGGCGGCACTTTTAGCGTCTGTGCAGACCAGACAACTGGATATCAAGCCCATGCATACTATGGACATGCAATCAGCCGTCATTGCCAGGCTCCCTGTGCCTGACGAACTGGCGTCATTCAAAGTTGTGAAAAACCTCGTGACCTCGGCGTTATTGGAGTGCTGTTCACTCGACGAGTTTGAAGCACTTAAGCAAACATCGATTATTGAAAGTGTTTCAGAGCAGGCCCATGCCGACTTGCAGGCCTTTGCCCAGAAAGACCCGGCTGCTGGCCGCGACCTGGTATTTATTGCAAGAACCTATACCTCCTATTCTGCGGTGCTTCATTATCGGCTTGCCCATTGGATCTACAGCAATACGGCTTCTATATACGGTGCTGGCGGCCAATGCCTGGCCGCCATGATCTCCAGACGCGGGAAAATGCTCTCCGGTGCGGAAATCCATTTCCGCAGCCGCATCGGTGCGCGCTTCATCATCGATCACGGCATGGGCACCGTCATTGGTGAAACATCGACCATTGGTGACGATTGCTACGTGCTCGGCGGCGTCACTCTGGGCGCCCGCGGTATCAGCGACAACCCTTCGAGCCCTCGGCACCCGACCGTCGGCAACCGAGTCCAGATCGGCGCTTTCGCCAGTGTGCTCGGCGCTATCCATGTCGGTGACGGCGCATTCATCGGGCCGGGCTGCATTGTTACAAAAGACGTCCCTGCCGCGGCCCGGGTACAGGTAAAAACATCATTGCAGGTGGTACTGGAATCATGAACGCTCTGAACTATGAAGTTTTGCGTAATACCGAGAAGCTGTATTACAAGGACCAGTATCTGGCGGGCGCCAATACGCAAGTAACGCGGGTGCACAGTGACGGTATCGAGTTGCAAAGTACCGTGGCCTATCCGGAAGGTGGCGGCCAGGAGGCTGATGTCGGCACGATTGAACTACCGATCGGTACCGTGCGATTTATCTGGGTTAAAAAACTCTACGGTAGCCCTATTCGCCTGGAGGGTTTCAAAGGCGGAAAACTGGGCGGCATCATCATTCACAGCCTGCACCCTGATGACTTGCATCTGCTGGATGAAGTCACCGTTGGCATGCCGGCCCGCGTCACGATTGATACTGAACGGCGCGAACGGTTGACGCTGTCTCACAGTGCCAGCCACTTCCTGTATGCCGCGGCCATCAGCCTGCGAGAAGAATTGAAACAGTGGACCATTGGCTGCCATATCAAGGAAGACTCGGCGCGCTTCGACTTTCTGGTCGAAGACGCATTCACTGCCGAAGAGGTGGTTGAGATAGAGCGGCTTGCAAATGAGCTGATCGCCTGCGATGCGCCCATCGAGCACTACGCGGTGCACGGCCTGGAAGACGCGCGCTTGTGGACCTACAACGGCATCGAAATCCCGTGTGGCGGCACACACCTTGAGTCGCCTCGGCGCATCGGGCGCGTGTCCGTGCGCCGCAAACGCCTGGGCAAAGGCAAAGAGCGGCTGATCTGTGTGTTCCCAGATGCCGAAATCGATGTGTCCACCTATCACGAGCCTGCGCTATGAACAGCACACTCCCGCGGCGTACCTATCTGTACTTCACCGCACAGTCGATCAACCTGACGACCGCCGTCATGTCCGTGACCATGGCTGCCATCGTCGGGGCCGCATTGGCGCCGGCTGCTGCGTGGTCCACCGTGCCCTACGGGTTCCAGTTTCTCTGCCTGATGCTGGCAACGTACCCGGTCTCCAGGTTGATGAGCCGTATCGGTCGCAAGAAGGCGTTCATGCTGGGGTCGATCCCTTTGGCAGCTTCTGGTATCAGCGGTTACCTGGCGGTGGAGTACCAGCATTTCCAGCTATTGGTGTTGAGCCATTCGGCGTTGGGCATTTATATCGCCTTTGCCAACTTCAACCGCTTCGCGGCCACTGACAACCTGGCCCAGAGCCTCAAGCCCAAAGCCCTTTCACTGGTTGTGGCGGGGGGCGTCATTGCCGCCGTGGTGGGGCCGACACTGACCGAGTGGCTGAGGGACGTTGGCGGGTACCCGCTGTTTTCGCTGTGTTATGCCTCGTTCGTTGGCCTGGCGCTGATGTCGCTGATGATTGCCATTTGCCTGCCCAACGATACCGGCACCGCCAAGGCAAGTCAGCAAGCGCATAAATCGGCCAGTCCCCGCGCCGAACCCTTCAGCCCGTCGGTGAAAGTTGCCATGGCGGTTGCGGCGCTGAGCTACGGGATCATGAACCTGCTCATGATTCAGGCATCGATGCACATGAAACACATGCATGAGGACTTCTCTGACGTCCGCCTGGCAATCCAGTGGCATGTGGTAGCGATGTTTGCACCGTCATTTTTCACCGGCGCAATCATCCAGAAGCTGGGCATCAAGACCACCATCTGTGCCGGGCTCGCCCTGTTGATCGGTTGCTCGGCGCTGAATATCTGGTCGCACAGCTACGCGATGATGACCCTGGCGCTGATTGCCCTCGGGCTGGGCTGGAACCTGACCTATGTCGGCGGCGGCGCACTGCTTGCCCAGGCGCTGCAGAACAGCCCTGCAGCGATGCAGATGCAGGGCAAGAACGACTTGGCTATTGCCATTTTGGCAACCGTCGGTGCGTTCAGCCCATCGCTGTTGCTGAGTACGGTTGGCTGGGATGGCACCAATGCCATCTGCATGGCCCTTTGTATCGGTTTGCTCTTCGCCACTGCTGGCCTGCTGCAGAACAAGGCCTGTTTGCACACTTCAATGGAAGGTAGCCGCAAATGAGCGAGCTCATCAGCGTCAGCGAACGCATTTACACCAAGCTGGAAATGAACAACCCTGGCGGCAGCCACAAGTACCGCGCAGCCCGGCATATCGTCGAACATGCCTTGCGCAACGGCGACATTATCCCGGGTGTGACTACGGTCATCGAAAAAACCGGTGGCAGTTTCGGTTTCGGCTTGCTGGCGGCCTGTCACAAGTACCAGGTTGCCGTGGAGCTGGCGGTAGGGCTTGGCTTCAGCCAGACCAAACGGGATTTGCTGGAGTGTTTTGGTGCCAGGCTGATCGGCAAGGAAATGCTGGTGGCCGGGGCCACGCCCAAGGATGTCGTGATGCATCATCTGGATAACCAGGCGGCGATGGGCAAGTCGTATTTCTATACCGACCAATTCAATAACCCAGTGGGCATCGAGGCCCATCGTTACCAGACGGCCGGCGAGCTCGCCGTGCAATTGACCAATGTCGGGGCTGGGCGGGAAATCCTGTTTGTCGGTTGCGCCGGCACTGGCGCAAGTTTCACAGGTATCACCCTGGGGCTGAAGGACCACGGTTTCGAGGTGTCGACAGTGTTGGTCGACCCCAGCGGTTGTGATTCAAGGGCGGGTGTGTTCACCGACCATCGCTTTGAAGGCATGGCGGTGGGTGTTTGCCCGCCCTTCATGGACTGGTCGCTGGTGGACGAGCGGGCCCAGGTGCAACATGCAGAAATGCTGGCTGCACAGCGCTGGTTCTACATGCAAAGTGGCATTTTCGTGGGGAATACCGCCGCAGCCTGCCTCGCCGTTGCCCAGCGCATGGCACAGCACCCGCGCTATGCCGCGACCACCCTGGTCACCATCGCCTACGACGCGGGGCTCTGGTACCAGGACTTGCTAGGGGCGACCCGGCGAAAGGCCGCGTAGCAGACTTTTAATCGAGCCAGTCGATCAGGCGCCGTGGCACTTCTTGAACTTTTTCTCGCTACCGCAAGGGCAAGGGTCGTTACGGCCAACGTCCTTCAGGGCGTTGCGTACCGGCTCCTGGTGGCCGTGGTTGCAGTGCGGGCCGTGTACATGGCCATGATCGTGGTGGTGGTCATGATCATGGTCGTGGTTGCAGTCAGGGCCATGAACGTGGGGTTGTTGGGACATTGCAGGGTTACTCCGGGATGTGATCGCCGGGGATTATCTCACCACTGCGCGATAAGTGCAGGTCCCGATGGATGAACAACCCGGTCGCCAGTTCGCCCTGCAGGGTGTAGTGCAGCGGCTGCCTGCTTTTGAGCAGCTTGGCCAGGGGCTTGAGGTGCTGCCACAGGTTGGTTCGCGCGGTGATCTTGAAAGTGCGCCGGGCGTGCCCGCCCACGCTGCGCCAGACACTGGCTTCGTCCTGCACCAGCAGCAGGTCGTTGAGGCGTATTGCATACGACAGGTTGCGGATGAACAGGCGGCTGTCATTGGGGTTGTCGACCCGCAGGTGCAGCACAAACTCCTGCTCCAGCAACCTGGCCTTGACCGTTTCGACCTCGACCAGGTGCACTTCGGGTTCGCGCCACTCGTCACCCCCCCAACTGGCACAGCCCGCCAGCAACGCCAGGCATGCCATCAGTGTGCAGGGCAGCAGCAGGCGGGCGCGGGCCATCATGTTCAGCTACCCACGTAACTGGCGCAGCATTTCTTGAACTTCTGCCCGCTGGCGCAGGGGCAGGGGTCGTTGCGCCCGGCCTTGAGCCCGACCGTAGGGTCGATGAAGTACCAGCGCCCGCCATGCTGGACGAACGCCGAACGTTCACGGTGCTGGTGATCGCCATCCTGGTCGTGCCAGCGTGCGGTGAAGGTGACAAACCCGTGCTCCGGCTGGCCGCCCAGCACTTCGGCGCCTTCCACCTCCAGGCCCAGCCAGGTGCTCTGGGCGCTCCAGGCAGCCATGGCGGCCTGGTCCAGGTCGGCTTGCTGGGCCGGCAGGGTGGTGGCGACCAGGTAATCGACCAGACCCAGCACGTAGGCGCTGTAGCGTGAGCGCATCAGCGCCTGGGCATCGGGTGCCGGGGTGCCGGCATGGTAATGCCCGCAGCAGGCGTCGAGCAGGTTGCCACTGCCGCAAGGGCAGACCGAGACACTCATCATCACCACCAGTACTTGCCGAAGTTTTCAGGGTTGGCCCAGAACCTGGCGTTCAGCCAGTCCGGGACCTGCTTGTAGTCATGTAGATCATAGGTGAACAGGCTCAAAACCTGCTGGTCACGGCGGAATTTCTCGCTGGCCGACAGGGCCAAGGCAAAGAAGTCGGTGTCTTGCCAGCCGCAGGCGGCCAGGTCGGCCAGCACCGCTACCCGGCTGGCATTGAGGTTGCGAATGCCGCCGAGCAGTTCCAGGCCGGTGCGCTTGGGCAAGTGTTCCAGGCAGTCCACCAGCACCGCCAGGTCAAAGCGTTGGGCCGCCAGTTCGGCCGGCAGCGGGCCCGGGGCAGCAGTGGCGATAGTCACCTGGGGGTGCGCCTGGGCGAAGGCGTCCAGCGCCGGAAAGCGCGTGCCGACCAGCAGCAGGCGTTGCGGGGTGAAGCGCTCGAGCAGGGCCGCGAGGGCCTGCTGCGGGGTGCGTTGGGAAAAACCGTCGGTCATTGCCAGTCCTCGTTCAAGTCGTCCAAGACTAGCGGGCCGCGGCGTGCGGGCAAAGCGCATTGTGACCACGTCGTGGCTTATTGCTGGCAGGGTTGGAATGCGCGGTCTTTACTCCCACAGATCGGCCTTATGCCGATTCCCCCTAGGAGAAGCAATGAAATGAGCATAGTACGCACAGCGTTACCCCTGGTACTGCTCACCAGTGTGTTGACTGGTTGTGCAGGTTTGCAAAAAACCGACTGGCCGAAGTGTGCCGCCGTCGGGGGTGTAGGCGGCGCCGCTTTGGGCGCTATTGAAAGCTCCAGCTGGGCTGGCTGGGGTGCGTTGCTGGGCGGTGGCCTGGCGGCGGGTTATTGCTGGGCCCATGGCGATGGCGACGAGGATGGCGACGGTGTGCCGGACAGCCGTGACAAGTGCCCGGGCACACCGCGCGGCGTGCAGGTGGATGCCAACGGATGCCCGCCTGAGCCGGTAGCAGTGGTGGAAGAAGTGGTGGTGCAGAAGGAAGAAGTCATCGTCATCCGCGATGTGCACTTCGAGTTCGATTCTGCGCGCCTGACCGCCAGTGACAAAGAGCGCCTCAATACCATTGCCACACGCCTGAAACAGGAAGCGCCGTCTGCCCGCCTGAGCGTCAGCGGCCATACCGACAGCGTCGGCTCCGACAATTACAACCAGAAACTGTCCGAGCGCCGCGCCCATTCGGTGACCGATTACCTGGTCGAGAGCGGTGTACCGCGCAGCAGCTTCGTTTCGGTGGTCGGTGCCGGTGAAACCCAACCGGTAGCTGACAATGCCACGGCCGACGGGCGTGCCATGAACCGCCGTACCGAAATCAAGATCCAGCGGTAAGGCGGCATGCGCCCGTGCCTGGAGCAGTGGCACGGGCGCGTCTTCATGCCGGTCAGCCGTTTGTGGCCAATGACACAGGAGCATTCAGCATGAGTGTGACGTCGAAGGCGGCGCTGCCGTTGTTGGTGGCTGCCAGCCTGCTCGCGGGCTGCGCTACCCACAGCGATGGTAGCGCACCGCTCAACCAAAGGACCTGGCCCATTTGCAGCCTGCTGGGTGGCCTGGCCGGTGGCGGCCTGGGCGCTATTGAAAGTTCTACCTGGGCCGCAGGTGGCGGCGCTCTGGGCGCCATCGCCGGGGGGTTGATCTGTTACGCCCAGGATGGTGACGAAGATGGCGACGGTATTTTCGACCGCCGCGATCATTGCCCCGATACCCCCGCCAACACCGCAGTCGACCACATGGGTTGCCCCCTGAAGGTATACCCGGCAGCGCCGCCCGCCACTGCACCTGAGCCCTCGCCAGAGGTGATCATCCTCGATGACAATGGCGCGGTGATGTTTGCCTTCGATTCCGCCGACCTGACCCCGGCGGCGCAGCAACGTCTGCAAGGCCTGGTGGCGAAACTCGATTCACCGACGATAGCCAAGGTGAGCGTGATCGGGCACACCGACAACGTGGGGGCCGACAGCTACAACCAGGCGCTTTCCGAGCGCCGTGCCAGCAGCGTTGCCGAGTACCTTATCAGCCAGGGCCTGGAGCCGGGCAAGGTCACCAGCCAGGGCCGCGGCGAAAGCGAGCCGATCACCGATAACGAAAGCGAGGAGGGCCGCGCCCGCAACCGACGGGTGGAGCTGCATCTGAACTGAGCGGTGCTGGCGCCTGCCTTGGCATTGCAGTTACTGTTGGTCCCACGGCCCGCTCGAACGGGCCGTCTCGACATAACAACACTCTATAGGGGCGGGGTATGAAGTTCATCCTGGGCGTGGGCAAGGTCCTGACGGTCGCTTTCTGGGGGGTGGTGTTGTTCAATCAACTGATGCCACAACCTTTGCCCTTCAATCTGCTGATCAATGCCGCTGGCATCGTCCTGTTCAGCTTGCACCTGCTCGAAGTGCTGTTCTTCAATGGCAGCCTGCGGGGGCGCAGCCACCGCTGGTTCGACCGTTTGCAGATCCTGCTGACAGGTATCTTCCATGTCATGTCCATTCCCCGTGCGCAGGAGGCGCCGCGAAATGCGTAATCTGATGTTGCTGGCCATGTTGGCCGCCCCCCTGGCCCAGGCTGAAAGCCTGGAGGTCGCCGCCAATTCCATGCTGCGCCTGCCCGACAAGTCGGCCAGCGTGCACTTTACGCACCTGCGTGTCGCCGATGCGGCAACCCTGCTGCTGCCTGCCTCGCTTGCGCAATTGACGGTGGATCAGCTGGAACTGGGGCGTGATGCGCGTATCGCCATTGCTCCCTCCGACAGCCTTCTGGTGATCGAGGCGCGTAGCGCGAGGTTGGGCGAGGGCAGTGAATTCAGTGCCACCGGCGCGGCGGGTAGCTATCAACGGGCAGCTCGCCCGGGCCGCAGCCTCGACCTGAAACTGGTTGAAGTGGATGCCGAGCGGGTTGCGATCGATGCCCGTGGTGGCGCGGGCGCGCCGGGTTATGTGGGGCTTGATGGGGGCAATGGGCAGGCGGGTGGCTGCACCTGGGGGCAGGCCAGCCGTGGTGCCAATGGCGATGACGGCGGCAACGGGCACGATGGCGCGCCGGGTGGGCGCATTCGCCTGAGCGTGCCGCAGGGGTTCCCGCAAGAGCGCGTTGTCGTGCGCCTGGATGGCGGCGCCCCAGGCAAGCCTGGGGCGGCGGGCAAGGCGGGTAAAGGTGGGGCTAGCAAGGGTTGCCTGGTGTACAGCACCGATGCTGGCGCCAATGGCCGGCCAGGGCAACCTGGGCAGCCCGGCCTGGCAGGCGCCGCAGGTGAGCTGATCTTGCAACACCTCTGAGCCACACCGCGCACCCCTGTAGGAGCGGCCTTGTGTCGCGATGGGCTGCGCAGCAGCCCCCGGATTCCAGCATGTTGCCTATATTGCTGGGGCTGCTGTGCAGCCCATCGCGACACAAGGCCGCTCCTACAGAGACCGCGTAGAGCCTGTCAGAACATCAGGCGCGAGCTGGCAACTGCAACGATCGCCAGGCCCAGCAGCAGGTTGACCCCCACCATCCGCCGAATGCGCCCGAGTACCGCCGCCCCCGTCGGCCAGTCCTCGGCTTGCACCGCCGTCTTCAACTCCGGCAGCAGCAACGCCTGAATGCGCATGAACAAGGCAAACATGGCGATGCCCCCACCAATCATCACCTGCACGTACTTCGGTGCAGTCTCTAAGCCGCTGAAACGCATGTGCAACATGCCGATACCACTTATCGCCAAAATCGCCACCGCCACCCAGACCCAGCCGAAGAAGCGTCGGAAAACTTCCACCCACAGCCGCAGCCGCGCAGGCCCTTCAAGGGCTGCAACCGTTGCCGGGCGCAGCACCAGCCAGGCGAAGAACATGCCGCCGACCCATACCAGGGCAGCCAGAACATGCAATGTGTAGGGCAGGGCAAAGGCGAGCATCCGGATCTCCATGCGGCATAAAGGGCAATAGCGGGGTATGATAGCCGCCCCATGCGAAACACTGAAAATATATCCAGCCCGACGGGCGCCTGCAGACCATGATCAGCACCGAACTCAAAGCCACCATCCAGGGCGCCTACTCGCGTTTTCTCGAAGCCAAGAGCCTTAAGCCTCGCTATGGCCAGCGCCTGATGATCGCCGAAGTGGCCAAGGTACTTGGCGACATTGCCTGCGACGATGAAGGCCGCCGCGCCGGCGAGCCTGCCGTGGTCGCCGTGGAGGCGGGCACCGGTACCGGCAAGACGGTGGCCTACAGCCTGGCCGCCATCCCGGCCGCCAAGGCTGCCGGCAAGCGCCTGGTGATCGCCACCGCCACCGTGGCCCTGCAGGAGCAGATCGTCTTCAAGGACCTGCCCGACCTGATGCGCAACAGCGGGCTCAACTTCAGCTTTGCCCTGGCCAAGGGCCGTGGCCGCTACCTGTGCCTGTCCAAGCTCGACATCCTGCTGCAGGAGGGCCACGCCCAGTCGGCCACTGCCCAGTTGTTCGAGGAAGAGGGCTTTCGCATCGAGGTCGACGAGCGCAGCCAGAAGCTGTTCAACAGCATGATCGAGAAGCTGGCCGGCAACCGCTGGGACGGTGACCGTGACAGCTGGTCAGAAGCCCTGGAAGACCAGGACTGGGCCCGCCTCACCACCGACCATAGCCAGTGCACCGGCCGCCACTGCCCGAATTTCCAGCAGTGCGTGTTCTACAAGGCCCGTGAAGGCATGGGCAAGGTCGACGTGATCGTTACCAACCACGACATGGTACTGGCCGACCTGGCCCTGGGCGGCGGTGCGGTGCTGCCGGACCCGCGCGACACCATGTATGTGTTCGACGAAGGCCACCACCTGCCAGACAAGGCCATCGGCCACTTCGCCCACTACTCCCGCCTGCGCTCCACCGCAGACTGGCTGGAACAGACCGCCAAGAACCTGACCAAGCTGCTGGCCCAGCACCCGCTGCCCGGCGACCTGGGCAAGTACATCGAGCAGGTGCCAGAGCTGGCGCGGGAAGTGCGCACCCAGCAGCAGTTCATGTTCACCCTCTGCGAGCAGGTTGCCGACTTCCGCCCCAGTGAAGACACCGAGGGCCGGGAGCGCCCGCGCTACCGCTTCGAAGGCGGCGTCGTTCCGGAACAGATGCGCGAAGTGGGCATCGAGCTGAAGAAGGGCTTTGCTCGCCTCAACGATTTGTTTACCCGCCTGGCGGACCTGCTCAAGGAAGGCATGGACGGCGAGGTGAATATTGGCATCGCCAGCCACCAGGCCGAAGAGTGGTACCCGTTGTTCGGCAGCCTGGTCACCCGCGCCCAGGGCAACTGGGAACTGTGGACGGCCTTTACCGCCGAAGACCCTGAAGACAGCCCGCCCATGGCTCGCTGGCTGACGCTGGCCGAGAGCGGTGCAATGTTCGATATCGAAGTCAACGCCAGCCCCATCCTCGCCGCCGAAATGCTTCGTCGCAGCCTGTGGAGCGTTGCCCACGGTGCGCTGGTGACCTCGGCGACGCTGACCGCGCTGGGCAAATTCGACCGCTTCCGCATGCGCTCGGGTCTACCGCGTGATGCCGTAACCTGTGTGGTGCCCAGCCCGTTCGTGCACGGCGACGCCGGTCTGTTGCGGGTGCCCGACCTCAAGGCTGACCCCCGCGACGCGGCGGCACACACCGCGGCAATCATCCGCGAGCTGCCGAACATCGTCGAAGATGCCCGTGGCGCACTGGTGCTGTTCTCCTCGCGCAAGCAGATGCAGGACGTGTTCGATGGCCTGGACCGTGACTGGCGCAAGCTGGTACTGATCCAGGGCAACCTGTCCAAGCAGGAAACCCTGAACAAGCACAAGGCGCGGGTCGACGATGGCCAGCACAGCGTGCTGTTCGGCCTGGCAAGCTTTGCCGAGGGTGTCGACTTGCCTGGCGCCTATTGCGAGCATGTGGTGATCGCCAAGATTCCGTTTGCCGTGCCCGATGACCCGGTCGAAGCGGCGCTGGCGGAGTGGATCGAGGCCCGCGGCGGCAACCCGTTCATGGAAATTGCCGTACCCGACGCCTCGCTGAAGCTGATCCAGGCCTGCGGTCGCCTGCTGCGCACCGAGCAGGATCGCGGTGTCATTACCTTGCTTGACCGGCGCCTGGTCACCCAGCGCTACGGCAAGGCTATTCTCAATGCGCTGCCGCCGTTCCGGCGGGAGATTTCCTGACCGCCGGAGCACTTGCTCTGGCGCGTTGTCCATTACTCAGTCTGGGCCCGTGAGTGGCCTGAAGGAGAGCCCCAGCCTCATGGTCCGCCTCACCCTGCCCGCCGTTTTCGCCCTGTTGTTCAGCTCGCCGTTGCTGGCTGGGCAGCAGACGCTGTTCAGCTTCGTGCGCCCGGCCTCGGTGGTCAATGTGGCGACCGAGGATGCCGGCATGCCGCAGTACAACGCGGAGCAGACGGCCGAGGGCGAGGTGTTGCGGCGTGTAGTGTTCAACCCGGTCGAACGGCCGACCCTGCGCCTGAGCCCGCAAGGCGGGACGTGGGACTGGTCCGCCGGGCAGTTCCTCACCTTGCGTCTGCAGAGCGCGATGGACTGGGCGCTGACGGTGGATGTCACGGTGCAAGGTAGCGATGGTCGCACATTGACCAGCCGGATTGACCTGCCGGCCGGCCCGGCGCAAACCGTGATGGTGCCGCTGACCGCCAGCTCGCCGCTGAGCCAGGGCATGCGCGCCGGCCCGCCCATGCCGTGGAGCCATGGCGGCCAGCGCTTGCTGTTGACCAGCAGCGCTGGCGCGATCGACCTCAAGCAGGTGGCCTCGGTCAGCCTGAGCATCCCCAGCCCCAAGGTTGCGCAGAACCTGCTGATCGAGCGGGTGGGTATCCAGGATGACGACCAGGCCTACAAGGCGGCCTACCAGGACCTGATCGATGCCTATGGCCAGTCCACGCGCGCCAATTGGCCCGAAAAGGTCGCCAATGACGAGCAGCTCAAGGCGGCCGATATGCGTGAACAGCAGCAGCTCAAGGGCTGGCTGGCTGAGCGTGGCAAGCAGCAACTGGACGGCTACGGCGGGCTGATGGCCGGGCCGGCGTTCGAGGCCAAGGGCTTTTTTCGCACCGAAAAGCGTGATGGGCGCTGGTACCTGGTAACGCCGGAAGGGCACCCGTTCTATTCCCTGGGGGTGAATGCCGTCGCCGCAGATGGCGGGCGTACCTACGTCGCCGGCCGTGAAGGCATGTTCAAGGCCTTGCCGGGCGAGGGCGATGCACTGGCCGCATTCTACGGTGAGGGCAACAACGACGATGGCAATGCCTCGTCGCAAGGGCGCAACTTCAAACAAGGGCGCTGGTTCGACTTTTATGCTGCCAACGTGCAGCGTACCTACGGCAAACCCTGCGCGCCTGCCGCAGAAGGGCAGCCCGCCAACTGCCCGCCACTGGTGCTGGACGCTGCCCGCTGGCAGGCGCATGCGCTGGACCGTTTGCTGGCCTGGGGTTTCAACACGGTCGGCAACTGGAGCGAGCCCGCCCTGGGCCAGGCCAAACGTATGCCCTACACCTTGCCGCTGTCGATCGTGGGTGATTACGCCAGCATCAGCACCGGCATGGACTGGTGGGGCAGCATGCCCGACCCGTTCGACCCGCGTTTCGCCATGGCCACCGAGCGCGCCGTGGCCATTGCCGCCCGTGATCACCGTGACGACCCTTGGCTGATCGGCTACTTCGCCGACAACGAGCTGGCCTGGGCTGCCCCTGGCAGCGACCCTAAAGCCCGGTATGGCCTGGCCTACGGCACTTTGCGCCTGACCACCGATGTACCGGCCAAGCGCGCCTTCCTCAAGCAGCTACGTGACAAGTACCGCAACCAGCAAGGGCTGTCCAAGGCCTGGGGCATCGAACTGGCCGCCTGGGAACTCATGGAAGACCCGGGCTTCGAGGCGCCGTTGCCCGACCCGGAACACCCGGAAATCGAGCGCGACTACCAGCACTTCCAGCAAGTGTTCGCCGAGACCTACTTCAAGACCATTGCTGACTCATTGAAGTGGCATGCCCCCAATCACCTGCTGCTCGGTGGCCGCTATGCGCTCAGCACGCCAGAGGCGGTCAAGGCCTGCGCCGAGTTCTGCGATGTGCTCAGCTTCAACTTCTACACCCTCAAGCCGCAGGACGGCTACGACTTCGCCCGCCTGGCCGAGCTGGACAAGCCGGTGCTGGTGTCCGAGTTCCAGTTCGGTTCGCGTGATCGCGGGCCGTTCTGGCCGGGGCCGCTGGAGTTGGCGCGGGAAGAAGACCGCGGCCCGGCCTACGGCAACTTCCTCAAGGCGGCCCTGGCGCAGCCGATGATCGTTGGTGCGCACTGGTTCCAGTACCTCGACCAGCCAGCCAGCGGCCGCCTGCTGGACGGCGAAAACGGCCACCTTGGGCTGGTGGCGATCACCGATGTGCCGTACCCGGGTTTTGTCGACGCCGTGCGCAAGAGCAACCTGCAGGTGATGGACCAATTGCGCACACAGTTGGAAAAACCGGCTCCCTGAGCACAAGCTACCGTTCGTCGCGACCATTTGGCCCAAGCCGGTTTGCAAAACACCCAACTACTGAAACAATGCACACCTTTTTTGGACATGGTCGTACGGAGTACAGCGGGTGCAGATCCAGGGTCACTATGAGCTGAAGTTCGAAGCCGTGCGCGAAGCCTTTGCCGCGCTGTTCGAAGATTCCCAGGAGCGTGGCGCTGCGCTGTGCATCCAGGTCGGTGGCGAAACCGTCGTCGACCTGTGGGCCGGCAGTGCCGACAAGGATGGCCAGCAGGCCTGGCACAGCGACACCATCGCCAACCTGTTCTCCTGTACCAAGACCTTCACCGCCGTCACCACCCTGCAACTGGTGGGCGAGGGCAAGTTGGCCCTCGATGCCCCTGTGGCCAACTACTGGCCCGAGTTTGCCCAAGCCGGTAAACAGTCGATTACCTTGCGCCAGCTGCTCAGCCACCGCGCCGGCTTGCCGGCCATCCGTGAGTTGCTGCCAGCCGAAGCCCTGTATGACTGGCAGGCCATGGTCAATGCCCTGGCGGCTGAAACGCCATGGTGGGCACCCGGTAGCGAACACGGTTATGCCGCCATCACCTACGGCTGGCTGATTGGCGAGCTGATTCGCCGCGCCGATGGCCGTGGCCCTGGCGATTCGATCGTGGCCCGTACCGCCCGCCCGTTGGGGTTGGACTTCCATGTTGGCCTGGCTGACGAAGAGTTCTACCGCGTGGCGCACATCGCCCGTGGCAAAGGCAACCCCGGTGATGCCGCCGCGCAGCGCTTGCTGCAGGTGACCATGCGCGAACCCGAGGCGCTGTCGACCCGTGCTTTCACCAACCCGCCGGCGATCCTGACCAGCACCAACAAGCCGGAGTGGCGGCGCATGCAACAGCCAGCGGCCAATGGCCATGGCAATGCCCGCAGCCTGGCGGGCTTCTATGCCGGTTTGCTGGACGGCAGCCTGCTCGAATCTGAACTGCTGGATGAGCTGACCCGCGAGCACAGCCTCGGCCAGGACCGCACCTTGCTCACCCAGACCCGCTTTGGCCTGGGTTGCATGCTCGACCAGCCCGATGTGGCCAATGCCACCTTTGGCCTCGGCGCCCGTGCTTTCGGCCACCCAGGTGCCGGTGGCTCGGTCGGTTTTGCCGACCCGGAGCACGATGTGGCCTTCGGTTTCGTGGTCAATACACTCGGCCCATACGTGCTTATGGACCCACGGGCCCAGAAGCTGGTGCGTGTGCTTGCCGATTGCCTTTGATCGGGTAATGCGGGTATTGCCTCACCCCTTTGACTATCCTCAATGCCAACGCTTGAAGTGCGTTGGCAAAATCTCTTTCTATTTCATGGTGTATCGCTGATGTCTTCACATAAAACCTTAGCACTCGCCCTGTGCCTGACCGCCGTTACCGGCTGCGCCAGTCATTCTCCGGACGGCTCCAAGGAAGGTGGCTCCAGCTGGTGGCCTTTCGGTTCCGACAAGGTCGCCGAGCAGGAAGTGAAGGCAGCCGTCACTGAAAAAGTGGCCAAGGCCGACGCCAAGTCAGAAAGCGCCAGCCGCTGGTGGTGGCCGTTCGGCGGTGATGACAAGCAAGCCAAAGGGCCGGTCGTGCCGAAGATCGACCAGAAGGCCACCCAGGCCTGGCTGGACGAGTACGAGCCCAAGCTGCGCGAAGCCATCAAGGACAGCAAGCTGGAGTTGGAGCGCCGCGACAATGTGCTGGCGGTAACCCTGCCGGTGGACAGCTCGTACAACCCTGATCGCCCGAACATGCTGCTGCCAATGACCCTCGGCCCGATCACCCGCGTGGCCAAGACCGTCGAAGGTGACCCCAAGACTGCCGTGCTGGTACTGGGCCACGCCGACACCAGCGGTGCTACCGCTGCCAACCAGAAACTCAGCCTGGAGCGCGCCGCCTCGGTGTCGGCCATCTTCCGCCTCAGCGGCTTGCAGCGTGACCGCCTGACCCTCAAGGGCATGGGTTCGGTCATGCCACGCGCCGCCAACGACAGCGCCGAGGGCCGCGCACTGAACCGCCGCGTGGAAATGCTGCTGACCCCGCAGAACACCATGGTCGCGCTGTTGGCCAAGTACCAGCAGGCCGCTCCGACACCTGCACCTGCCTCGATGGTTGCGGTGCAGGATGCCAAGGCACCTGCCGCCAAGGCCGTCGAAAGCAAGCCGGCAGCCAAGAAGCCTGCGGCGAAGAAACCTGTTGCCAAAGCCAAGGCCCCTGCCAAGACTACGGCCAAGAAAACAGCCGCGCCGGCCAAGGCAGCCGCCAAGCCTGCCGCCAAGAAAGCTACCGCTGACAAGAAAGTAGCTGCCAACAGCCCTGCGAAGACCAACTGATCGTCAAGGAACGCAGCAATGACCCAATCCCTGGCCGATATGCGCCGCGACTACACCCGTGATGGCCTGGCCGAAGCCCAGGCCCCGGGGGAGCCGTTTGCCTTGTTCCACCAGTGGTTTGCCGATGCGGTGAAAACCGAGCAGGTACCGGTGGAAGCCAACGCCATGACCCTGGCCACTGTGGACGGCGAAGGCCGCCCGCATTGCCGTGTATTGCTGCTGAAGGGGCTCGACGAGCAGGGGTTCACCTTCTTCACCAACTACGACAGCGCCAAGGGCCAGCAACTGCAAGCCAACCCCTTTGCCGCCATGACCTTCTTCTGGCCTGCGCTGGAGCGCCAGGTGCGCATCGAAGGGCGAGTGGAAAAGGTCACGGCCAAGGAATCGGATGACTACTACCAGGTGCGCCCGCTGGGCAGTCGCCTGGGGGCCTGGGCTTCGCCGCAGAGCCGGGTGATTGCCGGGCGTGAAGAGCTGGAAGGTTTGGTCAAGGCCACCGAAGCACGCTTCTCCGACACCCAGCCGCACTGCCCTGAGCATTGGGGTGGTTATCGCCTGTTGCCTGAGCGCATCGAGTTCTGGCAGGGGCGGGCGAGCCGCCTGCATGACCGGTTGAACTACCGGCTGGTGGATGGGCAATGGCTGCGGGAGCGGCTGGCACCCTGAGAATTTGAGGCTGCTTTGCAGCCCATCGCGACACAAGGCCGCTCCTGCAGGAGAACGTGTCCCCAGCAGCGGGCGCGATCCCCTGTAGAAGCGGCCTTGTGTCGCGATGGGCCGCAAAGCGGCCCCAGTGATCAATCAGACTACCCCGGATACCCCGCCGCCTCGCGCTCCAACCACCCCGCCAGTTGCTTGCGCCCCACCTTCTCCTGCCGCGCCTGCGCCAACCTTGCCAGCATGTACTCACGCTTTTCAGGGTCAGCCCCCGCCAGCGACAACGCCAGGTCACGGTCCATCCAGCGGCGCATGCGCACATATAACCACCCGTGGAAATACAGCCCCGCAACGGTGGTGACCACGACGATGAAGTAATCCATGGCTATCCTTGGTCTCAATTGAAGAGCCTCTGGCACAACCGCACAGGCTGTACCCCGGCTGAATGAAAACAATTTTATTACGTTTGCACCGTGACAGCCGTCAAGGTGCAGCGTCTAATGAGCATCTGACTTATGGAGACTTTACCCATGCGTAAATCCGCTTTGCTGGTGGCGACCTTTACCACCATGTCGCTGTTGCTGGGGGGCTGTGCCTCGAGCCTGACCGGTGACAGCTACTCCCGTGATGAAGCCCGCCGCGTGCAAACCGTGCGCATGGGCACCATCGAATCCCTGCGCCCGGTCAAGATCGAAGGTACCAAGACCCCGATCGGCGGTGGCGCTGGCGCCATCGTTGGTGGCGTAGCCGGCAGTGCTGTAGGCGGTGGCCGTGGCAGCATTGTTGCAGCCGTGATCGGTGCCGTGGCCGGTGGCCTGGCGGGTTCCGCTGCCGAGGAAGGCCTGACCCGCACTCAAGGCGTTGAAATCACCGTGCGCGAGGACGATGGCAGCATGCGTGCCTACGTTCAGGCCGTGCAGGAGAACGAAATCTTCCGCGTTGGCGACCGCGTGCGCATCATGACTGTTGATGGCACCAGCCGCGTTTCGCACTGACCTGGCGCGCTAAGAAAAAACCCCGACATGGCTGCTGCCAGTCGGGGTTTTTTCATGCTTCAGCCACGTCAACCAACACTGGTTTTGCGGCTGGCCATGGCGATGACGGCGTAGCCGATCACTGCGGCGAAGAACGAGCCGGTAAGAATACCCATGCGGTCCATGCCGGCGTAATCGCTGCTACCCGGGGCGAAGGCGAGCGAGCCAACGAACAGGCTCATGGTGAAGCCAATGCCGCAGAGTATCGCCACCCCCAGTATTTGCCCCCAGCCGGCACCCTCAGGCAGCGCGGCCAGGCGCAGCTTGACCGCCAGCCAGGACAGGCCGAAAACGCCCACGGTCTTGCCCAGCAGCAGGCCAACCGCGATGCCCATCGGCACCGGGTGGGTGAAGCTGTCTACGGTCATGCCTGCCAGCGAGACGCCGGCATTGGCGAAGGCGAAAATAGGCAAAATGGCATAGGCCACCCAGGGATGCAGGGCATGCTCAAGGGACAGCAGCGGCGAAGTCTCGGCGTTGCGTGTACGCAGCGGAATGCACAAGGCCAGGGCGACGCCGGCCAGCGTGGCATGCACGCCGCTCTTGAGTACGCAGACCCACAGGATCAGGCCAACGATCATGTACGGCCCAAGCTTGACCACGCCAAGCCGGTTCATCGCTACCAGCGCCACCAGGCAGGCCGCAGCCAGTAGCAGCGACACGCTCGACAGGGTCCCGGAGTAGAACAGGGCGATGACGATGATCGCGCCCAGGTCGTCGATAATCGCCAAAGTCATCAGGAACAACTTCAGCGATACCGGTACGCGTTTGCCCAGCAGGGCCAGCACGCCAAGGGCGAAGGCGATGTCGGTGGCAGTGGGGATCGCCCAGCCGGCCACGGCCGCCGGGTTGTCACGGTTGATGAACCAGTAGATCAGTGCTGGCACCACCATGCCGCCCACGGCAGCAGTGGCAGGCAGGATCACCTGGGCAGGTTTGGACAGGTGGCCGTCGACCACCTCACGCTTGACCTCCAGCCCGATGAGCAGGAAGAACAGGGCCATGAGGCCGTCATTGATCCACAGCAACAAAGGCTTGGCGATATTCAGCGCGCCGACCTGGACGGCGACGGGGACGTCGAGCAGGCCGCTGTACAGGTAGGACAGTGGCGAATTGTTGATGATCAGGGCCAGAACGGCGGCGGCGATCAGCAGCAGACCGCTGGCGGCTTCAAGCTGGAAGAAACGGGTAAACAGGCTACGCACGGGCTATAGGCTCTCCATGAGCAGTTTACGAATGGTACGGGCGTACACCCTAGCCTGTGACGATATGCTTTAAAACAAAAACTATATTCGTTTTTGTTATATGGTGTTGCCGGCTAGGTTGTGTGAAGCCTAGATGCAGATGGGAGGAAAGGGGGGAGGGAAAGTCTGGTGTTTGGGGCGGATAGTTCTGATCCCTGTCAGGGCCTCTTCGCGGGCTCGCCCGCTCCCACAGGTACTGCACAGTTTTCAAATACTGTGCAGTACCTGTGGGAGCGGGCGAGCCCGCGAAAGGGCCCTTGCAGGCGATACAAAATTACAGGCCGAGCATGTCCCGTGCTACCGCCTCGGCGATACGGATACCGTCCACGCCCGCCGACAGAATCCCGCCCGCGTAGCCGGCGCCTTCACCTGCCGGGAACAGCCCTTTAAGGTTCAGGCTCTGGTAGTCCTCACCCCGGGTAATCCGCAGTGGCGACGAGGTGCGTGTCTCGATCCCGGTCAACACTGCATCATGCAGGTTGTAGCCCTTGATCTGCCGGTCGAACGCCGGCAGTGCCTCGCGGATCGCTTCGATGGCGAAGTCTGGCAGGCTCGGCGCCAGGTCACCCAGGGTCACGCCTGGTTTGTAGGACGGTTCGACACTGCCCAGTGCGGTCGATGGCCGGCCGGCGACAAAGTCACCCACCAGTTGCGCCGGGGCCTGGTAGTTGCTGCCGCCCATCACGTAGGCGTGGGCTTCCAGGCGCTCTTGCAGTTCAATACCGGCCAGCGGGCCGCCCGGGTAGTCGCGCTCGGGGTCGATGCCCACGACGATGCCAGAGTTGGCGTTGCGCTCATTACGCGAGTACTGGCTCATGCCGTTGGTAACCACGCGGCCCGGCTCGCTGGTGGCCGCGACCACGGTGCCACCCGGGCACATGCAGAAGCTGTATACCGAGCGGCCGTTCTTGGCGTGGTACACCAGCTTGTAGTCAGCGGCGCCGAGTTTCGGGTGGCCGGCGTACTTGCCCAGGCGCGCCTTGTCGATCAGCGTTTGCGGGTGCTCGATACGGAAGCCGACCGAGAACGGCTTGGCTTCCATGTACACGCCCTTGGCGTGCAGCATACGGAAGGTATCGCGGGCACTGTGGCCAAGGGCCAGGACCACATGGCGCGAGTGCAGCTGTTCGCCACTCTCCAGCACCACACCGGTCAGCTGGCCGTCTTCGACCAGCAGGTCAGTGACCTTCTCCTGGAAGCGTACTTCTGCGCCGAGGGCGATCATGTCCTGGCGCATCTGCTCGACCATGCCGGTGAGGCGGAAGGTGCCGATGTGCGGTTTGTTGATGTACAGGATCTCGTCCGGCGCACCGGCCTTGACGAACTCCTCCAGCACTTTGCGGCCGTGGTGCTGCGGGTCCTTGATCTGGCTGTACAGCTTGCCATCGGAGAAGGTGCCGGCGCCGCCTTCGCCGAACTGTACATTGGACTCGGGGTTGAGCACGCTCTTGCGCCACAGGCCCCAGGTGTCCTTGGTACGCTGGCGCACTTCCTTGCCACGTTCGAGAATGATCGGCTTGAAGCCCATCTGCGCCAACAACAGGCCGGCGAAGATACCGCACGGGCCGAAGCCGACCACGATCGGGCGTTCCTGGATGTCGGCCGGGGCGTGGCCGACGTACTTGTAGGTCACGTCCGGTGCCGGCCCGATGTTGTGATCGTCGGCGAACTTGCTGAGCAGCTCGGCTTCGTTGCTGGCTTCGAGGTCGATGGTGTAGATGAACAGCAACTCGCTGTTCTTCTTGCGTGCATCGTAGCTGCGCTTGAACAGGTTGAAGCTGAGCAGTTGCTCGTCGCGGATGCCCAGGCGCTGGACGATGGCTTCACGCAGCGCTTCGTCGGGATGGTCCAGGGGCAGCTTGAGTTCGGTGATTCGTAGCATGGCAGGGTCCAGTATCCCGGCCATGGGCGGCCGGCGGCTTTACACAAACCGCCAAGTATAAGCTGTTAGCCGCCTCGACTGGCAGGATAAAAGTACCCGGCGATCAGTTGTCACGCGCGCCGCCGTAGTAACCGCAGCCCTGCAGGGTCTTGCCGTCGATGCGCAGCTCGGCACGCAGGTGGCGGATGGCGCCAGTGGCGCTGTCTACGCAGCGCTGCGGCGCGACCCACAGTTCCACGTGCTGGCCGTTGGCTTCGCTGGTGAGGGTCAGGCCACCGCCGGGTACCTCTTCTTCCAGAAACGGCAGCGGCAGGGGCTGTTGGCCAACGCGATCGAGCACCATGCCCTTGCCGCTGGCCTTGATGTCCCACTCTGGCTCATGGCCATTGGCACGCAGGGTCAACTGCTTGAAGTTGGGGTCTTCGCAGGCACGGGTGGAGGGTTCCAGGCGGTACAGCCGGCGTACTTCCATCTGACCATCGTTGTTGGCCTGCTTGCTGCCGGTGAGGCGGCCACGGACGTCGGCGAACAGCTTGTCGTTGGCGTCCTGTGCGAGGTTGGCGGCCTCCTGCAGGATGCCCGTGGCGCCGACGTCGTTGATCACGAACGTGCGGTTTTCGCTGCACGGCTTGAACAGCAGTTGGCCACCGGCGGCACGCAGTTCGCCCTGCATGCGCGTGGTGCCGATGTTCGGGTCGCTTGGGGTATCGGCCATGAGCTGGCAGCCGGCGAATAGGGGCAGCAGGGCGGTGAGCAGCAGGGTGGGGGTGAGGCGCATGGGGCGGGCTCCGGGGATCTTTGCCAAAGAGCTGGCCACGTTACGCAGGCTGGCGGCGGATCACAAGTTAATGGTTGCCTGTGCCGGCCTCTTCGCGGGCTTGCCCGCTACCACAGGTACTGCACGGTTTCCCAAGGCTGTGGCGTTCCTGTGGGAGCGGGCAAGCCCGCGAAGGGGCCGGTACTGGCAATGCATTTCTGGCAGGCATAAAAAAGGGCCCGAAGGCCCTTTCCCGTTTAACCGCCGAGGTACGCGTCGCGCACCTTCGGGTCAGTCAGCAGGGCTTCACCCGTCCCTTGCATCACCACCCGGCCGTTCTCCAGCACATAGGCGCGGTCAGCGACCTTCAGCGCCTGGTTGGCATTCTGCTCCACCAGGAACACGGTCACGCCATCGCGGCGCAGCTGTTCGATGATGTCGAAGATCTGCTGGATGATGATCGGCGCCAGGCCCAGCGAAGGCTCGTCGAGCAGCAACAGCTTGGGCTTGCTCATCAGCGCCCGGCCAATGGCGAGCATCTGCTGCTCGCCACCAGACATGGTGCCGCCCCGCTGGATATAACGCTCCTTCAGGCGCGGGAACAGCTGCAATACCTTGTCCAGCTGCTCCTGATAGTCGCCCTTGTTGGTGAAGAAGCCACCCATCGCCAGGTTTTCTTCGACGGTGAGGCGGGCGAACACGCGGCGGCCTTCAGGCACCACGGCAATGCTCTTGCGCATGATGTGCGAGGACGGCTGGCCGACCAGTTCTTCACCCAGGTACTTGATGCTGCCACTGTGCGCCTGCGGCGAGCCGCACAGGGTCATCAGCAAGGTCGACTTGCCGGCGCCGTTGGCACCGATCAGGGTGACGATCTCGCCCTGGTTGATCTCCACGTTGACGCTGTGCAGCGCCTGGATCTTGCCGTAGAAGGTGGAAACGTTTTCGAACTTCAGCATTTACGCTTCCCCCAGGTAGGCTTTGATCACATCAGGGTTGTCGCGGATCTCTTCCGGCGTGCCGTTGGCCAGGGGGGTGCCCTGGTTGATCACCACGATATGGTCGGAGATGCTCATCACCAGCTTCATGTCGTGCTCGATCAGCAGCACGGTGACGTTGTGCGACTCACGCAGGTAGGCGATCAGTGCCTTGAGGTCTTCGGTTTCCTTCGGGTTCAGGCCCGCCGCCGGTTCGTCGAGCATGATGATGCGCGGCTGGGTCATCATGCAGCGGGCGATTTCCAGGCGGCGTTGCTGGCCGTAGGCGAGGGTGCCGGCGGTACGGTTGGCGAATTCGGTCAGGTTGACCTTCTCCAGCCAGTACTGCGCGCGTTCCATGGCCTCCTTCTCGCTGCGGCGAAAGCTCGGGGTCTTGAACAAGCCGGCGAAGAAGTTGGTGTTCAGGTGACGGTGCTGGGCGATCAGCAGGTTTTCCAGCGCGGTCATTTCCTTGAACAGGCGCACGTTCTGGAAGGTCCGCACCACGCCCTTGCGGGCGATTTGATGGCCGGCCAGGCCCTGGATCGGCTGGCCATCGAGCAGAATGGTGCCGCCGCTGGGTTTGTAGAAACCGGTCAGGCAGTTGAACACGGTGGTCTTGCCGGCGCCGTTCGGGCCGATCAGCGCCACCACCTGTTTTTCCTTGACGGTCAGGGCCACGCCGTTGACCGCCAACAAGCCGCCGAAGCGCATGCTCAGGCCGCTGACTTGCAGAATTTCACGGCTCATCGATGCAGCTCCATGTGTGGACGTTGCATAGGCAGCAAGCCTTGCGGACGCCAGATCATCATCAACACCATCAGCGCACCGAACATCAGCATCCGGTATTCGCTGAACTCACGCATCAGCTCGGGCAGCAGGATCATCACGATGGCCGCGAGGATCACGCCCAGTTGTGAGCCCATGCCGCCAAGCACGACGATGGCGAGGATGATCGCCGACTCGATGAAGGTGAACGACTCCGGTGTCACCAGGCCTTGGCGCGCAGCGAAGAAGCTGCCGGCGAAACCGGCGAAGCAGGCACCCAGGGTAAATGCCGAGAGCTTGATCACGGTCGGGTTGAGGCCCAGTGCGCGGCAGGCGATCTCGTCTTCACGCAGGGCTTCCCAGGCACGGCCGATGGGCATGCGTAGCAGGCGGTTGATGACGAACAGCGCCAGCAGGGCCAGCAGCAGGGCCACCAGGTAGAGGAAGATGACCTTGTTGATCGAGTTGTATTCCAGCCCGAAGAACTCATGGAAGGTCTGCATGCCCTCGGCGGCACGGCGTTCGAAGGTCAGGCCGAAGAACTCTGGCTTGGGGATGTTGCTGATGCCGTTGGGGCCACCGGTCCAGTCGGTGAGGTTGCGCAGGAACAGGCGGATGATCTCGCCGAAGCCGAGGGTCACGATCGCCAGGTAGTCACCGCGCAGGCGCAGCACCGGGAAGCCAAGCAGGAAGCCGAAGGTGGCGGCCATCAGGCCGGCAATCGGCAGGCACACCCAGAAGCTCCAGCCCAGGTAGTGCGAGAGCATGGCGTAGCTGTAGGCGCCGACGGCGTAGAAACCGACGTAGCCGAGGTCGAGCAGGCCTGCCAGGCCGACCACGATGTTGAGGCCCAGGCCCAGCAACACGTAGATCAGGATCAGCGTGGCAATGTCGACCGCACCGCGCGAGCCGAAGAACGGCCACACCAGGGCAGCGACGATCAGGCCAATGATCACATAGCGCTGGGTCTTGGGCAGGGTCAGGTAGTTGCTTACGGCCGGCGGGATCAGCTTGCGATCCGAACGGCTGCCCATCACCGAACTCCACTGCTTGTCGAACAGCACGCGCAGGAACATCAATACCGAGCACACGGCGATGATGCTGAGGGTGAACGAACCCTGGCTGTGCACGACCAGGCTGATGCCGTCGATGCTCAGTTTCAGGCCCAGCACCGGGAAGGCCACGGCCCAGACCAGCAAGGCGCTGAAGAACGCCTGTTTGAGATTTTTGTTCATACTTTTTCAACCTCCGGGCGGCCCAGGATGCCGGTCGGCCGGAATAGCAGGACAAGAACCAACAAGCCGAATGCCACCACGTCCTTGTACTGGTCGCCGAAGATGTCGGCGCCAAACGCTTCGGCCACGCCAAGCACCAGCCCGCCGAGCATGGCGCCCGGGATACTGCCGATGCCACCCAGCACCGCCGCGGTGAAGGCCTTCAGGCCCACCAGGAAACCGGCGTTGGGGTTGATCACCCCGTACTGCATGCTCAGCAGCACGGCCGCCACGGCTGCCAGGGCGGCACCGATGACGAAGGTGAGGGCGATGATGTTGTTGGTGTTGATGCCCAGCAGGTTGGCCATCTTGATGTCCTCCGCGCAGGCACGGCAGGCGCGGCCCAGGCGGGAACGAGAGATGAACAGGGTGAGCAGGGTCATTGCCACGAGGGTGACCACGAACACCAGGATCTGCATGTAGCTGATCAGAACTTCCTCCGCACCGCCTGGCCCGAACGAGAAGCTTCCGGGGATCAGGTTGGGGATGGACTTGTCCTTGGAGTCTTGCGACAGCAAGACGGTGTTCTGCAGGAAGATCGACATGCCGATGGCGGAAATCAGCGGGATCAGACGGTTGCTGTTGCGCAAGGGGCGGTAGGCAACCCGTTCGATACTGTAACCATAGGCACTGGTGACGAAGATCGTCGCGACGAAGGCAACGGTCATCAGGATTGGCAGCGAATGGATACCCATCATGGCCAGGCCCGCCAGGGCGATGAAGGCCACGTAGGAACCGATCATGTACACCTCGCCGTGGGCGAAGTTGATCATGCCAATGATGCCGTACACCATCGTGTAGCCGATGGCGATCAAGGCATAGGTGCTGCCGATGGTCAATCCATTAACCAGTTGTTGGAAGAAATGGTAGATCTCAGGCATTACAGCGCTCCTAAAAACCTGATTTGCATTTCGCTGGCGGGGGTATGCCAGGAAACCGCGGGTGACGGTTTTAAGATTTTCAGGTGAGCTCGCCCCCGGATCGCGGGGGTCGGGCCCATGAACCTCGTAAAACAAAGCCCACTGCTCGCACAGTGGGCTCGTAGGTCAGCTATTTAGTCACGCAGTTACTGAGGGGAGACTTCGGTCTTCGGCTTGCCGAAGTGCCATTCGTAGACCACGAACTTGAAGTCTTTCAGGTCGCCTTTGGCGTCGTACGACAGGTCGCCGGTCGGGGTCTTGAAGGTACCGGCGTGGATGGCCGCTGCCACCTTCTCGGCGTCTTCGGACTTGGCCGCTTTGATGCCTTCGGCGATCAGTTGGACAGCCGAGTAGGCAGGGAACACGAACGGGCCGCTCGGGTCTTTGCCGTCTGCCTTGATGGCGTCGACGATGGCCTTGTTTTCAGGATCGGCGTCGAACGACTTCGGCAGGGTGACCAGCAGGCCTTCGGAGGCGTTCTGGGCGATCTGCGAGATCGAGTCGTTACCCACGCCCTCTGGGCCCATGAACTTGGCTTTCAGGCCTTTTTCCTGAGCCTGGCGCAGGATCAGGCCCAGCTCCGGGTGGTAGCCGCCGTAGTAGACGAAGTCGACGTTGTTCTGTTTGAGCTTCTGGATGATCGAGGAGAAGTCTTTGTCACCGGCGTTCAGGCCTTCGAAGACGGCGACCTTGGTGCCTTTCTGCTCCAGGGTTTGCTTGACCGCAGTAGCGATGCCTTCACCGTACTGCTGCTTGTCGTGCAGCACCGCAACGACCTTCGGCTTGACGTGGTCGGCGATGTAGTTGCCGGCCGCCGGGCCCTGGGCGCTGTCCAGGCCGATGGTACGGAAGATCATTTTGTAGCCACGCGCGGTAATTTCCGGGCTGGTAGCGGCGGGGGTGATCATGATCACGCCTTCGTCTTCGTAAATGTCGGACGCAGGCTGGGTAGAGCTGGAGCACAGGTGGCCAATGACGAACTTGACACCGTCGTTGACCACTTTGTTGGCGACTGCCACGGCCTGTTTAGGGTCGCACGCGTCGTCGTATTCCTTGGCTTCAAGCATTTTGCCATCGACGCCGCCCTTGGCGTTGATGTCCTTGATGGCCTGTTTGGCGCCGATGAACTGCATGTCGCCGTACTGGGTCACAGGACCCGTCTTCGGACCGGCGATGCCGATCTTGATGGTATCGGCGGCAAACGAATGGCTGGCTACCCCGGCCAGTACCATTGCGGCGAACAGCTTGGAAATCTTGATCATAGTGCTCCACTCATTCTGTTGTAATTCTTATAGTCCTGGCGGCCAGGGCTACAGACCGGGCGGGATTTGCGGCGTGGCCATGCCAACGCGCAAGCCCACCTTCCCCCGGAACATGTCCCGGAACTGTACCGGTACAGTGTAGAGCGCTGTTCGAGCGCTTGAAAAGCGGTCAAAAAGTGCCTGTTTCCTGGGTTGTCGCTTGCTCGACAGAAAGATACAAAAAGGCGCCATTAAATTGCCTGTATCTGCGACCCCGCCCCACAAGTTCGGGGTCAATCGACCAAATTACATATTTGTACCCGGGTTTTTCTGCAAAAATGCCGACCTTTTTTATTGGCCGATTTTTGCGGATACCGCCCATGACTGATCAAACAAGCACCCTCTATGCCAAATTGCTTGGCGAGACAGCAATCATCGAGTGGAAGGCGCTGGAGCGTTTCTGGGCCAAGGGTGACCTGATTTGGGTCGACCCCAGCCTGGACCTGATCACAGTTGCCGAAGCGATGGCCGAGAATCGCGGCGAGATCTTCGCCAAGTGGCGTAGTGATGGCACTGTCGGGCCGGTGACGGCCGAGCAGGCACTGGAGCTGCAAAGCCGCGATCCAGAGATCTGGGCAGTGGTGGTTTCGCCGTTCATCGTCATTCAGGTGAAGCGCCCGGTTGATGCATGATCTTTTTTGGTGCGCAAAAATGCGCAGCAGCCCCGTTTTGGTGCTTGAAGGCGTTCAAGGCGGGTAGAGGTAAGTAACAATTCGGCGTGGCGGTAACAGTTTACGGGATGCGTAATGTGTCCAGCGTTCTGATCAGCCTGGAAAATAATTCGAAATAGTCGGGAGTCATTCATGAGCACTGCACTACCTTCGCTTGGATTCGCCGGCATTGGCCTGATGGGCCTGCCCATGTGCCGACGTCTGTTAGCGGCGGGGTACCCGCTGACCGTGTGGAACCGTAGCCCGGACAAGTGCGCCGCGCTGGTCGCCGCCGGCGCGCGCCTGGCTAGCAGCCCCGCGCAACTGTGCCAGGACAGCGACATGGTGATGTTGTGCCTGGCCGACACGGCCGTGGTGCGTGAGGTGGTGTTCGGCGAGCAAGGCATTGCCCTGGGGGGGCGCAGTGGCCAGTTGCTGATCGATTTCTCCAGCCTGGAACCCACCGCCACCCGTGAAATGGCCGCCGAACTCGCAGTACTGTGCGGCATGGCCTGGCTCGATGCTCCGGTGTCTGGCGGCACTCCAGGTGCAGAGGCCGGTACTCTGGCGATCATGGTTGGCGGGGAAGCGGCGGACCTGGAGCGTGCACGGCCAGTGCTGCAGGTGCTTGGTCAGCGGGTGACGCACATGGGGGCGGTGGGGGCGGGGCAGGTGACAAAGGCCTGCAACCAGATGATCGTGGCATGCAATGCCCTGGTGATTGCCGAAGTGGTGGCGCTGGCTGAACAGTCCGGGGTGGATGCGACGCTGATCGCCGAAGCGCTGGCCGGGGGGTTTGCCGATTCCAAGCCGCTGCAGATCCTCGCGCCGCAAATGGCCGAAAGCCGCTTCGAGCCGATCAAGTGGCACGTGCGCACGCTGCTCAAGGACCTCGATGGCGCAGTCAGGTTTTCCCGTGAGCAGGGTTCGGCGACGCCGCTCAGTGGCCTCGCCGCGCAATTGATGCGCCTGCACGGTAGCCAGGGTTACTTGCAAAAAGATCCGGCGACCCTTGTAGAACTGTACCGCAACAAGGGCTGATTACCTCGCGTTGGCGCTGCAGCCGCTCCATTAGCGGCTGTAGGTCGGCCAGCGGCACCGGGCGGCCCAGCAGGTAGCCTTGCAGGTAGTCACAGCCATGGTTCTCAAGGAATGCCTGCTGTTCGACGGTTTCCACGCCTTCGCTGACGACCTGCAAATGCAGGGTATGCGCCATAGCGATTATCGCCTGAACGATCTCGCGGTCTTTCTGACTGCCTGGCACATCCTGCAGGAAGGTACGGTCGATCTTCAGTATGTCCAGCGGCAGGCGCTTGAGGTAGGCCAGTGACGAGTAGCCAGTGCCGAAGTCGTCGATCGACAGCGCCACGCCCAGCGCACGAATGCGCTTGAGCAGGTTGACGGTACGCTGGATGTCGCCCATCAGGGCGTTTTCGGTCACTTCCAGCTCCAGGTGACGAGGCGCGAGCCCGGCGTGGAATAATGCTTTTTCCACTTCGTTGGGGAGTTCGTCGTGGCTGAGGGTTACTGCCGAGCAATTGACCGTCACCTTGATATCACCATGACCGTGGCGCTGCAGGTGCGCCAGGTCGGCACAGGCGTGGCGCATTACCCATAGGTCAAGGTCGATGATCAGGCCATTGGCTTCGGCAATACCGATGAAGCGGTCGGGCCCCAGCAGGCCGTGCTGCGGGTGATGCCAGCGCACCAGGGCTTCGAGCTTGGCCACCTGCCCGCTGCGCATGTCGAAGATGGGTTGGTAATGCACACCCAACCCGCGCTCTTCGAGCAGGGCCAGGCGCAGTTCCTCTTCCAGTTGCAAGGCCAGGGAGGCCTGGGTTTTCAGGCTCTCGTTGAAAAAGTGCAGGCTGTTGCGCCCACTGTCCTTGGACTGGTAAAGGGCCAGGTCGGCATGCTTGAGCAGTTCTTCGGCGCTGGTGCCGTCGTCGGGGAATATGCTGATGCCAATGCTGGTGGTCATGACCATACGCCGGCCACCCAGGTCGATGGGCTCTTTCATCCGTTGCATGATGCGTTGTGCCAGGTGGCGGGCTTCGTCGCAGTTGCCAAGGCTGGTGACCACGCAGAACTCGTCGCCGCCCAGGCGTGCGACCAGGTCTTGATGGCGGGTGGCGGCCTTGATGTGGTTGGCAATCACCTTGAGCAGTTCGTCTCCGGCGTCGTGGCCGAGGCTGTCGTTGATGCGCTTGAAGTGGTCGATATCGAGGACCATCACTGCCAGGCGATTTTCAGTGGCGTGGTGTTCGGCCAGGCGCTCCGCGAACACCTGGTTGAAGCCACGGCGGTTGACCAGGTTGGTCAGGGCATCGTAGTGCGCGGCCTGCTGCAGCGAAGCGCGGGCCTGGTCCAGTTGGCTGAGCAGTACGTTGACCCGGCGCAGGTCGTGCTCCTTGCTCTGCAGCTTCTTGTCGGCCAGTGCGGCGCTGATGCTGGCGCCGCTGATCAGCAGGGTGATAAAGCCAATGCCCAGCGCCAGTTGCAGGCTGTTGTCGCCAGAGGGCAGGCGCAGTGCGGTGTCGGCCGGGATCACCAACGTCATGGCCGACATTGCGGTGAAATGGGTGGCGACGATACCACCGGCCATCAGCAGACTGGCGCCGTACTTCATGGCCTGGTGCAGGGTGCCGCTGCCATTGCTGAAGTAACGGGCCAGGTATAACGCAGCCAGGCTGGTGAGCAGGGCAATGGCGGCAGAGGCCAGCAGCAGGCCAGTCTGGTAATACTGACGGGCGCCGGTTTCCATCGCAGCCATGCCGACAAAGTGCATGAGGATAATACCCAGGCCGATCAGTACGGCGCTTAGCAGGAAGTGCTGCGCGCGCATCTGGCTGCGGTCGAGGCTGCGCATGGTTACCCAGGCGACCGCCAGGGCGATGAGCAGCGAAAGAATGGTCAGGGAGACGTCGTAGTGCACCTCTACCGGCGCCTGGAAGGCAAGCATGCTGATGAAGTGCATGGCCCAGATACCACCGGCCAGGCAGCAGGCGCCAAGCATGTGCCATTGTCGGTGTGCAGTGGGCTCTTCGCTGTGGGACTGGCGCTCGGCCATGTCCAGGGTCGCGAAGCAAGCCGCGCAAGCAACGAAGTAGGCGAGCAAAACCAGAAACGGCTCATGGCGGCAATCGATAACGATACGCCCGGTTGCCGGAAGGTCGGCGAACAGTTGCAGCCCCAGCCATTCCATTGAGTGCCCCATGATCGAGTTTTCACTCGTCTGCGCTACAACCCTGTGCAGACTGTCCAGAGGCAGTATAGGAAGAGGTGTTTAAGCCTTCCTGAATAATGGCACATTGATTCCGACGATTTGGTTATCAACCCAATCGCCAGCAGGCATAAAAAGGGGGCATATAGGTGTGGGAGCAGCCTTGTGCTGCGAAGAGGCCGTATGCCTCACAATAATCTTGTGGGGCATACGGCCTCTTCGCAGCACAAGGCTGCTCCTACAGAGGGTGGTCAGGCCACCAGAGGGCTTGTCAGATCAGCCAGCCACCAGAACGCGAATGGCTTCCAGGCGCAGTGCGGCTTTGTCCAGCATCGCCAGGCCCTCTTCACGCTGCTTGCGCAGGGCGTCGATCTCGCTGTCGCGCACGCTCGGGTTTACCGCTTGCAGTGCCACCAGGCGAGCCAGCTCTTCGTCGGCCTCAGCCGCCAAGCGGCGCTGGGCTTCAGCTACGCGCTCGACGTGGGTCGGCATGATCTTTTCTTCACCGCCGCTGATGCGCTTGGCCAGCACGTCACGCTGGGCCTGGACGAACTTGTTGGCGCTGGCGCGCGGCACGCTTTCGAGCTGCTCGTTGAGGGTTTCGAAGGCAACGCGGGAGGCCAGGTCGTTGCCATTGGCGTCGAGCAGGCAGCGCAGTGCCGCCGGCGGCAGGTAGCGGCCCAGCTGCAGGCTGCGTGGTGCCACCACCTCGCTGACGAACAGCAATTCGAGCAGGACGGTGCCCGGCTTGAGTGCCTTGTTCTTGATCAGCGCCACGGCAGTGTTGCCCATCGAGCCGGACAGCACCAGGTCCATGCCGCCCTGCACCATAGGGTGCTCCCAGGTGAGGAACTGCATGTCCTCACGCGACAGCGCCTGGGCACGGTCGTAGGTGATGGTCACGCCTTCGTCGTCGCCCAGCGGGAAGCTGGCATCGAGCATCTTTTCGCTCGGCTTGAGGATCAGGGCGTTCTCGGAATGGTCTTCGCTGTCGATGCCGAAGGCGTCGAACAGGGTTTCCATGTAGATCGGCAGGGCAAACTGGTCGTCCTGTTCGAGAATGGCCTCGACCAGCGCCTGGCCTTCGCCGGCACCGCCCGAGTTGAGTTCCAGCAGGCGGTCGCGGCCAGTGTGCAATTCTGCCTCCAGGCGCTCGCGCTCGCTGCGGGCGTCGGCCACCAGGGTATCCCAGGCCTTGCTCTCGCCACCTTCAAGCAACGGCAGCAGGCGTGGGCCGAACCGGTGCTGAAGGGCGTTGCCGGTGGGGCAGGTGTTGAGGAAGGCGTTAAGGCCTTCGTGGTACCACTGGAACAGGCGCTCTTGCGGGCTGCCCAGCAGGTACGGGATGTGCAACTGGATGGTGTGCTTCTGGCCGATCCGGTCCAGGCGGCCGATGCGCTGTTCGAGCAGGTCCGGGTGCGCTGGCAGGTCGAACATCACCAGGTGGTGGGCGAACTGGAAGTTGCGGCCTTCGCTGCCGATCTCGGAGCAGATCAGCACTTGCGCACCGAATTCTTCGTCGGCGAAGTAGGCGGCGGCGCGGTCGCGTTCGAGGATGTTCATGCCTTCATGGAACACCGAGGCCGGGATGCCGGAGCGCACGCGCAGGGCGTCTTCCAGGTCCATGGCGGTTTCGGCGTGCGCGCAGATCACCAGCACCTTGGTGCGCTTGAGCATCTTCAGGGTGTCGATCAGCCAGTCGACGCGCGGGTCGAAACGCCACCAGCGCTCGTCTTCAGCCACATCGCCTTGAGCCTGGAAGGCAACTTCCGGGTACAGCTCGGCGTGCTCGCCGGCTGGCAGGTCGCGGTACTGCTCGGGTGTGGCCAGCGGGTAAGGGTGCAGCTGGCGCTCAGGGAAGCCCTGGATCGCCGCACGGGTGTTACGGAACAGGACGCGGCCGGTGCCGTGGCGGTCCAGCAGTTCGCGGATCAGGCGTGCGCTGGCCTGGCTGTCGCCGTCGCTGACCGCAGCCAGCAGGGCTTCGCCTTCGGCACCCAGGAAACCCTGGATGGTGGCGTGGGCCTTGGGCGAAAGCCGGCCTTCGTCGAGCAGTTCCTGCACGGCTTCAGCCACCGGGCGATAGTGCTCGCTCTCGGCGCGGAAGGCCGCCAGGTCGTGGAAGCGGTTGGGGTCGAGCAGGCGCAGGCGGGCGAAGTGGCTGTCCTGGCCAAGCTGCTCGGGGGTGGCGGTGAGCAGCAGCACGCCCGGGATCACCTGGGCCAGTTGCTCGACCAGGCCGTATTCGGCACTGACCTGGTCTTCGTGCCAGACCAGGTGGTGGGCCTCGTCGACGACCATCAGGTCCCAGCCAGCGGCAAACAGTGCGTCCTGGGCCTTTTCGTCGTCGACCAGCCATTCCAGCGCAACCAGCGCCAGCTGGGCATCCTCGAACGGGTTGCTGGCGTCGCTTTCGATAAAGCGCTCGGCATCGAAAAGGGCTACCTGCAGGTTGAAGCGGCGGCGCATTTCCACCAGCCACTGGTGCTGGAGGTTTTCCGGCACCAGGATCAGCACGCGGCTGGCGCGCCCCGACAGCAGCTGGCGATGAATCACCAGGCCAGCCTCGATGGTTTTACCCAGGCCCACTTCGTCGGCCAGCAGTACCCGCGGAGCGCTGCGGTCGGCGACTTCGCGAGCGATGTGCAACTGGTGCGCGATCGGTTGCGCACGGCAGCCACCCAGGCCCCACAGCGCCGACTGCATCTGCTTGCTGGTGTGCTGCAGCGTGTTGTAGCGCAGGCTGAACCAAGACAGCGGGTCGATCTGCCCGGCGAACAGCCGGTCGCTGGCCAGGCGGAACTGGATGAAGTTCGACAGTTGGGTTTCTGGCAGGGTACGCGGCTGGTTTTGCGCGTCCAGGCCGTGGTAGACCATCAGCCCGTCGATGTCATCGACTTCGCGCACGGTCAGCTTCCAGCCCTCGAAGTGGGTGATCTGGTCACCTGGCGAGAAGCGCACGCGGGTCAGCGGCGCGTTGCGCAGGGAATACTGGCGGGTGTCGCCAGTGGCCGGGTAGAGCACGGTCAACAGGCGGCCATCCTGCGCCAGGATGGTACCCAGGCCGAGCTCTGCTTCGCTGTCGCTGATCCAGCGTTGCCCCGGTTGATACTGCTGCGCCATACTGCCTGAACTCCCGCGATGAAAAAGCCGATTATGTTAACGGATCGGCCGGTCAGACCAAAGTGCGAACGCACCGAAAGGTGCCGAACGACAACAGGAAGTAAGTCAGTCTAGCCGTTTCATCGCTTCGCACCGTGCAGCTGACGAGGGCCCCGGATCAACATGTCTGCCAAGCACCGCTGGATCAGCGCTTCCATGGCCATGGGCAGCCTGCTGCTGCTGACCGCCTGCGAGCAGAAAAACTTCGAGGCCTTGCCCGCCATCCCGATGGAGCAGCTTGAGGTACTGGGCGTGCAGACGCCGATCAAGAGCGTGCACTTTCGTGACCGCGACGGTGAAGGCCTGTTGGTATTGAGCCGCAGCGATGGCCAGGCCAGCGACCCTGAAAGCGAACAGGAAGTGGACAAGGTGGTGCTCAAGGCCACCTTGTACGGGCGCACTGCCGAAAGCGATGCATTCAAGGCACGCTGGCAGATCGAGCAGGAAACCACCTGCCCGGGGCTGGACCTGGACGTGGACTTCTATACCGACGTCAGTGATGTCAGCGACCTGAACAAGGACGGTGTCGCCGAGGTTACGGTGGCCAGCCATGCCTTCTGTGGCGGCGGCATCGACCCGCACGATATCGCTATCGAGATGCGCGAAGGGCAGGCCAGCTACACCATCACCGGCCAGTCGCTGATCAGCCCGGCGGGTGAGGAGCCGATCGGCGGTGACCGGGATGACAGTGCCTCACTCAAAGCCGCGCCGCAGGTGCTGCGCGACCACATGGATGCGGTCTGGCAGCAGGTTTACAAGCGGCCCTGGAGCGAAGCCAGCCCGCCAAGCGACGATGACCCTGACGACGAAGCCGAGTAATTGTTGTCCATGACATCAAGGTAGACCCGCGCCTGCCGATACAGGGGGCATAGGAGAACGTCCATGCTGCCGCCAATCATCCCGCTCAGCGCCGCCCCGGTGACCTCGCAACTGGACCCGGTCAAGCCGACCCCCGACATCAAGCCGGTGGTGCCGGCGCAGCCTGCGTCCAGCGAAAGTGGCATCGACCTCAAGCACCAGCGCGACCCGCAGGAGCAGGTGCTGTTGCTGCGCGAGGAGCAGCGTCGCCAGCAGCAACGTCGCAAGCAGGGCGAGCAGGATCGCTACAGTGCCGTGCCAGGTGACGAGGTCAACGCTGACAACACCGTGCCGGTCGCCCCGTTGATGGGCGAGCACGTACGCCAGGGTCTGCTGGTGGACATCGAAGTCTGACGCGGGGCTGGTCAGCGCCTGCGCCTGGCTTCATCATGCAAGCCTCAGTTGATCGTCGAGCCCGCCCATGAGCCAAGACAACCTCATCGATTTTGATGCCGAACGCGCCAAGCGCGTCCACGACCTCAAGGAAAAGCGCCTGAACGAAATGCGCAACGCGTTCGAGCAGGCCCTGCCGTTGAGCACCAGCAAGAAAAAGAAGCCCAAGGGCAAACCGAAGAAGCGCTGAAACTTGACGCAGGTCAACCCTGCAACCGCCTCGCGTGCCCGGCCCCGGGCACCATTGACCCTGATCAATTTTCTCCCCCCTCACATTGGTTAACGTTCACCCATCGGACAACGGCAGACGAATGGGAGGCCAGCATGTTCTTCGACAACGTGGTTATCGCTGGTGTGGTAACGGTCGGGTTGATGGTGGCTTTCTTTGCCGGTCTGGGCATTTTCATCTGGAAGGACTCGAACAAGCGCAAGCCGCGCTGACCTTTCAGGTACACGAGCACGCAAGGCATTTAGGGCGACTTCGGTCGCCCATTTTTTTGCCTGGGATTTAAGTGTTGCCTGTGCCGGCTCTTTCGCAGCACAAGGCTGCTCCTACAGGTTGATCGCGATGCCTGACTCCATGGGATCTCTGTAGGAGCAGCCTTGTGCTGCGAAAGGGCCGCCACAGGCTTACCGATGTTCCAATAAAGATGATTAGCTAGCTAATTAATCGTTTCCGCATTATCCTTCTCTCTATTGTCTATCTTTTCAGTACGACCATCCCCCGCAAGGTCCGCCTAGTGCCCATCACCCTTCAGGCCCTGTTCGCCCCCACCAGCCTCGCCCTCAAGTTCGCCATCAAGACCTTGCTCGGTGGCGGCCTGGCGTTGTGGCTGGCGATGCGCTGGGGCCTGGAACAGCCGTCCTGGGCACTGATGACCGCCTTCATCGTCGCCCAGCCACTGTCAGGGATGGTGGTGCAGAAAGGCCTGGCACGGCTGGCCGGTACCTTGGTCGGCACGGTCATGTCAGTGGTGTTCATCGGCCTGTTTGCCCAGACCCCTGGCTTGTTCCTCATTACCTTGGCGCTATGGCTGGCGCTGTGCACTGCTGCCTCGACCCAACTGCGTAGCGCCTGGGCCTATGCCTTTGTATTGGCTGGCTACACCGCGGCGATTATTGCCTTGCCGGCCATCGATCACCCGTTGCAGGTGTTCGACCAGGCCGTGGCGCGCTGTACCGAGATCTGCCTGGGCATTTGTTGCGCCACCGCCACCAGTGCCTTGCTCTGGCCAATGCGGGTGGAGCAGCAATTGGGCGGGCAGGCCCGGCAGGCCTGGCAGAACGGCCTGCAGGCTGCCAGTGCCATGCTGGGCGGCGAGGATGAGGCGCGCAAAGGCTTGCTGGAGAGCCTGGGGCGTATCGTTGCCATCGACAGCCAGCGTGAACATGCCTGGTTCGAGGGCAACCGCGGGCGCCAGCGTGCCCGCGCCATTCGTGGTCTGAGCCAGAAGCTGATGGTGCTGTTGCGCATCTCGCGCTCGGTGCGCCGGCAGTGGCGGCAACTCGATGAGCGTGAGGCAGCACACTTGGCACACTGGCTGGAAGAGGTTCGCGCGCTTCTGGCCAAACCCGACCAGCCCAGCCTGTTGCTGCTGCGCCAGCGCATCTGGGATGCCGCCCATGATGAGCAGATCAGTTCGACGGAGCACTACTGCCTGGCGCGCATGGCCTTGCTACTGGATTACGCCATGGCCGCCAGCCTGGCGCTGGAGGATGTGGAGGCGGGCAGGGCGCCCAAGGATGTGTCCCAAGGCTTGGCCGTGCACCGCGACTGGTCGCTGGCCTTGCTGTTCGGCTCACGCAGCGCACTGGCCTTTCTGGTGATGAGCGGCTTCTGGCTGGCGACAGCGTGGCCTTCGGCGCCGGGTGGCCTGGTGTTGACTTGCGTGGTCTGCAGCCTGTTCGCCAGCCGCGAGAACGGCGCGCAGATTGGCCTGAGCTTTCTGCGTGGGATCTTTCTGGCGATACCTGCGGCATTTCTGGTCGGGCAGATCCTGCTGCCGCAATGGAGCAGCTTCGCCATGCTTTGCCTGGGCATGGGCGTGCCGCTGTTTCTCGGCGCATTGGGCATGGCCCACCCACGCACCGGGGCCACCGCCACTTCCTATTGCCTGCACTTCATTGTGCTGGTGTCCCCGCTCAACGCCATGCAGTTTGGTGTGGCGACCATGCTCAACAGTGCACTGGCGATGCTGGTGGGGGTGTCGGCAGCGGTGATGGCCTTCCGTTTACTGGTGTTCCGCCACCCAGCCTGGCTGGGCCGGCGTCTGCGGGCAGCCACCCAGAGCGACCTGGTGCGCCTGACCCGGCGTGACCTGCGCGGTGCCGACAGCTGGTTTGGCGGGCGCATGGCCGACCGCCTGATGCAACTGGCGCGGCATGCTGGTGAGCTGCCCGAAAGCGAGCGCAAGCGCTGGGATGACGGCCTGCATGGGCTGGATATCGGCGATGAACTGGTGCACCTGCGCATGTGCCTGGCGGTCGCCCAAGCCCCCTTGGGGCGGGCCGAGCGCGAGTACTTGCAGCAGGTAGAAGCGGTACTGGCCAAAGGGCCGGCCGGCGGGCGCGGGCAGCGCCTGGACGCCGCCAGTGAACAGTTCATTGCCGCCTTGCGTCGGCTGCCTGCGAGTGACCCGCTGCGGCTGGCCGAAGGTGCGGTGCTGCAATTGCAGAAAAGCTGGGGCAAATGGTGCCGTTGGCAGGAGGAAGCCCATGGGGTTGCGTGAATGGGAAGTGGGCGGCGTGCTGCTCAGCCCGTTTCTGCTTTATGTGTTGCTGGCACTGGTGCTCACCGGCGTGCTGCGCCTGGTGGTGCAGGCGACGCCGTTGGGGCGCTGGATCTGGCATGAAGCGTTGTTCGACGCAGCGCTGTTCGTTTGTGTGTTGTTCCTGGTGGTGAGGCTGCTGGGAGCTTTATAAAGGAGTGTTTCGATGCGTGCGGCCGTACGTACCCTGGTAACGCTGTGTGTGGTGGCTCTGGCCGTGTGGGCCGGCTACCAGCTGTGGCAGTACTACATGCTTACGCCCTGGACCCGCGACGCCCGTGTGCGCGCCGATGTGGTGGTGATCGCCCCTGACGTTTCCGGCTGGGTACGTGAGCTGAAGGCCCGCGATAACCAGCAGGTCAAGGCGGGCGACCTGCTGATGAGCATCGACCGCGAGCGCTTCCAGGCGGCCTTCGACCAGGCCAGCGCGGTAACAGAGACCCGCGCCCAGCAACTGCGCTTGCGCGAGCGCGAGGCAGCCCGGCGTACCGCCCTGGGGCCAGAGGCGATCAGTGCCGAGCTGCGTGAAAACGCCCAGATCAATGCCGCTATCGCCCGCGGCGAACTGCATGAAGCTGAAGCGCAGTTGCAGGTGGCCAAGATCAACCTGGCGCGCAGTGAAGTGCGCGCACCGCGCAGCGGGCATATCACCAACCTGCGTCTGGCGCAGGGCAACTATGTGAACACCGGGCAATCGGTAATGGCCCTGGTGGATGATTCGACCTTTTATATCCAGGCCTATTTCGAGGAAACCAAGCTGCCGCGTATTCGTGTGGGGGACACAGTGAAAGTCTGGCTGATGGGCGCCGGCGAACCGATGCAAGGGCATGTGGAAAGCATCAGCCGCGGCATCACCGACCGCAACAGTAACCCCGACAGCCAGTTGCTGCCGGAGGTGGAGCCAACCTTCAACTGGGTGCGGCTGGCCCAACGCATACCGGTAAGGATTCGCCTGGACCAGGTACCGGAAGGGGTGACCCTGAGTGCAGGCATGACCGCGAGCGTGCAGGTGCATGAGCACCGCGATCAATAGTGGAGGCCCTGGGAGGCTGCTTTGCAGCCCATCGCGACACAAGGCCGCTCCTACACGTGATCGAGTACTCCTGTGGGAGCGGCCTTGTGTCGCGATGGGCCGCACAGCGGCCCCAAACTCTCGGATTCAGAGGAACATGCCGCCCGACACTTCCAACCGTTGCCCGGTAATCCAGCCATTGCCGTCTTCCAGCAGCAGCGCAATCGCTGCCCCGATATCATCCGGCAAGCCCACGCGGCCCAGCGCCGTATTGCCGGCAATGTATTCATTCACCTGCTGGTTATCCCGCACCACGCCGCCGCCAAAATCGGTCTCGATCGCCCCCGGCGCCAGAATGTTCACGCGAATGCCACGTGCGCCCAGTTCCTTGGCCTGGTAGCGGGTCAGCACCTCCATTGCGCCCTTCATCGCGGCATAGGCGGCATACCCCGGCAGCGCAAAGCGCGCCAGGCCGGTGGAAATGTTGACGATGCGGCCATTGTCGACCAACAGCGGCAGCAGGCGCTGAGTAAGGAAGAACGGCCCTTTGAGCTGAATATTCAGTAACTGGTCAAACTGCGCCTCGCTGGTTTCTGTGTACGGCACGTTCAGGCCGATCCCGGCATTGTTCACCAGAAAGTCAAAACGCTCGCGGCCAAAGTGCTGCTGCAGCGTGCTGCCCAGGCGCTCGGTGAAGCTGGCAAAACTGCTGCTGTCGCTGACGTCCAGTTGCAGCATGGCTGCCTTGACTCCGGCCTGTTCCAGTCGGGCAACTACGGCTTGGGCTTCGTCCGCCTTGCGGTGGTAGGTGCCAACCACATCGATACCGCGTGCGGCCAGGTTTTCGGCAGCATTACGGCCAAGGCCGCGGCTG
The DNA here is from genome assembly GCF_000498395.2 of Pseudomonas putida S13.1.2. Lineage (NCBI taxonomy): Bacteria > Pseudomonadati > Pseudomonadota > Gammaproteobacteria > Pseudomonadales > Pseudomonadaceae > Pseudomonas > Pseudomonas putida. The sequence goes on from NZ_CP010979.1 coordinate 6,379,757, forward strand.
GCGCCAGTGATCAGGGCAATTTTGCGGGTCATGGTGAATACCTCAGGGTGGGTGGATGAGGGCAGGTTATTGGTCGGCGCGAGGCTGTTAAATCCTGTAAAAATGGAAATACTGTTCGCCAGAACCGGATAGTCGAGGCCGAATGAACAAGCTTGAGTTGTTGCGCACCTTCGTGCGGGTCAGTGAGGTCAGCAGTTTCACCCTGGCTGCCGAGAGCCTGAGGTTGCCACGCTCGACTGTGTCAGAGCAGGTGAAGGCGCTGGAACGCTTGCTGGGTACGCAGTTGTTCAACCGTACGACCCGCCGGGTACAGGCGACCCAGGATGGCGCCTTGCTGTACGAGCGTAGCAAGGACCTGCTGTCAGGCATGGACGAGATCGAGAGCCTGTTCAGCGCCGACGATGCCGAGCTGGCAGGGCGCCTGCGCATAGACCTGCCGACCATGATGGCCCGGCGGGTCATCATCCCGGCGTTGCCGCAGTTTTTGCAGCGCTTTCCGCGGCTGGAGGTGGAGCTTAGTAGCACTGACCGCCAGGTCGATCTGCTGCGCGAAGGGTTTGACTGTGTGATGCGCATAGGAGCCCTGCATGACCTGGATGTGGTGGCGCGGCCGGTCGGGCAACTGAGCATGCGCAACTGTGCCAGCCCCGCCTACCTGGCCCGCTACGGCGTGCCGCAGACGCCGCAGGAGCTGGCCGGGCACCAGCTGGTGCACTACGTGCGTACCCTGGGTGGGCGCAGCGCCGGGTTCGAATACCTGCAAGGTGGTGAGCTGCATTACCAGGCCATGGCCGGTGTGGTCACGGTCAACAACGCCGAGGCCTACTCGGCGGCCTGCCTGGCCGGGCTGGGGTTGATCCAGGTACCGGCGGTGGGTGTGGCCGAGCATCTGCAGCGAGGCGAGCTGGTTTCGCTACTGGAAGACTGGCAGGCCCCGGCCATGCCGGTGTCACTGCTGTATGCCCGGCAACGGCACGTGCCGCGCCGGGTTCAGGCGTTCATGCAGTGGCTGGCGGCGGTGCTGGCGTCGCAGGTCGACCCAGCGCCAAGTGAACGCTGAACAGGGTGCCGGGCGAAGGTACAGACGTGCGGGGCAAGCACCAAAACCCGTGGCGAACGGCCTGGCACTTGCGTTAGGCTCCAGTTTGCGAGTTGCCCGGTAGAGGCGACCGATCCCCGCCAGGCGTGCGTATCTTTCGATTCATTGCGAGGTTACGTCATGGCCATCACTTCCCAGGACATTTGCAACGCCGCCGACCAGCTCAAGGGCTTTGTCGGTTTTCATGGCAAGCGCGGCGTTCATATTGTGCGTTTTTCCGAGGACTCGTTCGGCATGGACGTGGCCGACGACAGCATTACCCCCTGCAACGAGTTTGTCTGGCGCCCCGAACAAGGGCAGCGCATGGCGCTGTGCCGTGAGCGGCTGGCACTGCTGCTGGAGCAGCATGTGGATGACCGCCTGAACATTGCTGAGCCACTGCGCGCCTACCTGCGCCGCCGGGATCTGCCAGAGATCGTGGCCGAACGCAGCATGCAGCAATAAACCCGGCCCTTGTAGGAGCAGCCTTGTGCTGCGAAGAGGCCGGTGAAGCCACCATCAACTGTGCAGCTTGTACCGGCCTCTTCGCAGCACAAGGCTGCTCCTACAAAGGCTGTGCAGTGCTTTGAGAGGGGTGCTGCAGCAGCGCCGCCAGCCCTGCACTGTCCAGTGGCCGGCTCAGGTAAAAGCCCTGCACTTCGTGGCAGTGGTCCTTTTCCAGCGCGCTGAGCTGCTGTTCGCTCTCCACGCCTTCGGCCGTCACCGTCAACCCCATCGCCTCACCCAGGCTGATGATGGCCTGGACCACGGCGCGATCGCTGCCGCCGTTGCTGTTCAGGCCACTGATGAAGCGCTTGTCGATCTTGATGCTGTCGAACGGGTAGGTGCGCAGGTAGCCCAGCGATGAGTAGCCGGTGCCAAAATCGTCCATGTTCAGGCGCACCCCCAGCTCCTTGAGCGACAGCATGGTGCCCAGCGCGCCCTCGATGTCGTTGAGCATCACGTTTTCGGTAATTTCCAGCTCCAGGCGCTGGGCCGGGAAGCTGGTGTCCAGAAGGATCTCACGCACGTCGGCGACCACATCGCTACGCAGGAACTGCGCAGGCGACAGGTTCACCGAAACCAGAATGTCGGCGGGCCAGTCGTGGGCAGTGCGGCAGGCTTCGCGCAGCACCCAGCGGCCCAGCGCGACGATGATGTCGCTCTGCTCGGCCAGCGGGATGAAGGTATCCGGCCCCAGCAACCCTTCCTGTGGGTGCTGCCAGCGCAGCAAGGCTTCGACCGCGACGATGCGCAGGTCGCTGAGGCGGTAGCGTGGCTGGTAGTGCAGCACGAACTCCTGGTTGCGCAATGCCCGGCGCAAGTCGTTTTCCAACTGGCGGCGATACTGGATCTGCTGGTTCATTTCGGCGGCAAAATAGCGCCAGGTATTCTTGCCATCGGCCTTGGCCTGGTACAGGGCGATGTCGGCGCAGCGGATCAGTTCGCCGGCATCGAAACCTTGGGTGCGGGTCTGTGCGACACCGATACTGACCCCGACGTGCAGCGGTTGGCTGTCAAAGCTGATGGGTTGCTGCAGCAGGCCGATCAGGCGTGCGCAGAAGCGGTCGACTTCGCTGCGGTTATCCATGCCGCTGAGGACCACAATGAACTCGTCGCCGCCCAGGCGTGCGACCAGGTCGCCATCGCGGGTAGTGTCGCGCAGGCGCGTCGCCACTTCCTGCAGCACGGCATCCCCGGCGGCATGGCCGAGGGAGTCGTTGATCGGCTTGAAGTTGTCCAGATCCAGCAACAGCAAGGTCAGTGGCGGTGATTCATTGCCGCGCAGCAGGGCCTGCTCCAGGTGCCTGGCGAGCTTGTTGCGGTTGGCCAGGCCCGTGAGCGGGTCGTGCAGCGACAGGTGCTGGATGCGGGCGTGGGCGTCGACTTCGTCGGTGATGTCACTGGCGGTGCCACGAAAACCGATGGGTGTGTCGTCATGCCAGATGGCGCGGGCCGAAATCCTGCAGTAGCGGTTCTGCCCATTCTGGTCGCGGTAAGTACAGCGCAGGTTGGCCAGATGCTGAGGGTCCGCGTTGGCGAGGGCGTCCAGCCAGGGCGAGAGCGGCGTGGTATCGCAGGCCAGCAACTGGTTGAGCGGGTGGCCCAGCCAGTCGTCCAGCGGGTAGCCGGTGACGTTGGCAAAGCGCTGCGACAGGTACGTAAGGCGTTGTTGCCGGTCGGTTTCCCAGATCCAGTCAGATGCCGACTCGGCCACTGCGCGAAAGCGCTGTTCACTGGCCTCCAGCGCTTGGTTGCTCTGCTGCAGGTGCGAAAGCGTGAGGCCGATTGCCCGCGAGCTGCGCAGGGTGAGGCGGAACAGGTAGAGCATGATCAGGCCAAGTATCAGCAGTGCGCCCAACAGGGCTGGCATTACCGCCCACAACAGTTGGTGCCCAGGCAGCGGGCTGCTCCAGGACAAGTGATAGCCGGTGTCGCCCAGCTCGATACGCAGGTGGTCATGCTGCTGCATGTCTTCCTTTTCCACGTGCATGCCGGCCAGGCCTGCACCCTTGCCCAGCTGCGCCAGTTTTTCTTCGGTAAGCTGGTCAACGAACAGCATCACCGGCGCCTGGCTTACCTCGCTGTCGGTGACATCGCGGTCCGGGCGTATGGCTGCGGCACTGAGTATGGCTGGCCAGCCATTGAACAATACGAAGCGGGTGATCTGCTCGCGGGGAATGGCTGCCGCACGGGCCTGGTCGATGATTGGCTGGAGCGTTGCGTCTATATAGGTGTTGGCGCCTGCCTGGCTGGGCTGGCCTTTGAACAGGGCGTAGGTGGTGCGGTCGTTTTCCACCACGAACACCCCTTCGTAGCCGCTGGCGCTGTACAGCGACTCGCCTATGTTCTTTTCCTCGTAGGCCCATTGCCAGTCGGCGTGCCCCGCCAAGTGCTCGAAGGCCGCGTCCCATACGGCATAGCTGGACAGAAACCGGCGTGAGGCCAGCAGCCGTTGTTCCAGCGCCTGGGTCGCATGGAAGGCGCTACGCTCGCGCTCCTGCTGGTCGAGCGTGGTCGCGATATTGAACAAGGCGCCGAGGATGACCAGGCAGGCCAGCCCGAACACTGTGCTGAAACCAGCAATCAGGTGGCGTACCTGAAAACGCGGCGTCGGGCTTGCGGGTGGAAGGTTGGCGGTCCTGGCCATGCGCGAGCGGCTCCTTCAAGCAGCCCCCACCGGGCAATCAGGCAGGAGGTTCAATCAGGATAGGCCAGCCTGAGCGTCGCAGCCTCGCCGCGGGCAAAATTGACTTGGTCTCGGCCTGCGTGCTTGGCGGTGTAAAGCGCCTTGTCCGCCTGGTCCAGCCAGTGTTCCGGGGACTCAAGGCCTGCCTCGAACGCTGACAGGCCGATGCTGAGGCTGATGCGCAGGTGCGGCAACTGCGGGTTACGGTAGTTGGCGACCCGTTCGCGCAGGCGCTCCATGACGTGACAGGCCTGAGCTTCGCTGGTGGCCGGCAGGATCACGCAGAACTCGTCGCCGCCGTACCGTCCGGCCTGGTCGCCTTCGCGCAGGTTGCGCCGTAGCTCGGCACTGAGCTGGCGCAGTACACAATCGCCGACCACGTGGCCGAAGGTGTCGTTGATGGTCTTGAAATGGTCGATGTCGATCAGGGCAATGACCGCGTCCCCCTGTTGCAGCCTGCAGGCCTGGAACTTCAGCAGCAGCAGGTCTTTCCAGGCGCCATGGTTGAGCAGCCCGGTCAGGCTGTCGGTGAGGCTCAGCGCGCTCAGCCGGCGCTTGTGGTCGGCCAGCTTGATCGCCAGCTGGTAGCACACCCAGCCCAGGGCCAGCGGGTACAACGTCAGCATTGGCAGGCAGGCATAAACTTGCAGGGGTGTGGCGTTCAGCTGCAGGCCGGCGCCGAGCACCAGAACGGCGACAAGCATGCCGGCCAGCTGGGCCAGTGCCCCGCGCACGACCAGCCGCTTGCCGCCGGCAGCGACGTTATTCATGGTCATCATCGACAGCACGGTCACGCTGGGCAGCGGGTTAAAGTGCATGGCGGCGGTCCAGAACCCGCCCATCAGTGAATCGAGCAGCAAATTGCGCTGTTCCGCCTGGTAAGGGGTTGCCGAGCGGGTAGCCCAACAGTAGGCCACGTGCGGCCACAGCAGCCCGTTGAACAGCAGCAGCCCCCATAACCAGGCAGGCGGCGTCAGCGGAGCCATGCCGGCCATGACGCTGAGCAGACCGATGCCCATGCCGATAACGCGCGGCAGGTAGATGCGCTTGACGAATGAAAGGCCTTTGCCGCTGCGATTGTCCATCATGGTCATTGTTCTTCTGCCGGGGTACCGTTTATCGCATAACGCATGTGAATATTGTTGAACACTGTTTGATCGGCGAAAAATGACCTTACAAGCCAATTCACGGTTGATCCGATCACTGTGGGGTAGCATGAAGGCTCTTCTGTTGCTTGGAGTGTTGCTGATGGTTCCTTTGGCCAACCACGCCGGCGAGCCGGCACCACAGCGGGACGGGCGTTTTCACAACCAGGTAATACAGCAGCAGGATGGCGTGCTGAAAAAACTGCGCATCGGGCTCAAGTACCTGTTCCTGCCCAAACCGCCACAAACCCGGCCAGCCTCGCCGATCAGCCTCCAGCCCATGACCCGCCAGCAGGTGCTCGATGCCCCGGACCACAGCTTGTGGCGCCTGGGCCATTCCACGGTATTGCTGAAGTTGCGCGGGCGTTTCTTCATTACCGACCCGGTGTTCGCCGAGCGCGCCTCCCCTGTACAGTGGGCCGGCCCGTTGCGCTTCCATGCACCGCCGCTGGCGCTGGACCAGTTGCCGCCGCTGGCTGCGGTGGTGCTGTCGCATGATCACTTCGACCACCTCGACGAGCAGGCGATTCGCCAGTTGGCGCCGCACACCGGGGTGTTTCTGGCGCCACTGGGCGTGGGCGAGCTGCTGATGAGCTGGGGTGTGGCCCCGGCGAAAGTCCGGCAACTGGACTGGTGGCAAGAAAGCGTCGTGGAAGGCGTGCGCTTCGTCGCTACCCCGGCGCAGCACTTTTCCGGGCGCGGGCTGCTGGACAGTAATCGAACGTTATGGGCGTCGTGGGTGATCATCGATGATGATGTGCGGGTGTTCTTCAGTGGCGATACCGGTTACTTCGACGGATTCAAACAGATTGGCCAGCGTTTCGGGCCGTTCGACCTGACCATGATTGAAACCGGCGCCTACAACGTGGCCTGGCCCGATGTGCACATGCAGCCAGAGCAGAGCCTGCAGGCCCACGTGGATTTGCGCGGGCGCTGGATGCTGCCGATTCACAACGGCACTTTCGACCTGTCCACCCACAGCTGGCAGGAGCCCTTCGAACGCATACTGACACTGGCCAACCAGGCTCAGGTGCGCTTGAGCACCCCGCAGATGGGCGAGCGGGTCAGCCTTGACTCACCACATCCCGGGCAGAACTGGTGGCAGCCGCGGCCCTTGCGTCAGCGGGGCCAGGCGAACGAGCGCACAATGGCGGCACGCTGAGCTTCAACTTTTGTCGTCCCTGCTGCGCGAGGGCCGGTCCTGGTCGTCTTTCAATAATTGCGAGGGTGGCTTGCCGCTGTCACTGCGTACCTGGGCATGGCTGATCAGGCCGAAGATAAAGCTGCCGCCAATGATGTTGCCCGCCAGGGTCGGCAAGGCGAACTCCAGCCAGAAGCTGCGCCAGGTCTCATCGCCGGCCCAGACCAGATAAGACACTTCGACCGAGCCCACTACTATATGGGTAAAGTCGCCAAGCGCCATCAGGTAGGTGATCATCAGGATGATCCAGATCTTGGCGTGCTCCATGGACGGAATCATCCAGACCATGGTGGCGATCATCCAGCCCGAGACGATGCCCTTGGCAAACATCTGGCTGATGTCGTTCTTCATGACCTTGCGGCCGATCTCCAGGAAGGCCACATCGGTCTTGCTGTCAAAGATCGGCAGCTCCAGCATGACCCAGGCCACCAGCAGGGTACCGGCCAGATTGCCGAGCAATACCACGCCCCACAAGCGCAACAGGCGACCGAAGTTGGCCAGGGTAGGGGCGGTCATGACCGGCAGCACGGCGGTGAGGGTGTTCTCGGTAAACAGTTGCTGGCGTGCCAGGATAACGGCAAGAAAGCCTGCGCTGTAGCCGATGCTGGCAACCACCTGGGCACTGTCACCGTCCGGCAGGCGGGCGTAGAACAGCCCCATGGCCATCAGCGACAACCCCATGGACAAGCCGGCGGCCAGTGCCGACCACCACAGCGCGGCGAGCGTGCGCTCCAGCTCCTGGTCGCCCTGGTAGCGAATGATCTCGTGCAGCACTGCCGCCCGCGGCGGCTGGTTGTGGCTGACTTCCTGCTCTTCATCTGCAGACAGGCCCGGGGTTTTCTCGCTTTGCGCATCGCTCATGGCCGCTACGCTCCGTGTGGGTGTTTCATTACAGATCCGCTGCGCTTTCATTAGTTGCCAGGCGGCAGTGAAACACCTTGGGAAAGTTTTTTAGATCAAGGTGTTGACTCTAATTTCAAAGCGCGTATTATTCGCCTCCTCGCAGCGACAAACGCTTCGGGGCAAGCGGTAAGTGTTTGAAGTTGTTAGCTTTCGAAAGAAAGCGGTTGTAAAAAACTTCAAAATAAACGCTTGACAGCAAATGAGGAAAGCGTAGAATGCGCGCCTCGGTTGAGACGAAAAGCTCTTAACCAAACGCTCTTTAACAAATCGAATCAAGCAATTCGTGTGGGTGCTTGTGAGTACGGACTGATAGTCAAAAAGATTATCAGCATCACAAGTGACCATGCGAGAAATCACATAGTCATTTGAGATTGCTGAGCCAAGTTTAGGGTTTCTTAAAAACCCAAGCAGTATTGAACTGAAGAGTTTGATCATGGCTCAGATTGAACGCTGGCGGCAGGCCTAACACATGCAAGTCGAGCGGATGAGAAGAGCTTGCTCTTCGATTCAGCGGCGGACGGGTGAGTAATGCCTAGGAATCTGCCTGGTAGTGGGGGACAACGTTTCGAAAGGAACGCTAATACCGCATACGTCCTACGGGAGAAAGCAGGGGACCTTCGGGCCTTGCGCTATCAGATGAGCCTAGGTCGGATTAGCTAGTTGGTGAGGTAATGGCTCACCAAGGCGACGATCCGTAACTGGTCTGAGAGGATGATCAGTCACACTGGAACTGAGACACGGTCCAGACTCCTACGGGAGGCAGCAGTGGGGAATATTGGACAATGGGCGAAAGCCTGATCCAGCCATGCCGCGTGTGTGAAGAAGGTCTTCGGATTGTAAAGCACTTTAAGTTGGGAGGAAGGGCATTAACCTAATACGTTAGTGTTTTGACGTTACCGACAGAATAAGCACCGGCTAACTCTGTGCCAGCAGCCGCGGTAATACAGAGGGTGCAAGCGTTAATCGGAATTACTGGGCGTAAAGCGCGCGTAGGTGGTTTGTTAAGTTGGATGTGAAAGCCCCGGGCTCAACCTGGGAACTGCATCCAAAACTGGCAAGCTAGAGTACGGTAGAGGGTGGTGGAATTTCCTGTGTAGCGGTGAAATGCGTAGATATAGGAAGGAACACCAGTGGCGAAGGCGACCACCTGGACTGATACTGACACTGAGGTGCGAAAGCGTGGGGAGCAAACAGGATTAGATACCCTGGTAGTCCACGCCGTAAACGATGTCAACTAGCCGTTGGAATCCTTGAGATTTTAGTGGCGCAGCTAACGCATTAAGTTGACCGCCTGGGGAGTACGGCCGCAAGGTTAAAACTCAAATGAATTGACGGGGGCCCGCACAAGCGGTGGAGCATGTGGTTTAATTCGAAGCAACGCGAAGAACCTTACCAGGCCTTGACATGCAGAGAACTTTCCAGAGATGGATTGGTGCCTTCGGGAGCTCTGACACAGGTGCTGCATGGCTGTCGTCAGCTCGTGTCGTGAGATGTTGGGTTAAGTCCCGTAACGAGCGCAACCCTTGTCCTTAGTTACCAGCACGTAATGGTGGGCACTCTAAGGAGACTGCCGGTGACAAACCGGAGGAAGGTGGGGATGACGTCAAGTCATCATGGCCCTTACGGCCTGGGCTACACACGTGCTACAATGGTCGGTACAGAGGGTTGCCAAGCCGCGAGGTGGAGCTAATCTCACAAAACCGATCGTAGTCCGGATCGCAGTCTGCAACTCGACTGCGTGAAGTCGGAATCGCTAGTAATCGCGAATCAGAATGTCGCGGTGAATACGTTCCCGGGCCTTGTACACACCGCCCGTCACACCATGGGAGTGGGTTGCACCAGAAGTAGCTAGTCTAACCTTCGGGAGGACGGTTACCACGGTGTGATTCATGACTGGGGTGAAGTCGTAACAAGGTAGCCGTAGGGGAACCTGCGGCTGGATCACCTCCTTAATCGACGACATCAGCCTGCTGATGAGCTCCCACACGAATTGCTTGATTCATTGTAAAAGACGATGCTGTAACGCGACCCTGTTATAGGTCTGTAGCTCAGTTGGTTAGAGCGCACCCCTGATAAGGGTGAGGTCGGCAGTTCAAATCTGCCCAGACCTACCATTACATGGTGCAGCCTAGAATACGGGGCCATAGCTCAGCTGGGAGAGCGCCTGCCTTGCACGCAGGAGGTCAGCGGTTCGATCCCGCTTGGCTCCACCACTTTCGCCGTACGCAGTCACTTGTCAGAACTTAGAAATGAACATTCGTTGATGAATGTTGATTTCTGACTTTTGTCAGATCGTTCTTTAAAAATTCGGATATGTGATAGAAATAGACTGAACACCAGTTTCACTGCTGGTGGATCAGGCTAAGGTAAAATTTGTGAGTTCTGCTCGAAAGAGCAACGTGCGAATTTTCGGCGAATGTCGTCTTCACAGTATAACCAGATTGCTTGGGGTTATATGGTCAAGTGAAGAAGCGCATACGGTGGATGCCTTGGCAGTCAGAGGCGATGAAAGACGTGGTAGCCTGCGAAAAGCTTTGGGGAGTCGGCAAACAGACTGTGATCCAGAGATCTCTGAATGGGGGAACCCAGCCAGCATAAGCTGGTTATCTTGTACTGAATACATAGGTGCAAGAGGCGAACCAGGGGAACTGAAACATCTAAGTACCCTGAGGAAAAGAAATCAACCGAGATTCCCTTAGTAGTGGCGAGCGAACGGGGACCAGCCCTTAAGTTGGTTTGAGATTAGTGGAACGCTCTGGAAAGTGCGGCCATAGTGGGTGATAGCCCCGTACACGAAAATCTCTTATCAATGAAATCGAGTAGGACGGAGCACGAGAAACTTTGTCTGAATATGGGGGGACCATCCTCCAAGGCTAAATACTACTGACTGACCGATAGTGAACTAGTACCGTGAGGGAAAGGCGAAAAGAACCCCGGAGAGGGGAGTGAAATAGATCCTGAAACCGTATGCGTACAAGCAGTGGGAGCCTACTTTGTTAGGTGACTGCGTACCTTTTGTATAATGGGTCAGCGACTTATATTCAGTGGCGAGCTTAACCGAATAGGGGAGGCGTAGCGAAAGCGAGTCTTAATAGGGCGTTTAGTCGCTGGGTATAGACCCGAAACCGGGCGATCTATCCATGGGCAGGTTGAAGGTTAGGTAACACTGACTGGAGGACCGAACCGACTACCGTTGAAAAGTTAGCGGATGACCTGTGGATCGGAGTGAAAGGCTAATCAAGCTCGGAGATAGCTGGTTCTCCTCGAAAGCTATTTAGGTAGCGCCTCATGTATCACTGTAGGGGGTAGAGCACTGTTTCGGCTAGGGGGTCATCCCGACTTACCAAACCGATGCAAACTCCGAATACCTACAAGTGCCGAGCATGGGAGACACACGGCGGGTGCTAACGTCCGTCGTGAAAAGGGAAACAACCCAGACCGTCAGCTAAGGTCCCAAAGTCATGGTTAAGTGGGAAACGATGTGGGAAGGCTTAGACAGCTAGGAGGTTGGCTTAGAAGCAGCCACCCTTTAAAGAAAGCGTAATAGCTCACTAGTCGAGTCGGCCTGCGCGGAAGATGTAACGGGGCTCAAACCATGCACCGAAGCTACGGGTATCATCTTATGATGATGCGGTAGAGGAGCGTTCTGTAAGCCTGTGAAGGTGAGTTGAGAAGCTTGCTGGAGGTATCAGAAGTGCGAATGCTGACATGAGTAACGACAATGCGAGTGAAAAACTCGCACGCCGAAAGACCAAGGTTTCCTGCGCAACGTTAATCGACGCAGGGTTAGTCGGTCCCTAAGGCGAGGCTGAAAAGCGTAGTCGATGGAAAACAGGTTAATATTCCTGTACTTCCAGTTATTGCGATGGAGGGACGGAGAAGGTTAGGCCAGCCTGGCGTTGGTTGTCCAGGTTTAAGGTGGTAGGCTGGAATCTTAGGCAAATCCGGGATTTCAAGGCCGAGAGCTGATGACGAGTTGCCCTTAGGCGACGAAGTGGTTGATACCATGCTTCCAAGAAAAGCTCCTAAGCTTCAGATAACTGGGAACCGTACCCCAAACCGACACAGGTGGTTAGGTAGAGAATACCAAGGCGCTTGAGAGAACTCGGGTGAAGGAACTAGGCAAAATGGCACCGTAACTTCGGGAGAAGGTGCGCCGGCGAGGGTCAAGGACTTGCTCCGTAAGCCCATGCCGGTCGAAGATACCAGGCCGCTGCGACTGTTTATTAAAAACACAGCACTCTGCAAACACGAAAGTGGACGTATAGGGTGTGACGCCTGCCCGGTGCCGGAAGGTTAATTGATGGGGTTAGCGCAAGCGAAGCTCTTGATCGAAGCCCCGGTAAACGGCGGCCGTAACTATAACGGTCCTAAGGTAGCGAAATTCCTTGTCGGGTAAGTTCCGACCTGCACGAATGGCGTAACGATGGCGGCGCTGTCTCCACCCGAGACTCAGTGAAATTGAAATCGCTGTGAAGATGCAGTGTATCCGCGGCTAGACGGAAAGACCCCGTGAACCTTTACTATAGCTTTGCACTGGACTTTGAATTTGCTTGTGTAGGATAGGTGGGAGGCTTTGAAGTGGGGACGCCAGTTCTCATGGAGCCATCCTTGAAATACCACCCTGGCAACTTTGAGGTTCTAACTCAGGTCCGTTATCCGGATCGAGGACAGTGTATGGTGGGTAGTTTGACTGGGGCGGTCTCCTCCCAAAGAGTAACGGAGGAGTACGAAGGTGCGCTCAGACCGGTCGGAAATCGGTCGTAGAGTATAAAGGCAAAAGCGCGCTTGACTGCGAGACACACACGTCGAGCAGGTACGAAAGTAGGTCTTAGTGATCCGGTGGTTCTGTATGGAAGGGCCATCGCTCAACGGATAAAAGGTACTCCGGGGATAACAGGCTGATACCGCCCAAGAGTTCATATCGACGGCGGTGTTTGGCACCTCGATGTCGGCTCATCACATCCTGGGGCTGAAGCCGGTCCCAAGGGTATGGCTGTTCGCCATTTAAAGTGGTACGCGAGCTGGGTTTAGAACGTCGTGAGACAGTTCGGTCCCTATCTGCCGTGGACGTTTGAGATTTGAGAGGGGCTGCTCCTAGTACGAGAGGACCGGAGTGGACGAACCTCTGGTGTTCCGGTTGTCACGCCAGTGGCATTGCCGGGTAGCTATGTTCGGAAGAGATAACCGCTGAAAGCATCTAAGCGGGAAACTTGCCTCAAGATGAGATCTCACTGGGACCTTGAATCCCCTAAAGGGCCGTCGAAGACTACGACGTTGATAGGTTGGGTGTGTAAGCGCTGTGAGGCGTTGAGCTAACCAATACTAATTGCCCGTGAGGCTTGACCATATAACACCCAAGCAATTTGCTGACGCAGATTGCGGTGGTGAAGATGACACGAACCGAAAGTTCGCAACAAACCACAAATATCGCATATCCGGATTCGCTGGGCTGTCCATCTGGACATTCTGGCTACAGAATTTCTTGACGACCATAGAGCATTGGAACCACCTGATCCCATCCCGAACTCAGTAGTGAAACGATGCATCGCCGATGGTAGTGTGGGGTTTCCCCATGTGAGAGTAGGTCATCGTCAAGATTCATTTCGCAAAACCCCTATCTGCGCATGCAGGTAGGGGTTTTGTCTTTGTGGGCAAAAAATCCGGCCCAGCTTGAATCCCTGTGGGAGCGGGCTTGCCCCGCGAACACGGGCGAAGCCCGTGCCATCCACCGCGCAGCCTGCTTCGCGGGCACGCCCGCTCCCACAGTGATCGAGCGCCCTTTCAAAGTCTGAGCAAGACTGTTGCTACTACAACGGGGCCTGCGCAGCTCTGCGACAATATTGCAGTCACATTAACGTGACTTTCCCACGCCCACCCTACGTCAAGACTTTGATTCAGGGCATTCCTGCCTCTGGACCGAGCGATGCCAGCGCACCGTGCTGCGCATCCGGACTTCCACCGTCCCATCACTTGAGGTAGCAAGCAAGATGGCCAAGGCCGCCGATGTCGTTGTGCAATGCCTGGAAAACGAAGGTGTCGAGTATGTGTTCGGCATTCCTGGTGAGGAAAACCTCGACCTGCTCGAATCCCTGCGCAAGTCGAAGATCAAGCTGGTACTGACCCGCCACGAGCAGTCTGCAGGTTTCATGGCTGCCACCTACGGCCGACTGACCGGCAAGACCGGCGTCAGCCTGTCCACCCTCGGCCCTGGTGCCACCAACCTGGTAACCGCCAGCGCCTACGCCTACCTGGGCGGCATGCCGATGATGATGATCACCGGGCAGAAGCCGATCAAGAAGTCCAAGCAGGGCCGCTTCCAGATCATTGACGTGTGCGGCATGATGGACCCCATCACCAAGTACACCCACCAGTTCGCCTCGGCCGACAACATCCCGGCCCGCATGCGCGAAGCCTTCCGCCTGGCTGAAGAAGAAAAGCCGGGTGCGGTACACCTGGAACTGCCGGAAGACATCGCCGCCGAGCAGACCGACGCCCTGCCGATCCCGCGTAGCCTGCACCGCCGCCCGCTGGCCGAACACGTCGCCATCGAAGCTGCCGTCGAGAAATTGCAGAACGCGCGCAACCCGATCCTGGTGATCGGCGCCGGCGCCAACCGCAAGATGACCGCCAAGGTCCTCAAGCAGCTGATCGACAAGACCGGTATCCCGTTCATCACCACCCAGATGGGTAAAGGTGTGGTCGACGAGCGCCACCCGCGCTTCCTGGGTAACGCTGCGCTGTCGTCGGGTGACTTCGTTCACCGCGCCGTAGAAGCCGCCGACCTGATCATCAACATCGGCCACGACGTGATCGAGAAGCCGCCGTTCTTCATGGTCCGTGGTGGCACCGAAGTCATTCACATCAACTTCCGCTCTGCCGAAGTCGATGCTGTTTACTTCCCGCAGGTTGAAGTGATCGGCGACATCGCCAACGCCGTGTGGCAGATCGGCGAAGCCTTGACCGAGACCTCACACTGGGACTTCACCCGCCTGATGGCCATCCGTGAAGCCAACGAAGCTCAAATCGCCGAAGGCGCTGACGACAACCGCTTCCCGGTCTACCCGCAGCGCATGGTTGCCGACATCCGTCGCGTTCTGCCGTCCGAAGGCATCGTTGCCCTGGACAACGGCATCTACAAGATCTGGTTCGCCCGTAACTACAAGGCGCACAAGCCGAACACCGTGTTGCTGGACAACGCCCTGGCCACCATGGGCGCCGGCCTGCCATCGGCCATGGCGGCGCATCTGGTGCACCCGGACCGCCCGGTGATCTCGGTGTGCGGCGACGGCGGCTTCATGATGAACAGCCAGGAGCTGGAAACCGCAGTACGCCTGGGCATGCACATCACCGTGGTGATCCTGCGTGACGATGGCTACGGCATGATCCGCTGGAAGCAGGCCAACATGGGCTTCACCGATTTCGGCCTGGACTACGGCAACCCTGACTTCGTCAAATACGCCGAAGCCTACGGTGCCAACGGTCATCGCGTGGAAAGCGCCGAAGGCCTGCTGCCACTGCTGGAACACTGCATCAAGACCCCAGGCGTGCACGTGATCGACTGCCCGGTCGATTACAGCGAGAACGACCGCATCCTCAACAGCGAGTTGCGTGAGCGCGCGCTGGCGGTGTAAGCACCGAGGACTGTATCGCTGGCAAGCCGGCCCCTTCAGGTATCTCACGATCCTGTGGGTGCCGGCGGGTGGTGCATAACAACCCCCTCACGCATCTAGCAATTGCTCATGCTCAGGTTCTTCAACTCATGGAGAACACGAGAGCATGACAATTGGTTCTACACATAACCACCCCGCCGATCTGACCATCGACCCATCACTGCCGATGCAGCCGTGGGCCGCGCGTTTCCCTAACCCCCCAGATCTCTGCTTTGACTACCGCCGCCTGATCGAACAAGAGGGAGGCGTTGCACGGGCCACACAGCCCGAACACCGCATTTGTATTATCGGTGCCGGCGTTACCGGGTTGACTGCGGCCCGGGAATTATTGCGCTGTGGCTTTAGCCGTATCACCTTGATCGAGCAGTCCCGGCGTGTAGGCGGGCGACACCTGACAGTCGTGAACAGCCCTGCAAGCCACAAGCAACCTGTCACTCCTTTTGAAATGGGGGCCATGCGCATGCCTTTCTTCAATAGGACAGGAGAATCACCTACAGATGGCCGCTCGCTTATGGCGTATTACGCCAAGCTATTTGAGCTGCGGATTTCTGATTTCCCCAATCCAGGTACACCTTGGGTGAATGCCACGGGTATTTATCTTCGCGAAGGGCAAATGCAAGGTGAGGGTGACCCGGTGCTGTTGGTCTGGCGTAATCCGTCAGGGGAAACACCACCACCGTCGGCTGTCTTGCAGCAGGTCTACGAGAAATGGCGCAGTTTTGCTGAGCGGTTTGCTGAACACGTTTCCACTGTTTATGGCACGCCAAGCTGGGAGTCGACATGGCGGGACATCGTCGAACGCTATCACCGCTTGTCATTCAGGGATTTGGTGCATTTGCCCGCCCTCATTGCCTGGGATCCTGAAAACCCTGGTGACTTTGGCGGTTTGGGCATGAGCAGTGACGAGTCAGCGATTTTCTATGCAATCGGTATTGGCGACGGCAGTTGGGGAGCATTTTATGATGTTTGCTGCCTGTACCCGCTACGTACGGCAATCTTTGGCTTCAGCAGTCATTTGCAGCTGGTGCATGGCCGTGTGGATTCAGCAGGTGTGCCTTACGCTGCTCCGCATCTTGAAGCCAACAATGTTCCTGATAGCAGGGGATTGCCGTTTCAAGGACCCGCCTATCTCGGACTTGCGGCCATGGACGAAAGCCTTTTGTACCTGGACGCCGGCGTGGGAGGGATCTCGCTTTACGACCATCTGCTGGCAAGAGATGACGGGCTGCTGACAGATACGTCCGTGTGCGCGGTGCAGAAGCTGGAAAATGGCCGTGTCAGGGTCGGATATCGTTGGCAATGCAGTGATCCGATACACGAGACCACCGAGTACCAAGACTTTGACAGCGTGATCATAACCACGCCGTCATGGCTGATCGAAACCAACATCCGCCTCAGCGGCTTCACCCGCCAGATGTTGCCTCAGTCGATTATCGATGCCTGGAAGCATGCCCACTGGGAGACCAGTTGCAAGGTCTATGCGCCGCTGAAGAAAAGCTTTCTCGACCGCAAGCCGATGCCGCAAATCCTGATTACCGATAGCTTTGTGCACGATGTCTATGCCTATCGATACAACGACAGCTACCCAGATGACTGCATTCTCCTTAGTTATACCTGGGAGGATGATGCAACGAAATTGGCAGCCTTCTCTGATGAGGAGTTAGCGACCAAGTGCCTGAAGGAGCTCGATCGGATCCTTCTGCGGTGCACCAATGTGGGTGAGGCTATATCGCCCTACATCGATACTCGAAACATTCGCATACAGCGTTGGAGCACAGACCGAAATGCGCTCGGGTGTGCAAAATTGTATAGGGCAGGTACCTACTTTGATGCGGTAAACCTGATGAAATACAACCGTGATCTGAGCGCGAGCTCAGGGTTGTATCTGGCTGGAGAGTCCTTCTCAGTTGACGCCGGGTGGACAGAGCCGTGTTTGCGCACGGCAATTGATACGGTCATCAACCTCTGCAACAACACTTCAGCGCAATTCAATGGTGGCTTTACCCTTGAGCACTACCCACATTATCAGGTTGGGAAATAGCGGCGTACGGGGCATTTTGTAGGGGGAGTCCTACTGCGATCATGTGATTTTCCTTCGGTCCCATAGGACCCCCCTGACTGTCCCTCCCAGGCCCAACATCGCTTTACTGGCGTCCTTCCAAAACAACCACAACAAGGAAGCCGCCATGTCTGAATCCTGTTCCCCCGTCAGCCCTGTCCGTATCGCTGTCATCCAGTACGACCCCCAGGTCGGTCTTGAGCATTGTGAGCGCAACTTGGGTAGAGGGCTGGCACTCGCCCGGCGCGCAGCAGGCGAAGGCGCCAACCTGATAGTGCTGCCTGAGCTGGCCAATACCGGCTACACCTTCAACTCCCGCGCCGAAGCCTATTCCCATGCAGAGACGCTGCACGACGGCCCTAGTCTGAAAGCCTGGGCGGACTTCGCCAGGGAATACCAGGTTTACCTGGCCGCAGGTTTTTCCGAGCGCGATGGGCTGAAGCTCTACGACAGTGCCGTACTGTTTGGCCCTGAAGGCCGACTCGGGCACTACCGTAAGGCGCACCTCTGGAACCAGGAAAAACTCTGGTTCACCCCCGGCGATCTGGGGTTCCCGGTATTCGAGACGCCAATCGGGCGAATCGGCCTGCTCATATGCTGGGACATCTGGTTCCCCGAAGTACCGCGGCTGATGGCGGCGCAAGGCGCCGATATCATCTGCAGCCTCAACAACTGGGTATGGACCCCGCCGCCATTGTTCGATGATGCAGGGCGCTGCATGGCCTCGTACCTGACCATGACCGCAGCGCATGTCAACAACGTTTATATCGCCGCCGCGAACCGTGTCGGGAGCGAGCGGGGTGGGCGCTTCCTGGGGTGCTCGCTGATCGCCGGTACCAACGGCTGGCCGATCGGCGAAGTGGGCAGTGCAGAGGCCGAAGAAATTCTCTATGCCAATGTAGACCTGAGCAGTGCACGCTCGGCGCCGATCTGGAACAACCTCAACGACCTGCCGCGGGACCGGCGTACCGACCTCTACGATGCCAATCTTGGCTACCGCTTGCACGCGCCAATGCCACGTTGAGGAGTCGCAAATGAACACGCTACTCTTCTCAGGACAGCAGCGTTGGCCTGTGTTGATTTTTGCCTGTCTGCTGCTGGTGCTCGCTGCGAGCCTTGCCCATGGCCAATGGCCGGATTATGCAGTAATGGTGGCGACGCTCGATCAGCCCCTGAGCCGCTTGCGCTGGATCGTCGGAGATATCAGTGAAGTGGCATTCTACAAGCACGAGCTGCCCGCACTGGGCCTGCTGCTAGGCGCTTGTCTGGCGCACTGGGCACACGTGCGAGGGTACCGCTGGCAGGGCTTTGCCATTTGCTATGGCAGCGGGTTATGGCCATGGGTGTTCACCAGTTCGTTCCTGGGCTTGCTGCTCAGCCACGCGTTGTGGGGCTGGACCTTGGCCAGTGGCAACTGGCAACCCACCTTCGTCGCCTTCGTGTCATTGCCGGCCGCCATGGTGTTGCTGTTTGGTGCGGGCTGGCGGGTGACGATCACGGGGGCGGTACTGGGGGCTCTACTGGTAACACCGGCCAGCCTGCTGATAGTCAACTACCTGTGCTACCCCCTGCAGTTGCCCGTAGTAGTTGGCAATGTGAGCGGCATGGCGGTTGCCAGTGTCGTGGCCTTCATCCTGTGCAAGCGCTTTCCTTCATGGGTACGCCAAAACCGTGTAGCCACCGTAGTGGCGCCGGTCGTCAACCGCCCAGACTACGGTGTGGTCTGGACGTTGCGTCGGGTGCTGGCCGATTTCAGCGAAGCGCCATTTTTCGGTAATGAGCTGGCCAGCCTCGGGCTGCTGTTGGGCGTGTTGCTGGCTTACTGGTTAGCCCCGGCTGCACCGTCGTACGGTTCAATGCTGGTGATGCAGATAGTGGCCGGCCAGGCCTTGGCATCGCTGGTTGGGGTCGTATTCTGGCGAGGCCAGTGGCAAGCCCGTGAGTGGTACCCTACCTACATTCCGATTGTCTCGATCGTTCCGGCCGCAGTGCTGACGCATGGCGGCAGCTGGCAAGTGGTGGTGGCCAGCGCAGTGCTGGGGGCGCTGGTGGCTCCGCCGCTGGCAGTGGCGATCACCCAGCGGTTGCCGGCTTATGTGCATGGCTACATCGGCAACGTGATGTCGATGGCCATCAGCACGTTGGCGATCGTGCCTCTGATCGGGTTACTTGTGGGGGGAGAAGCATGACTGAACATTCGAGCGTGCCCAGGCTGTCGATCGCTAGCCTGGGGGGCACGGTCAGTATGCAGGCCCAGGCTGTTGGGTGTGGTGTGACGCCAACCCTGGGGTGCGAGCAGCAACTGCTTCAGGTGCCACAGTTGCGCGAGATGGCGCAGTTGAACGTTGCTTCATTGTGCCTGGTCCCCAGTGCATCGCTGGACTTCGCGACGCTGCTGGACGTGCTGGCATGGGCCCGGTGCGAGGTGGAGCGCGGAGCCCAGGCCTTGGTAGTGAGCCAAGGGACCGATAGCCTGGAGGAGTCGGCTTATTTCCTCGATCTGCTATGGCCATTCGATGCGCCATTGGTGATGACCGGTGCCATGCGCTCGGCCAGCCAGCCGGGCAATGATGGGCCGGCCAACCTGTTGGCTGCGGCTCAGGTGGCATTGGCACAAGGCAGCTGCGGGCGAGGTGTGCTTGTGGTGATGAATGACCAGGTTCACTGCGCGGCAAGGGTTCGCAAGACGGCCAGCATGGCGATAGCCGCGTTCGAGTCGCCGGGATGTGGCCCATTGGGCGAAGTGGTGGAGGGGGAAGTGGTCTATCGCCATCCGCCAGCACGACGGGAGGTGCTGCCCATACCGCATCGCACCGACCAGCGCGTTGCCCTGCTGGAAGCCTGCCTGGACGCAGACACGGCGCTGCTCCAGGCTGTGGCTACATTGGGTTATGAAGGGTTGGTCATTGCCGGCTTCGGCGCTGGGCATGTTGCGGCCAGTTGGTCCGATGTGCTGGAACACCTGGCGTCCACCTTGCCAGTAGTGGTTGCCACGCGCACAGGTAAAGGGCCAACCGCCCGGACAACCTATGGGTTTGCGGGTGCAGAGATCGACCTGCAGGAGAAAGGCGTATACATGGCAGGGCACCTCTGCCCGCGCAAATGCCGAATCTTGCTGTGGCTGTTGATTGGCACGGATAGGCGACATGAGTTGCAGGACTGGTTGCACGCCTGAACCATCTGCCCGCGCGGTAGTTCACGCGGGCAGCCCTTCCGGCGTTGCTGTGCTAGGGTGCACACACTTTTGCTTCCCAGGATTCTCACCCATGCTCCCCGTACTCAGCGAAAAAGAACTCGACCGTCTCGAAGACCTGTTGATCACCTACGGCAACGACTATTCCGTGCTGAACCTGGCCGAACTCAATGGCTTTTTCACCGCGCTGGCCAGTTCGCCTGTCGCCGTCTTCCCGGAACAATGGCTGCCCGCGGTGGCCGGTGGCAAGGTGCCGAAGTTCAAGAAGCCAGCGCATGAAGAAGCGTACACCGCGTTGATGTTGCGCTATGCCGATCAGGTGAAAGAGGCATTGACTGAAGACGTCGACCACTTCGAGCCGCTGTTCGAGGAAAGCGAGGGCGAGGGTGGCACTGTGATCGTCATGGAGGAGTGGTGCTTCGGCTATATGCGCGGCACCCAGATTGCTGGTTGGGGCGAGTTGCCGCCGGAGCAGGACCAACTGTTGAAGGTCATTTCCCTGCATGGGCTTGAAGATAACTTCGAGCTGCTTGATCAGATGTCCGAGCAAGATATTCAGGCGTGCGTGCCTCAAGTGATTGAGGCGGCCCGCAAGCTTTTCCGTTTCCACCGGCTGCAGAACTAAGATTTATGAGTAAGACGATCACCGACCAAGAGTTGGACGAACTGGGTGAGCTGCTTTTCAAGTATGGCAATGATGACGCCATACTTGATATCAGCGAACTCGACGGTTTTATGAATGCCGTGTGCAGTTCGCCGCGCTTGGTGCCCCCGAGTGAGTGGCTGCCTGAGGTTTCCGGTGGCAAGCTGCCTGCCTTCAAAAACCAAACCCAGGCGCGACGCTACACGGACTTGATCATCAAGTTCTACAACACTGTCGCGGTCATGCTCAGCGAAGCCACGGATGAGCTGAACCTGCTCTTTGAGGTCAGAGACACGGAGCAGGGCGAAATCGTGGTGCTTGAAGAGTGGTGCTTCGGGTACATGCGCGGCGTTCGTTTGGGAAAATGGACAGCGTTACCTGCCCCACTTCGAAAACATCTCGACGCTATTGCCCTGCATGGTCAGGAGGAGGGTTTTGCCATCCTCGACACAATGAGCCTGGAAGAACATCAGGCCGCCGTTCCGCTGGTGGTT
Organism: Pseudomonas putida S13.1.2; assembly: GCF_000498395.2. Classification (NCBI taxonomy): domain Bacteria; kingdom Pseudomonadati; phylum Pseudomonadota; class Gammaproteobacteria; order Pseudomonadales; family Pseudomonadaceae; genus Pseudomonas; species Pseudomonas putida. The sequence continues at coordinate 6,401,336 of NZ_CP010979.1, forward strand.
GACGCAGTGCATGTCCTCTACCTCTACCAACGCCAGCAGCGATTGAGCTGAGTGTTCGCATAGCGCCAGGTGTCTGCTGTCTGGGCGGTAGTGTGTTTCTTGTGGGCCCCTTACGGTCGGCGCCGCAACCTCGCAAGGCCGCCCACGTTGTAGCTGCCGTCTTGAATGTTCCATTATTGCGCACCGCGAAATTATGGTTTCCTTTGCGCACTGATTCTGCTGCCAGCCGATCCAGTGCAGCATAGGCTCCACCAGCCCATCCCGGTGCTGACCAGGAGCCAAACCCATGTCAAACCCGATCAAGCTCTACAACTTCCCCAAGTCTGGCCACGCCCATCGCATCGAATTGATGCTCTCGCTGCTCAACCTGCCCACCGAGCTGGTGTTTGTCGACCTGGCCAAAGGCGCGCACAAGCAGCCGGATTTTCTGGCGCTCAACCCGTTCGGTCAGGTCCCGGTTATCGATGACAACGGCACGGTGATCGCCGATTCCAATGCCATCCTCGTCTACCTGGCCAAAAAGTACGACAACGGCACCTGGTTGCCCGAAGAACCTGCTGCCGCCGCCCGTGTGCAGCGCTGGTTGTCGGTGGCTGCCGGCCCGCTGGCCTTTGGCCCCGCTGCTGCGCGCCTGGTGACCGTGTTCGGTGCTGCGTTCAACACAGACGAAGTCATTGCCCGTGCCCATACCCTGCTCAAGGTGATCGACGCCGAGCTGGCCAAGGCCCCATTCCTGGCGGGCAGCACGCCCACCATCGCCGACATTGCCAACTACTCGTACATCGCCCACGCCCCCGAAGGCAACGTGTCGCTGGAGCCCTATGCCAACGTGCGCAGCTGGCTGGCACGGATCGAGTCGCTGCCGGGCTTCGTGCCCATGCCACGCACTGTGATCGGGCTGCAGACCAGCGCCTGATACCTCGCCTTCGAGAGGAACGCCACCATGCAACAGTCCCCGGACCACCGCCCCTCGCCCTGGCATGCGGGCGAGAAAACCCTGCAGGAAAAGGTCGGTGTAGCAGAGCGCATGGAGGCGTTCGGGCAAAAGGTCATTCGTGACTACATGCCCGACCAGCACCGTAGTTTCTATCACCAGTTGCCGTTCATGGTCGCCGCCAGTGTGGACGCCTTGGGTCGGCCTTGGGCCACGCTGCTGGAAGGGCCAGAAGGGTTCGTCAGCTCGCCCGACCCTCGCGTGCTGACGATCGACACCACGCTGCCAGCAGATGACCCCGCTACCCCGGGGCTGGTAGCCGGGCAGGCGGTCGGCTTGCTGGGTATCGAACTGCACAGCCGTCGGCGCAATCGCATCAACGGGCAGATCCGCCAGGCTGCAGAAGGGCAACTGCAGGTGAAGGTGGAGCAGTCGTTCGGCAACTGCCCCCAGTACATCCAGTTGCGTGACTACACCCGCGTCGCCGAGCCCGCCCAGGCGCGGATCGATGCGACAACACTGGATGGCACAACCGTCAGCATGATCCAGGCCGCCGACACGTTCTTCGTCGCCAGCTATGTCGAGCAAGGCGACGGCCAGCGCGCTGTGGATGTTTCTCACCGTGGCGGCCGGCCAGGGTTCGTCAAGGTCCAGGGCAATCGGCTGATCATTCCCGACTACGCGGGCAACCTGCACTTCAACACCTTGGGCAACTTGTTGGTTAACCCCCGGGCCGGCTTGCTGTTCATCGACTTCAGCAACGGCAACGTGCTGCAGCTGTGCGGGCGTGCCGAGGTGCTGCTGGACAGCCCCGCCATCCCGGATTTCGAAGGTGCCGAGCGGCTGTGGACGCTGGAGGTGGAGCAGATAGTGTGGCGCCCGGCGGCGGTTTCCCTGCGCTGGGCGTTCAAGGAATACGCGCCGACCAGCCTGATGACTGGCACCTGGGCCGAGGCCGACGCACGCCTGCAGCAACGCCAGCGACAGCGCCAATGGCAGGCCTGGCGTGTGCAGCGGGTGGAGCAGGAGAGCCGCGATATCCGCTCGTTCTACCTTGAGCCGCCCAGCGATAGCAGCGTGGCCTTTGCGCCAGGGCAACACATTCCGGTGCAAGTGCAGATCGACGGTGAGGCCGCGATGATCCGGACCTACAGCTTGTCGAGCGCACCCTCCGATGGCTACCTGCGTATCAGCGTAAAAGCGCAGGGGCCCGCCTCTCGGCACCTGCATGAGCGCGTCAAGCCAGGTGATGTGCTGGATGTGCGCTCGCCTATGGGCAGTTTCACGCTGGATGAGCAGAGTACGCGCCCGCTTGTGCTGATTGGTGCGGGCGTGGGTATCACGCCGTTGCTGGCCATGCTGCGTGAGCAGCTGAGCAAAGGCCAGGCACGGCGCATCCATTTGTTCCATGGCGCACGCAGCCTGGCCGACCTGCCATTTGGGCAGGAGCTGGCAAGCTTGCGGCAACAGGCTGGCGGCTTGCTGCACGTTCATCGCGCCCTGAGCCAGCCAGAAGACCATGCCGTGGCCGGGCAGGATTATGAGTTTGCCGGCCGGCTGGGCATCGAGCAGGTCAAGGCGACGCTGGCGCTGGACGACTACGATTTCTACCTGTGCGGCCCGGGCAGCTTTACTCAGGACCTGTATGAAGGGCTGCGCACGGTGCATGTGCCGGACGCGCGCATTCACGCTGAAGCCTTTGGCCCGTCAACGCTGCGGCGGCACACGGATGCAGGCCAGCCCACCTTGCAACAGCCGCCTGCGGCCAGCGAGCCAGTGCCTGTTTACTTCGCGGCGTCGGCCAAGGAGGCGCGCTGGGCTCCAGGCAGCGGCACCCTGCTGGAACTGGCCGAGGCGCGGGGGCTGGCGCCGGAGTTCAGTTGCCGGGGTGGGTCGTGCGGTACCTGCAAGACCAGGCTGGTAAGCGGCCAGGTGCATTACCCGAACCCACCTGCAGAGCTGCCGGAGGCGGGGTCGGTGCTGATCTGTTGTGCGGTGCCGGCACAGGTGGAGGAGGGGATACAGGCCCTGGTGCTGGATATCTGATATCCCTGTCCCGGCCTCATCGCCGGCAAGCCAGCTCCCACAGGGATCGCACATACCTTGAGTTCCATGCGGTCGAGGTGGGAGCTGGCTTGCCGGCGAAGAGGCCAAGGCAGGCAGCACAAAACGCCCCGGATGTCCGATAATCCCGGCACCCCAAATACCCAGGAGCCCGCATGGACCAGATCCACCTGATGAAGGTGTTCGTCGCGGTAGGTGAGCTGGAAAGCTTTGCCGCTGCCGCCCGCCGCCTGGACATCTCACCGGCCGCCGTCACCCGCGCCGTCAGCGCTTTGGAAGACCAGCTTGGGGTCAAGCTGCTGCTGCGCACCACCCGCAGCGTGCGCCTGACCGAAGCTGGCGGCCGCTACCTGGAAGACACCCGGCATATCCTCGCCAGCATCCACGAGGCTAACGAAGCGGCCGCCGGCATCAACGCCACCCCCAAGGGCGACCTGGCCGTTACCGCCCCGATCCTGTTCGGCAAGAAGTTCGTCATGCCGTGTATCGTCCGCTACCTGCAGCAGTACCCGGACGTCGATGTTTCCGCCTACTTCCTCGACCGTGTAGTGAACATGGTCGAGGAGGGCATGGATGTGGCCGTACGCATCGGCCCGTTGCCTGACTCCGGGTTGAAGGCATTGCGGGTCGGCAGGGTGCGGCGCATGTTGTGTGCGTCCCCCGACTACCTGGCACGCCATGGCGTGCCGAAGCATCCCTCGGACCTGGCCGGGCATGCGGTGATCGGCACCACCAACCTGTCGCCCCGGGCAGGCTGGCGCTTTGGGGTGACAGAAGAGCCAACCTTGGTGCGCATGAAGCCGCGCCTGACGGTGACCAGCAATGACGGGGCGATCGCGGCCGCCAGCGGCGGGCTGGGGATTGCCCGCCTGTTGTCGTACCAAGTGGCAGATGAGCTGGCCAGTGAGCAATTGCAGGTGATCCTGGCCGAGTACGAGGAGGCGCCCTGGCCGATCCACGTGTTGCATCGCGAGAGCAAGTACGGCTCTGCCAAGGTCAGGGCCTTCATCGACATGCTGGCGCAGGCGCTGCGGGCGCAGCAGCTGGATTGAGATCGTACAACACAGGGCGAAACATTCAGAAATAATAAGTGTTGTACGACGACCTATGACGTGGCACTCTTTCGCCTGAAACAATTTGTCGCAAATACCGCTGCCGGTGTTCGCGCCAATCGCTCGCCACACTAAAAACAAGAAATTCAGGTGAACCATGAAGATGAAAGGCATCCGTTGGTGGATGGTCAGCCTTGTCACGGCTGGGCTCGTCGTCAACTACCTCGCCCGCAACACCCTCTCGGTGGCCGCCCCCACCTTGATGACCGACCTCTCCATCAGTACCGAGCAATACGCCAAGATCGTTGCCAGTTGGCAGGTGTGCTACGCCCTCATGCAGCCGGTAGCCGGCTGGTTCATCGATTTCATCGGCACCAAGCTGGGCTTTGCCGTGTTCGCCATGGCCTGGTCACTGGCCTGTGCTGGCGCGGCCCTGGCCACCGGCTGGCAGAGCATGGCCTTTATGCGCGGGCTGCTGGGCATGACCGAAGCCGCCGGCTTGCCGGCTGGGGTCAAGGCAACCACCGAGTGGTTCCCGGCCAAGGAGCGCTCGGTGGCGATCGGCTGGTTCAATATCGGCTCGTCGCTTGGCGCCTTGCTGGCACCGCCGCTGGTGGTGTGGGCGATCCTGCACAGTGGCTGGCAGCTGGCGTTCGTTATCGTTGGTGTCTCCGGCATTGTCTGGACCCTGCTGTGGATGCTGTTGTACAAGCACCCGCGTGACCAGAAGCGCCTGAGTGATGAGGAGCGCGACTACATCCTGGCCGGGCAGGAAGCGCACTTCAAACAGGACAGCCGCGAGAAGGGCGCGTGGAAGCGCATCTTCAAGGCCCGTAACTTCTACGCCATCGCTTCGGCGCGGATCCTCTCCGAGCCGGCCTGGCAAACCTTCAACGCCTGGATTCCGCTGTACCTGATGACCGAGCGGCACATGAACATCAAGGAAGTGGCGATGTTCGCCTGGCTGCCGTTCCTGGCTGCCGATATCGGCTGTGTGCTGGGCGGGTATCTGAGCCCGCTGTTCCACCGCTACTTCAAGGTGTCGCTGTTCACCTCGCGCAAGATGGTGCTGGTGTTCGGTGCCAGTTGCATGATCGGCCCGGCCTGCATCGGCCTGGTGGAAAGCCCGTACATGGCGATCCTGTTGCTGTGCATTGGCGGGTTTGCCCACCAGACACTGTCGGGGGCGCTGTACTCCATCACCTCGGACTCGTTCAGCAAGGACCAGGTGGCCACAGCGACGGGCATGGGTGGCATGTGCGGGTACTTGGGGGCGGCGGTGTTTACCCTGGTGTTCGGCATTCTGGTCACGCAGATTGGCTACAGCCCGCTGTTTGTGGTGCTGGCCGCGTTCGATATCGTGGCAGCAGTGCTGGTGTGGAAGGTGGCGCGGGAGGTGCGTGGCGAGCCTTCGGTCACGCCGATGGCAAACCCGACCGGGGCATTGGCATAAGGCTTGAAATTTAGGGGCCGCTTTGCGGCCCATCGCCGGCAAGCCAGGCTCCCACAGGTACTGCAGAAGGCTGGAGGCCTATCCGGTCGGGTGGGAGCTGGCTTGCCGGCGATGGGCTGCGCAGCAGCCCCAATCAAGGCAACACAATCAAAGGGGTCGATACTGCAACCGGAGCACCAGTCTCATCCCTTCCCCCTGCTCCCACAGGTACTGCACAAGGCTTGAGGTCTATACGATCAAGTGGGAGCTGGCTTGCCGGCGATGGGCTGCGCAGCAGCCCCAGTCAAGGCAACACAATCAAAGGGGGCGATACTGCATCCTGAACCCCAGGCTCATCCCTTCCCCCTGCTGCAACAAGCGCAACCCCGGCCGCCCTGGCAGGTGATGCGCATTGACCGGGTGGCTTACCGGTTCAAAGCAGAAAAACCCTTGCCCCTGCGGGCAAAACAGCAAGAAGTGCTCAGCCCCGCTGGCACTGCACGCCAGTCGATAACCCGCGCTTGGCTGTTCGATCACACACTCTCCCGGCCAGCCACTGAAGGCGTGATCGACCACCGTCTCGGGCAAACGCCCCAAGGCATTGAAACACCACTGCTCAGGCACCTCGGCCTGGTACGACGGCAACCGCCCGTCCTCCGCCAGCCATACCTTGCGCGCCACTGCATATAGCTGGGTATCGGGATACCGCGGGAAGTAAGGATGCAACCCCAACCCATACCAGGTAGCCGGTTCATCCAGGTGCGTCACATGCAGGTCCAGGCTCAGGCAGCCATCCTGCAGGTGCACATCCAGCGTGGCTTGGTAGGCAAACGGCACTGCACTGTCCAGCGTCAACCGGGCCCGTCGTTCACTGTGGTGTTCTACCTGCCAGGCCTGTTGCCAGGCACTGCCATGAATCGGGTAAGGGTCATGGCCGGTATTGGGCGCCAATGCCTGCCAGCCTTCCGGCCGGGCAAAGCCACCCTCGGCAATGCGGTTGGACCATGGCGCCAACGGGTAACAGGCCAGGCGTCGCGGGGTGCCACTGGCCAGCGCGGCCGGGTCAGAATGGCGCAGCAGCGCTTGCCCGGTCGCTTTCACTTCCCAGTTGACCAGGCTGGCGCCCAGCTCCGGAGCCAGGCTCAGGCGGGTCAGGTGGTCCTGCAGGTGCAGTTCGGTCACAGCCATTCAAGGCTCCTTTCAAATGAACAATCAACTGGCCCGACGGTAGGTGAGCAGCACGATGCCGCACACCACCACGGCGCCGCCGAGTAATTGCAGGGTGCCGAGCTGCTGGTCGAGCAAGGCCCAACCCAGCAGCAGTGTGGCGATGGGCTCGACGTTCATCACCGGTGCGTTCTGCGCCATGTTCAGCCTTGGCACACACACAAACAGCAAGGTGAAGGCCAGGCCATACAGCACCACCAGGCTGGCCAAGGCCAACCAGCCACTGCTGCTGCCCGGCAGTGACAAGCCGGACGGCATCACGCCGCTTGCGCCTGCAACCAGCATGCTGGAGAACACGATCAGCAAGGTCAGCAGGCTGCGCACGGGGCCGCGCACGCTGGCCAGTTTGTGGTCGGTGATCCACAAGGCGCAGGCGAAGGCACAGGCGGCGCTGAAGGCCAGGCCGACCCCTAGCGCCCAGTGCGGGTTGGCCGTGCTGCTGTCGGCAAGGCGTGCCGGCACATCCAGCGCCAGCACCAGGCCGCACAGGATCAGGCCCATGAACAGCACGGTGCGGCCGGTCGGGCGTGCGCCGCCCAGCGCCCAGGTGAGCAGCGCCAGCAGCATCGGGAAGGTGTTGCCCACCAGCAGCGCCAGGGCTACCGGAATGCGCGCCACCGCCGAGTACAGGCACAGGCTTTGGGTGGCGATCAGCAGGCCCAGCAGCAGCTGCCAGTGCCGGGTGCCTGCGGGCAGGCCCAGCGCCTGGCGTTGCCACAACAGCAGGCAGGCCAGTACCAGCAAGGTGATGCCTGAGCGGCAGAGAATCGCCAGCAGCACGCCGGTGCCGTCATCGAAGGCGATGCGCGCGGCGATGTGGTTGCCGGCGAATGAACAGGCCAGCAGGGCGAGCAGGGCGATGGCCAGTTTGCGCGGGAATAGAGGTACAGCCGAGGAGGGAACAGCCATGTGCAGGATCCATTTGCAGAAAGAACCAGAGGGCTGCTTTGCAGCCCATCGCCGGCAAGCCAGCTCCCACAGGGCTTGCGCAGGGCTGGAAGGCTGCACAATCCTGTGGGAGCTGGCTTGCCGGCGATGGGGCGCAGAGCGGCCCCGATTGCCGTTACAGCACCACGCTAGGCAGCCACAGCGAAATTGCCGGTATGTAAGTCACCGCCATCAGCACCAGGAACAGCGCCAGGTAGAACGGCAGCAGCGCCTTCACCGTCGATTCGATGCTTACCTTGCCGATGGCCGAGCCCACGAACAGCACGGCGCCCACCGGTGGTGTTATCAGCCCGATCCCCAGGTTTACCAGCATGATCATGCCGAAGTGCACCGGGTCCACACCAATACCGGTAATCACCGGCAGCAGGATCGGCGTAAGGATCAGGATCAGCGGCGCCATGTCCATCACCGTGCCCAGCAGCAACAGCATGAAATTGATGCACATCAGGATCACGTAGCGGTTGTCCGACAGGGTCAGGAACGCCGTGGTGATCTTCGACGGGATCTGCATCAGCGTCATCACGTAGCCGAAGCTGGCGGCAAAGCCGATCAGGATCATCACGATGGAGATGGTCCGTACCGTGCGGTGCATCAGCTTGGGCAGGTCGCGCCACTTGTAGTCGCGGTAGATGAACATGGTCACGAAGAATGACCACACCACCGCCACGGCGGCCGATTCGGTAGCGGTGAACACGCCCGACAGGATACCGCCTAGGATGATGACCATCGCCATCAGGCCCCACAGCGCTTCACCGGCAATCTTCAACGCCTGGCGCAGCGGTATCACTTCGCCTTTGGGGTAGTTGCGCTTCTTCGCGAAGATAAGGCACAGGCCCATCATGACTGCGCTTAGCAGCAACCCGGGCATCACACCCGCCATGAACAGCGAGGCAATGGATACCGTGCCGCCCGCTGCCAGCGAGTACAGCACCGAGTTGTGGCTGGGCGGGGTCAGCAGCGCCTGCACCGAGCCACTGACGGTCACGGCGGTGGAAAATTCACGCGGGTAGCCTTTGCGCTCCATCTCCGGGATCAGTACCGAGCCCACCGAGGCGGTATCGGCCACCGACGAGCCGGAAATTGCACCGAAGAAGGTCGAGGCCATGATGTTGACCAGCGACAGGCCGCCACGCACGAAGCCCACCAGCACCCCGGCAAAGGCCACCAGCCGCCGTGACATACCGCCTTCGGCCATGATCGCGCCGGCCAGCACGAAGAATGGAATGGCCAGCAGCGAGAACTTGTTAACCCCACTGGCCACCTGGATCATCATCGCCTGCAGCGGGATGTCGATCCACCAGGCGCCGATCAGCGCCGACAGGCCCAGGGCGTAGGCCACCGGCATGCCCAGCAGGATGAGTGCAATGAAACTGCCCAACAGAATGAACGCATCCATTTATGCCGCTCCTTCGCTTTCTTCTACGTGGTCGAAACGCACCACCTTGCGGTGGCTCTGGTCGCCCAGCAGGAGTTTTTCCAGCACAAAGACCAGGGTTAGCACGCCACCGACCGGGATCGGCGCATAGGTCATGCCCACCCGCACACCCGGCAGGGATGCCAGAAACTGGTTCCAGGTAGTGATGCACAGCTTGGTGCCGTAGTAGGTCATGAACACGCACACCAGGATCATCAGTACTTGCACCAGTAGCGCGACCATGCTGCGCTGCAGCGGTGGCAGGCGATCGGTGATCATCGCCACCGCCATGTGCGCCCCGGCCCGGTAGCTGGCAGCGGCGCCGACGAAGGTGAACACCACCATCAGCAGGATGGCCACCGGCTCCGGCCAGCTGGAGCCGGTACCGAGCACGTAACGGGCAAAGATGCCCCAGGGAATGATCAGCGTCATGGTCAGGATCGACAGGCCGGCGATCCAGATACAGGCGCGGTACAGCGTGTCGTTCACACGCAGGAAGAGGCTTTTCATGGGCATCACCAAAGCGGCAGGGCGGCGGGCGCCGCACTGCCGAGGTCGATTGGGCTGGGGCCGCTGTTACTGGACGGCGTCGATACGCTTCATCAGGTCGGCGTACGGCGCGCCGTATTTTTCCCGTACGGACGCGGTGGCGTCATAGAACGGCTTCTTGTCGACGGTAATGAACTCGACACCAGCGGCCTTGAGCTTCTCTTCGCTGGCGGCAGACTTGGCGTCCCACAGCGCGCGCTCTTCCATCTGGGCTTCACGCGCCACCTTTTTCACCAACGCCTGCTGCTCGGGGCTGAGCTTGTTCCAGGTGGTCTTGGACATCACCACGGGTTCCGGCAGGATCAGGTGCCCGGTCAGGGTGTAGTACTTGGCGCTCTGGAAGTGGTTGTGCTCAAGCAGGGTGGGCGGGTTGTTCTCGGCGCCATCGATCACGCCGGTTTGCAGGGCGCTGAAGATTTCCCCGGTGTCCATGGCGATGCCGTTGCCGCCCATGGCGTTCATCATGTCGATGAACAGCGGGTTGCCCTGTACGCGAATCTTCATGCCCTTGAGGTCTTCCAGGCTGCGTACCGGTTTTTTCGTATAGATGCTGCGCGAGCCGCCGTCCATCCAGGCCAGGGCCACCAGGTTGAAATCGGAGTTGGTGATCTTGTCGAGGATTTCCTGGCCGATCTCGCCGTCGATGATCTTGCGCATGTGATCATGGTCACGGAACACGAACGGCATGTTGAACACGTTCACATCCGGCACCACCGGGCCGACGATGCCCAGGCTGACGCGGGTCATCTGCACCGCACCGATCTGCGCCTGTTCGATCACTTCCTTTTCCGAGCCCAGCACACCGCCGGCGAACATCTTGAAGGTGATGTCGCCGTTGCTGGCCTGCTCGAGTTTTTTGCCCATGTTCTGCTCGGCGACCACGGTCGGGTAGCCGGCCGGGTGGATTTCGGCGAACTTGATGTCCAGTGCCGAGGCGGGCATGGCCACGCTGAAGGCGAACGGGAGTACGGCAAGGAGCAGCTTGCGTTTGAACGTCATGATGAAACTCCGTGGTTTTTATTATCCGGTTTCGTGCGTGCAAGTGTGGGTGCGGCAGAGGGCGTCAGCCCCGGTAGGCAGGTTCCTCCAGGCCCTTGGTGTCAGGGTTGAGGGCAAATACCCCGCCCGCCAGGGGCTGGTCACTGAGGTCTGTGCCTGTGGGGCGGATCGAGGTGACGTACAGGGTGTCGAGGTTGGCGCCGCCGAAGGCGCACATTGCCGGCTTTTTCACCGGCACGCTCAGCGAGCGGTCGAGGCGGCCGTCAGGGGTGAAGCGGTGGATCTGCCCGGCGTCATTGCCGCAGATCCAGTAGCAGCCGTCTTGGTCGATTGCTGCGCCATCGGGGCGGCCTGGGTAGCCGCGCATGTCGACGAACAGCCGCTTGTTGTATGGCGTGCCGCTGTCGATGTCGTAGTCGAAAGCCCAGACCTTCTGCACGTTGGGGTGCGAGTCGGACAGGTACATGCGCGTGCCGTCGGGGCTGAAGGCCAGGCCGTTGGGTACGATCATGCCATCTTGCTGCAGGTGCAGCTGGCCTTCTCCATCATGCCGGTACAGCGCACCCACGTGGGCACCTTGCTGCATGTCCAGCAGCATGGTGCCAGCCCAGAAGCGGCCCTGGCGGTCGCAGCGGCCATCGTTGAAGCGCATGCCGGCCTGGGCGTGCGGCACGCTGCTGAGCAGGCGGCTATCAAGGCTGCCGTCGGGCTTGGCCTGGAGCTGGAAGATGCCGCTTTCCATGCCAGCGACCCAGCCCTGGCCGCTGCGGGCGATGCAGGCCAGCATCTCGTTGCCCTGCCAAACCTGGTGCTTGCCATCGGCCGCCTGCCAGCGGTGCAGTTGGCGGGCGGGGATGTCGACCCAGTACAGGGCCTGTTCGCTGGGGTGCCACACGGGGCTTTCGCCGGTGCCGTTGCGGGCGTCGACAATCAGTTCGAAGTTCATGGCCGTGCCTCCTGGCGTGCGTGGGTTCAGTTGAACGGGCCGGCCACGGCAAAGGCGCCGCCCTGGTAGACCATGCTCGGGTCATCCGCGGCGGGCGCCGGTTGGGCTTCCACAGCGGCGCGGAAGCGCTCGGAGCTGTCCTTGGGTACATACCCAAGGTGCTCGGCATGGCGGTTGTCCCACCACACGGTGCGGTTGTCGGAGGCGCCGTAGACGATGGTGTGGCCAACGTCGAGCGTGAACAACCCTCGCTCGATAAGCTGCACCAGGTCGTCATAGCTCAGCCACGTGCAGAGCATGCGAGGGTTCTGGGGCTGGGGGAACGAAGAGCCGATGCGAATGCTGACAGTCTCGATGCCGTAGCGGTCGAAGTAGAAACTGGCTACATCCTCGCCGTAGCACTTGGACAGCCCGTAGTAGCTGTCGGGGCGGCGCGGCGAGTGGGCGTCGATGCGCTCGTCCTGGCGGTAGAAACCGATGGTGTGGTTGGAGCTGGCGAAGATGATGCGCTTCACCCCATGCTTGCGCGCCGCCTCGTAAACATGGAACACGCCGCAGATGTTGGGCCCGAGGATGTCTTCGAAGGAATGCTCGGTGGACACGCCGCCAAAGTGGATGATGGCATCCACGCCTTCGACCAAGGCATGTACAGCAGCCTTGTCGGCCAGGTCGCAGGTGATGACTTCTTCATGTGGGCCCGCAGCAGGGGCCATTTCGCTGATGTCGGAAAGGCGCAGGACCTCGGCGTAGCCTTGCAGGCGTTCGCGAAGGACCTTGCCCAGGCCGCCTGCGGCTCCGGTGAGCAGCAGGCGATTGAGGGGGGTAGTGGTCATGGCCGGCTCTTGTTGTTAATTGTTGTAGGTTGTCGTATGACTTTTATGATTATTGGCGGTGGGTTCGGTTGTTGTCAATGAGGCCTGCGTCTCTTTATGGCCTGTCAGGGCCCTATCGCCGGCAAGCCAGCTCCCACAGGTACTCCACTTGGCTGGAAATTACCGCGGCCTGGTGGGAGCTGGCTTGCCGGCGATGGGGCGCAAAGCGGCCCTAATTTCAATCAGTGCCGGGCTTCTCGGTTACAAGAGCGACAACGGGTAGTTGAAGATCAACCGGTTCTCATCGAACTCGTTATTGCTGTAATCCCGCCGAATCGACGAATTTCGCCATTTCACGCTCAAGTCCTTGAACGCTCCGCTCTGGATCACGTACGCCAGCTCCGTCTCACGCACCCACTCCTTGCCATCGGTTACCCCCCCGCTATGCACATCGCGCCCGCTGATGTAGCGGTTCATCAGGGTCAACCCCGGTACCCCGACGGTGACAAAGTTGAAGTCATGACGCACTTGCCACGAGCGCTCGTTGGCATTGTCGAAGCTGGAGTTGTAACTGTCGTTGGCCAAGGTGCCGCCACTGGTGCCGTTGACCCGCATCCAGGTATCGCCATCCACTTTCTGCAAACCTACCCAGAAGGTGCTACCGCCGTACTTGGCCGAGAACATCCCCGAGTAGGTCTTGTTGTCCAGTTCGCCGGCGCGTTCCGAGCCGTCCTCATCGCCATGGAAGTAGCCCAGGTTCGCCCCCAGGGTCCAGTCACCCACCGGCTGGCTGTGGCTCAGTTGCAGGTATTGCTGCTGGTACACGTCCTTCAGCACCGCATTCCACAGGCCCACCAACGTGCGGTCCTGGTTGAACTTGTACTCGCCGCCGACGAAGTTGAACCGGTCCGACACGCCAGCGCCGTAGCTCATGTCTTCCATGCTGGCGTCGTTACGCGGGCTGTTGCCGCGGAACTGGCCGCCGTACAGGGTCAGCCCTGCGATTTCATTGGAGGTGACCTGCCCGCCACGGAACGTCTGCGGCAACGAGCGACCGTCGTCCGAGCGTAGAATCGGCAGCACCGGCATCCACTCACCGATCTTCAGCTCGGTCTTGGAGATCCGCGCCTTGCCCGCCACTGCCAGGCGCCCATAGTCATCTGCCGGCTTGCCATCGTCATGGCGTGGCAGCAACGCCGTGCCGTATGTACCGCCGCCGCCATCGAGCTTGACCGACCACAGCCCCAGCACATCCACGCCAAACCCTATCGGCCCCTCGGTGAATCCTGAACGGGCATCGAGAATGAAGCTTTGCGTCCATTCCTCGGCCTTGCTCTGTGGGTTGCTGGGGTTGGTGAAGTTGCGGTTGATGTAGAAGTTGCGCAGCCCGAGGGTGGCCTTGCTGTCCTCGACAAAACCCGCAGCCAGGCTGGTGCCCGGCAGGCCGGCGATGACCCCGGCGCCAAGCAGGGCGAAGGGCAAGGTGTGGCAGATTTTCATTATTGTTGTGCTCCCGAAGGGTGTGGCAGCCCGTCCACCGGGCACGCGCAAGCGGCCTGCGGCAGGGGCGGGTAGTTAACGGGCCGGTCAGGGCCAGGGGTGAATGCGCGGTAACCGGGCGCTACGTACTGGCAGGTGTACGCGAGCTGGCCGGGCGAAGAGGGGTGTGCAACAGACGTGGGTGTAGCGGGATGGGTGTCGACATGGGATCGTCCACTGATTGTTGTTCTTGTTATGTGTTGTCGTACAACTGAGGGCGATTATTAGCAAGTGGGAGGTGAGCTGTCAACGGCTGATAGCTGAGCAGGTAGGGCCCAGTTGCTGCATTCCACGCGCAGTACGTGGGACATGATTTACAAATCAAATCCGATTGGCTGTGGACCCTGCGGCTAGCCTGCGCTATCTTCAGATCTGGCCTCGCCCTCGACCACGTAGACTGGCATGTCCAGTCCCGGCATCCTCGTTGGTGCCGTACCCCTCCTGTCGGCGTGGGCGGGGCCTCTTCCTTTTCCGCCACGCTTCCCGGCTAAGATCCAGCGCTCCCTGGCGCCACGGCCGCCAGTTACCTTGGCAAATCTCCCCTGCTACGCGATTCCCTGTAGGAGCGGCCTTGTGCCGCGAAAGCTTACAAAAAGGCTGCTGAGCGACTTGAGTAGGCTTCAAGGATTTGGCGGTCCCAGGTCGCAATCTCAAAGTAAAACACCGCCTCAAAGCCAGAGCTCTGCTTCGGTGGGAGCGGGCATGCCCGTGAAGAGGCCAGCACAGGCGAAACCGTCCGCTGACTTGCTATGCTTCCTCTACCAATAAAAAAGGCTGCCAATCGGCAGCCTCCTCGATGTTCAGCCCGGACAATCAGTCCCAGCTCAAAGCACCACCCGTCTGATACTCAATCACACGCGTCTCAAAGAAGTTCTTCTCCTTCTTCAAGTCCATGATCTCGCTCATCCATGGGAACGGGTTGGTAGTCCCTGGATACTCTTCTTTCAGGCCAATCTGGGTCAGGCGACGGTTGGCGATGAACTTGAGGTAGTCCTCCATCATCGCTGCGTTCATGCCCAGTACACCGCGTGGCATGGTGTCACGGGCGTATTCGATCTCCAACTGGGTCCCTTGCAGGATCATCTGGGTCGCTTCTTCCTTCATCGCCGCGTCCCACAGGTGCGGGTTCTCGATCTTGATCTGGTTGATCACGTCGATACCGAAGTTCAGGTGCATCGACTCGTCACGCAGGATGTACTGGAACTGCTCGGCAACGCCGGTCATCTTGTTGCGGCGGCCCATGGACAGGATCTGGGTGAAGCCGCAGTAGAAGAAGATGCCTTCCAGCACGCAGTAGTAGGCGATCAGGTTGCGCAGCAGCTCTTTGTCGGTTTCGACGGTGCCGGTGTTGAATTCCGGGTCGGAGATGGCGCGGGTGTACTTCAGGCCCCAGGCGGCTTTTTTAGCGACCGACGGGATCTCGTGGTACATGTTGAAGATCTCGCCTTCATCCATGCCCAGCGACTCGATGCAGTACTGGTAGGCGTGGGTGTGGATCGCCTCTTCAAAGGCCTGGCGCAGGATGTACTGGCGGCACTCCGGGTTGGTGATCAGGCGGTACACGGCCAGGGCCAGGTTGTTGGCAACCAGCGAGTCGGCGGTGGAGAAGAAGCCCAGGTTACGCATGACGATGCGGCGCTCGTCCTCGGTCAGGCCGTCCTGGCTCTTCCACAGGGCGATGTCGGCGGTCATGTTGACCTCTTGCGGCATCCAGTGGTTGGCGCAGCCGTCCAGATACTTCTGCCAGGCCCAGTCGTACTTGAACGGTACCAGCTGGTTCAGGTCGGCGCGGCAGTTGATCATGCGCTTTTCGTCTACCGCGACACGGGCAGAAGAACCTTCCAGCTCGGCCAGGCCTTCGGCCACGTCGAGGGCGTCGAGGGCAGCCTTGGCACGTTTGACGGCTTCGGAGTCAGACGCGGTGGCAGCGCGAGCTTCCAGAGCGGCGGCACCACCGGCGCTGTCGAGCTTGTCGAGGGTGGCGGCGGCAGCGGCCTGCGCAGGGGTGTTGCCTTTGGCGGCTACTTCGCCGTCTTCGTTATCGAATTCGTCCCAGCTCAGCATGGTTTGGCTCCTGCTTGAGGGTTGCTCGTGGCAACCGGTTGGATTTTGAGGTGATGCCTGTACTGCGCAAGACCCATCAGGCGTTACGGCAGGCAGTGAGAGCGGGCTCTCGTCACATTTGAAGTTGTTCGAGTCAGCGCTTGTCCTACCCTCGAGCGAGGGGCCAAGGCGCCTGAAAGCTGTACGGCTACGATAAAACGTGCGGTCTGGGCAAGCGGCGCTTGCGTCTCGCAGTCGATCATTAGCTCAACCCTTTTTGGGGGGCGAAGTATACCGGAATTCAGGGTGGATCGGGGCGGCGCAAAGGCCATGCGAAGGTAATTTTTCGACCGGCATTGCGTGCTTCCGTTCACCTGAAACCTGTTGTTTCAACACGGATGTGAGTCTAGCCGTAAATGAGATTTCATCCTATATCTTGTGTGATTTTTTTTTATCGGCACAGCATATGGTGTTTTGATCTCGGTCAGCACCTATCGGTGGTAGTGCGTGTAACGGCCGATCGCGGCCTTTTCTTGAGGCAAAAAAATACCGCCTCAACCCCCGAAGGCGGTTGAGGCGGCATGTTCACCTCAGCGGTGCGAAGGCCTTATTGGCAGGCTTCGCAATCCGGCTCGTCGATCGCGCAGGCCTTCGGCACTGGCGCTGGGCCGGCTGCCTGGACCGGGGCGCTGTCGCCGCCGCTGGAAACGGCGTTGAGCTTGCCGGTGTTGATGGTCGACTTCTCGGTGCTGGTCGCAGCCAGGGCACGGAGGTAGTAGGTGGTTTTCAGGCCACGGTACCAGGCCATGCGGTAGGTCACGTCCAGCTTCTTGCCCGAGGCGCCTGCGATGTACAGGTTCAGCGATTGAGCCTGGTCGATCCACTTCTGGCGACGGGAAGCTGCGTCGACAATCCACTTGGTCTCGACTTCGAACGCGGTGGCGTACAGGTCTTTCAGCTCTTGCGGGATACGCTCGATCTGCTGCACCGAACCGTCGTAGTACTTCAGGTCGTTGATCATGACCGAGTCCCACAGGCCGCGGGCCTTCAGGTCACGGACCAGGTACGGGTTGATCACGGTGAACTCGCCCGACAGGTTCGATTTCACGTACAGGTTCTGGTAGGTCGGCTCGATCGACTGCGACACGCCGGTGATGTTGGCGATGGTCGCGGTTGGCGCGATGGCCATGATGTTCGAGTTACGAATACCTTTTTGTACGCGAGCACGCACCGGCGCCCAGTCCAGGGTCTCGTTCAGGTCGACGTCGATGTACTTCTGGCCACGGGCCTCGATCAGGATCTGTTGCGAATCCAGCGGCAGGATGCCTTTGGACCACAGCGAACCCTGGAAGGTCTCGTAGGCGCCACGCTCGTCGGCCAGGTCGCAAGACGCCTGGATCGCGTAGTAGCTGACCGCTTCCATCGACTTGTCGGCGAACTCGACGGCAGCGTCGGAGCCGTAGGCGATGTGCTGCAGGTACAGTGCGTCCTGGAAGCCCATGATGCCCAGGCCGACCGGGCGGTGCTTGAGGTTCGAGTTACGCGCCTGCGGCACCGAGTAGTAGTTGATGTCGATCACGTTGTCGAGCATGCGCACGGCGGTGTTCACGGTGCGTTGCAGCTTAACCGTGTCCAGCTTGCCGTCGACGATGTGGTTCGGCAGGTTGATCGAGCCCAGGTTGCAGACCGCGATCTCGTCCTTGTTGGTGTTCAAGGTGATCTCGGTGCACAGGTTCGAGCTGTGGACCACGCCCACGTGCTGCTGCGGCGAACGCAGGTTGCACGGGTCCTTGAAGGTCAGCCACGGGTGGCCGGTCTCGAACAGCATCGACAGCATCTTGCGCCACAGGTCTTTGGCCTGGATGGTCTTGAACACCTTGATCTTGTTGTACTCGGTCAGGGCTTCGTAGTACTCGTAGCGCTCTTCGAAGGCCTTGCCGGTCAGGTCGTGCAGGTCTGGCACTTCCGAAGGCGAGAACAGGGTCCACTTGCCGTCATCGAAGACACGCTTCATGAACAGGTCAGGGATCCAGTTGGCGGTGTTCATGTCGTGGGTACGACGGCGGTCATCACCGGTGTTCTTGCGCAGCTCGATGAATTCTTCGATGTCCAGGTGCCAGGTTTCCAGGTAGGCACAGACGGCGCCCTTGCGCTTGCCACCCTGGTTGACGGCAACGGCAGTGTCGTTGACCACTTTCAGGAACGGTACGACGCCCTGGGACTTGCCGTTGGTGCCCTTGATGTAGGAGCCCAGTGCACGCACAGGGGTCCAGTCGTTGCCCAGGCCACCGGCGAATTTCGACAGCATGGCGTTGTCGTGGATCGCGTGGTAGATGCCCGACAGGTCGTCCGGCACGGTGGTCAGGTAGCAGCTGGACAGCTGCGGGCGCAGGGTGCCGGCGTTGAACAGGGTCGGGGTCGAGGCCATGTAGTCGAAGGACGACAACAGGTTGTAGAACTCGATCGCACGGGCTTCCTTGTCTTTCTCTTCCAGCGCCAGGCCCATGGCCACACGCATGAAGAACACCTGCGGCAGCTCGAAGCGCACGCCATCCTTGTGGATGAAGTAGCGGTCGTACAGGGTCTGCAGGCCCAGGTAGGTGAACTGCTGGTCGCGCTCGTGGTTGATCGCCTTGCCCAGTTTTTCCAGGTCGAAGTCGGCCAGGGCCGGGTTCAGCAGCTCGAACTCGATACCTTTGGCGATGTAGGCCGGCAGGGCCTTGGCGTACAGGTCAGCCATCTCGTGGTGGGTGGCGCTGTCGGCAACGCTGAGGAAGCCCAGGCCTTCGGCACGCAGGGTGTCCATCAGCAGGCGGGCGGTCACGAACGAGTAGTTCGGCTCGCGCTCGACCAGGGTACGGGCGGTCATCACCAGGGCGGTGTTGACGTCCTTGATGGCCACGCCGTCGTACAGGTTCTTCAGGGTTTCGCGCTGGATCAGGTCGCCATCGACTTCAGCCAGGCCTTCGCAGGCTTCGCTGATGATGGTGTTCAGGCGGGCCATGTCGAGCGGCGCCAGGCTGCCGTCAGCCAGGGTGATGCGGATGCTCGGGTGCGGCTCGACCACGGCGTCGGTGTTGGCGCGGGTGGCACGCTGCTTGGCGCGCTGGTCGCGGTAGATCACGTAGTCGCGGGCAACTTTCTGCTCGCCGGCGCGCATCAGGGCCAGTTCTACCTGGTCCTGGATTTCTTCGATGTGGATGGTGCCACCCGATGGCATGCGACGTTTGAACGTGGCGGTAACCTGTTCGGTCAGACGCGCGACGGTGTCGTGGATGCGCGACGAAGCGGCGGCGGTGCCGCCTTCAACTGCAAGGAACGCCTTGGTGATGGCAACGGTGATCTTGTCGTCGGTGTAGGGGACGACAGTGCCGTTACGCTTGATCACGCGCAGTTGGCCAGGGGCAGTGGCGGCCAGATCCTGGTTGGAATCGGCGGCCTGCGGCACCTTGGCCTGCGGGTTCTCGCGAGTTGTGTCGGTTTGCATGGGTGGGTGTCTCCACAGTTTCTATATTGTTCAGGCGCCTTTTGGGCGCCCACCGTTCCGTCCACTTGCTCGATGGCCCGGCGGGGATGCGCAATGCATACGCATCCGCCCGCACGGGCGTACCGACTTCGGGACAGACTCAGGAATAAGGGGCAATAGCTTGCCGCTCCCTGGCCGAAGTCAAAGGTTTTGGGCGGGGCCCAAAAACTGTTGCTGATGGATGCCAGGCCTGGCCTGCAACACCCATACCCGAACAAGGCCCTGGAAGGGCTTGCCTCGGTCGCCTCCGCAGGAGCGGTTTGGCTGCTGAAATCACCTGAAGTTCAGCTCGGAAAATCGCTTGATTTTGCGGGTTGACTTTTGTGTGTGATTTTGCACGAACCCCTATATGTAGTGGTTCGCTGCGTTCGGGATACAAGATAATGCGGTATTGGGGGCTTTGCAAGGCGAGCGCCTGTGGATAACTTGTGCGTACTTTGTGAGTGAATGGTGGGTATTCGCTGTAGGCCTTGTGCCAAGTGGTTTGCAGTATTTTTCTGCGCCTTGTTGCCCCCGGGCAGTTTTTTTCGGGCGCGAACCCTATCACAAAAAACGGTTCAGTCGAGGGGGCTACGGCGGGTTGGCAGCGCCGGAGGTGCTACTGAGTATCCTGGGGGGATGTTGCCTTTTGGTTAAAGGGTTATGTTCCCTGTACCGGCCCCTTCGCAGCACAAGGCTGCTCCTACAGAAAAGCGCCGTATCCTGTAGGAGCAGCCTTGTGCTGCGAAGAGGCCGGTACAGGTAATAAAAAACAACAAGCAAAGGCAGAGGCCATGGACCACCCCGTACCCCGCATCCTCATTGTCGAAGACGACCAGCGTCTGGCCGAGCTCACCGCCGAGTACCTGCAGGCCAACGGCTTCGAGGTCGCGGTGGAGGGCGATGGCGCCCGCGCCGCCCGGCGCATCGTCGACAGCCAGCCCGATCTGGTCATCCTCGACCTCATGCTGCCCGGCGAGGACGGCCTGAGCATCTGCCGCCGGGTACGCAACCAGTACCCCGGCCCCATTCTCATGCTCACCGCACGCAGCGACGAACTCGACCAGGTCCAGGGCCTGGACCTTGGCGCCGACGACTATGTCTGCAAACCGGTACGTCCACGCCTGCTGCTGGCGCGTATCCAGGCCCTGCTGCGCCGCAGCGAAGCCGTGGACAGCAAGCGCCAGGAGCTGGCGTTTGGCGCACTGAGTATCGACAACCGCCTGCGCGAGGCGCGCCTGGGCGACCAGCTGATCGAGCTGACCGGTGCCGAGTTCGACCTGCTCTGGCTGCTGGCCAGCAACGCGGGCCGGGTACTGACCCGTGAACAGATCTTCACCGCGCTGCGTGGCGTCGGCTACGACGGCCAGGACCGTTCCATCGACATACGCATCTCGAAGATCCGCCCCAAGATCGGCGATGACCCGCTTCAGCCACGGCTGATCAAGACCCTGCGCAGCAAGGGCTACCTGTTTGTCGGCGAAGCGCCATGAACAATTCGATCTTTCTGCGTATCTACGGCGGCATGCTGGCGGTGCTGGTGCTGGTGGCCTTGCTCGGCGTGCTCAGCCTGCACCTGGCCAACGAAGTGCGCGCCGCCCAGCACCGGGAAGGCCTGGCCCAAGGTACCTTCAGCCTGATGGCTGACAACCTGGCACAGCAGAATGCAACCGAACGCAAACGCTCGCTGCTGATCTGGGAGCGATTGCTCGGTGTGCCGCTGGCGCTGCAACCGATGACTGGGCGCAGCCTCGACGGCGGCCAGCGGGCGCGCCTGTACCGCGGCCTGGTGGTGGTCGAAAAGACCGGCCCACATGCGGCGCAAGTGCTGCGCAAGGTCGGCCAGGAAGACCTGATGCTGGTGGCGCAGATCAAGCAGATAAGCGAGCAACTGGCGCGGGCCACCCTGTATCTGTTGGCCGATGAACTGGTGCGCTACCCGATCACCGAGCAGCAGCAGCGGCTGGCACAGATCAAGCAGGAAAAGGGCTTCGGTTTTGGCGTCGCCCTGCAGCGCATCGAGCGGGTCAGCCTGGACGATGACCAGCGGCGCCGGGTCGAGGAGGGCGACACGGTCATGGCGCTGGGCAAGGATGGCGACTCGATCCGGGTGTTTGCCGGGCTGGCAGGCTCGCCCTGGGTGCTGGAAATTGGCCCGTTGTACCAGCTCAACCCGTATCCACCGCAGTTGCTGATCCTGATTACCTTTCTCGGCCTGTGCCTGATCGGCCTGGTGGTCTACCTGCTGGTGCGCCAGCTTGAGCGCCGGGTGTCGGGCCTGGAGATCGCCGCCACACGCATTGCCCAGGGCAGCCTGGACACCCGCGTGCCCGCCGGTGACGCCGACTCGGTGGGGCGCCTGGCCGCCGCCTTCAACGGCATGGCCGAGCACCTTCAGCGCTCGCTGACCATGCAGCGCGAGCTGGTGCGGGCGGTGTCCCACGAGTTGCGCACGCCGGTTGCACGCCTGCGCTTTGGCTTGGAGATGATCGAAACTGCCACCACCGAACAGGCGCGGGCCAAGCACTTGGCGGGCATGGACGGTGATATCCAGGACCTCGACAAGCTGGTCGACGAAATGCTGACCTACGCCCGCCTGGAGCAAGGCGCGCCGGCCTTGAAGTTCCAGCGGGTCGACCTGGATGCCTTGCTCGCGCGGGTGATCGAAGAGCTGTCACCGTTGCGTGCCGAGGTGCGGGTCGTGCGCGGCGACTGCCAGGGCGCGGATGCCGAAGGCGCGTGGGTCGAGGCCGAGCCGCGTTACTTGCACCGGGCGCTGCAGAACCTGGTCAGTAACGCTATGCGCCATGCCGGGTCTGAGGTGCGCGTGAGCTACCAGTTGGGGCAGCAGCGATGCCGCATCGATGTCGAAGATGACGGGCCGGGGATCCCCGAGGGCTTCTGGGACCGCATCTTCACCCCGTTCACCCGCCTGGATGACAGCCGCACCCGTGCTTCGGGTGGGCACGGCTTGGGCCTGTCGATCGTGCGGCGAATCATCTACTGGCACACGGGCCGGGCGACGGTGGGGCGTAGCGAAGCGTTGGGTGGCGCCTGCTTCAGCCTGAACTGGCCACGCCAGCAAGCGCCACAGTAAAGGTCAGACGCTGACCAGGCTGAGCAGGTGGCCGTCCTGCAGGCAGAACTGGCCTTGCAACTCGGCGCCTTGGCGCCACTGCGGCGACAGGTCGGTGAGCAGGCGCAGGCGGGCCAGGCCTTCGGTGGACCAGTCCAGCACCTCGGCGTGTTCGAAATAGAAGCGCTGGCGGGTCAGCGGATAGAGGGTCTTGAACAGGCTTTCCTTCAGCGAGAAGGTCAGGGTGACCGTCAGGCCGAGTTGACGGCGGTCCAGGCGTTCGAGCTCGGGCGGGGTGAGGATTTCGGCCATCAGCCGTTCGGCGCGTTCGTCATCCAGCAACGCCTCCTGATCCAGGCCCAGGCCCTGGCAGCTGCCTTCGGCGGCGACCACGGCGGCGGCCCAGCCTTTGCCGTGGGTGATCGAGCCGTGGATGCCCGCCGGCCAGATTGGCGAGCGGTCCTCATGGGTACCGGGCACGTAGTCGCGACCGTCCAGGCACTGCAGCGCGGCGCGCGCGCACACCCGGCCGGCCAGGTATTCGGTTTGGCGCTTGGCCACCGAGCGCTGCAGGCTGGCGCTGGGCACGACGCCGGCGCGCTGGAAGTCGTCGGGTGCCAGGCGGGCAGGGTCAAAGGCGCAACTGACCAGCACTGCGCCGGGCAGCGGGCGGGGCAGGGGCCAGTGGTGCTGGAGTGGGGCGCAGCAGGCGGGGAGAGTGTTCATGGGGCTATTGTGCCAGCCGCAGCGGCGGTGTGGGAGGTGGAATAGCAGGGGCTGCTGCGCAGCCCATCGCGACACAAGGCCGCTCCTACAGGTACTGCGCTGCATTGTGTCGCGATGGGCCGCAAAGCGGCCCCGACAATCCTTATTTGAACACCTGCTTGAAGAACGCCTGCATATCCGCCCAAGAGCTCTCGTCCGCAGCCTTGTTGTAGCCAATGTCCGGTCCACCATGTTCGCCATGGCTCAGCCGGTCAGCATCGGGGTTGGTGAAGCCATGCTTGGCCCCAGGGATGTTGACGAACTGGTAGTTGACCTTGGCGGCGTCCATTTCCGCTTTGAACGCATTGACCTGCTCTTGGGTGACCATGCTGTCTGCGGCGCCGTGCTCGACCAGTACATAGGCCTTCACCTTGCCGGCTTGGGCCGGCGTCTGTGTGGCCAGTGCACCGTGGAAGCTCACCACTGCATCGAGCTTGTCCACACCGCGTCGTGCTGCATCGAGCACCACCTTGCCGCCGAAGCAGTAACCGACGGCACCTAAGCTGCTCTTGTCGGTGTAAGGCTGTAGTTCCAGCAGTTTCAGGCCCGCGTCAAAGCGCTCGGCGGCAGCCGCCGGGTCTTTCATCGCTTCGGCCATGAACGCTTGGGCATCCTGCGGATGTTCGGTCTGCTTGCCATCGCCATACATGTCGATGGCCAGCGCACTGTAACCCAAGGCCGCGAGGTCACGGGCGCGGCGCTTGGCATAGTCATTCAGCCCCCACCATTCATGCACCACGACGATGCCCGGACGCTTGCCTTGGACTGCATCATCATAGGCGTAGTAGCCGATCAAACGCTTGCCGTCGGCGTCCTGGTAGGGAATTTCACGGGTCACTATCGCCGCCTGGGCCAGGGCGGCGCTGCACATCAGGGTCAGGGCCAGCAGGGCGCGCATCTTTACTACTCCTTGTCTTGCAGACAGTTCGTTCAGCCGGTGTTCAGCCAGGGTTCAGTCGCGGTTCAGGGTGCCCTCCTTACTCTAGCTTCCAGACCGAAACAGCGCACCCAACTGGAGTAACCAGCCATGAAAACCTTCAACACCCTGCTTGCCGCCATGGCCGTCTGTGCCGCTGGCATCACCACTGCCCAGGCCGCCGACGACAACTTCGCCAGCCTCACCTACGGCCAGACCAGCGACAAGGTTCGCAAATCGGGCCTGCTGCAGCGCAACACCGACCACCTCAACGCCGATGGCATCATCGGCAAGGATGACACCTGGGGTGTACGTGTGGGCAAGATCAACGACCAGGGCCGCTACTACATGACCTACGACAACGTCTCGGGTGACCACAGCGGCCTGAAGTTGCGCCAGGAAAACCTGCTGGGCAGCTACGACCTGTTCCTGCCGGTGGGCGATACCACCAAACTGTTCGGCGGGGGCAGCCTGGGCATGACCAAGCTCACCCAGGACTCGCCAGGCGCCAGCCGGGATACCGACTACGGTTATGCCTACGGCCTGCAGGCCGGTGTGATCCAGGACATTACCGACAAGGCTTCGGTGGAGCTGGGCTATCGTTACCTGCGCACCAATGCCGCGACCGAAGTGGGCGCCCATGGCGGTCCGAAGGATGGCACCCTGCGCCTGACCAGCAGCGCGCAGACCTATCTGGCAGCAAGCTACAAGTTCTGACCAGCGAGCCGCGTTATCCTGTACCGGCCCTTTCGCGGCTAAAGCCGCTCCTACAGGTGCTGCACAAGTCTCAGGAATTGTGCGATCCCTGTGGGAGCGGCTTTAGCCGCGAAAGGGCCGGTACAGGCAATATACACAAGGAGCTGCACATGAAACTGCTGGTGGTCGAGGACGAAGCCCTGCTTCGCCATCACCTCTACACCCGTCTGGGCGAAAGCGGCCATGTGGTCGAGGCGGTCGCCAATGCCGAGGAGGCGCTGTACCAGGCCGGGCAGTACCACTTCGACCTGGCCATCATCGACCTGGGCTTGCCCGGTATCAGTGGCCTGGAACTGATCACGCGCTTGCGCAGCCAGGACAAGACCTTCCCCATTCTCATCCTCACCGCCCGCGGCAACTGGCAGGACAAGGTCGAGGGCCTGGCCGCCGGTGCCGACGACTATCTGGTCAAACCGTTCCAGTTCGAAGAGCTGGAAGCGCGGCTGAATGCCCTGTTGCGCCGCTCCAGCGGCTTCACCCAGTCGACCATCGCCGCAGGCCCCTTGGTACTCGACCTCAACCGCAAGCAGGCCAGCCTCGACGAACAGCCCTTGGCGCTGACCGCCTACGAATACCGCATTCTCGAATACCTCATGCGCCATCATCAGCAGGTGGTGGCCAAGGATCGCCTGATGGAGCAGCTGTACCCGGGCGACGAGGAGCGCGACCCCAATGTCATCGAAGTACTGGTGGGCCGCCTGCGCCGCAAGCTTGAGGGCGAGCACGGCTTCAAACCCATCGACACCGTACGCGGCCTGGGCTATCTGTTCACCGAGCGCTGCCGATGATCCGCTCGCTGCGGGTACGCCTGATGCTGGCCGCCGCAGTACTGGCACTGCTGTTCATGCTGGCGCTGCTGCCGGCCTTGCAGAAGGCCTTCAGCCTGGCCCTGCAGGAATCGATCGAGCAGCGCCTGGCTTCGGATGTGACCACGCTGATTTCCGCCGCGCGTATCGAGCATGGCCGGCTGCAAATGCCGACATTGCTGCCGGACGAGCGCTACAACCTGCCCTACACGGGCCTGCTCGGTTATATCTTTGACCGCGATGGCAACCTGGTCTGGCAGTCACGGGCCACCGCCGATCGGCACATCAACTACCGCCCGCGCTATGACGGGCGCGGCAACGAATTCGCCCGCATTCACCAGGGCGATGGCGAAGAGTTTTTCGTGTACGACGTCGAGATCAAGTTGCTGGGGGGGCAAAGTGCTGCCTACAGCATTGTCGCCCTGCAGCCGGTGAGCGAGTACACGGCCACCCTCAATGGCCTGCGCGAGAAGCTCTACCTGGGCTTCGGTGCTGCCTTGCTGGCGCTGATGGTGCTGCTGTGGGCTGGCCTGACCTGGGGCCTGCGCTCGTTGCGCCGGCTAAGCCACGAGCTGGACGAAGTGGAGTCGGGGGCGCGCGATGGCCTGAGCGGCGAGCACCCTCGCGAGCTGCTGCGCCTGACCCGCTCGCTCAACCGCCTGTTGCGCAGTGAGCGTGAGCAGCGTACGCGCTACCGCGACTCACTGGACGACCTGGCGCACAGCCTGAAGACGCCGCTGGCGGTGTTACAAGGCGTGGGCGAAAGCCTGCAGCAGCGCAGCGGTGAGCGCGAGCAGGCGCGGGTGCTGCAAAGCCAGATCGAGCGCATGAGCCAGCAGATCGACTATCAGCTGCAACGCGCCAGCCTGCGCAAGAGCGGCCTGGTGCGCCACAGCGTGAGGCTGCGGCCGTTGCTCGACAGCCTGTGCAGCACCTTGGCCAAGGTATACCGGGACAAGCAGGTAAGCGTGGCACTGGAACTGCCCGATGCGGCACAGGTGCCGATGGAGCAGGGCGCCTTGCTGGAAATGCTCGGCAACCTGCTGGAAAACGCCTACCGCCTGAGCCTGGGCCAGGTGCGGGTGAGCCTTGAGCAGGCGCCCGGGCAGTTGATCTTGTGTATCGAAGACGATGGGCCAGGGGTGCCGGCCGATCAGCGTGAGCGCATTCTGGAGCGCGGTGAGCGGCTGGACAGCCAGCACCCCGGGCAGGGGATCGGGCTGGCGGTAGTAAAGGACATTGTCGACAGCTATGACGCCGAGCTCAGCCTGGGGGATTCGCCCTTGGGCGGGGCTGCGTTCAGGATCACCTTCCACCTCGATTGATTTACTGGCGTTGCCGGCCTCTTCGCGGGTAAACCCGCTCCCACAGGGTCCGCACCGCTTTCAGACCCTGTGCAGTACCTGTGGGAGCGGGTTTACCCGCGAAGAGGCCAGTTCAGGCAAAGCGCGATGGGCGGATTCCCGCCATCCTCCCTGTACAAAACCCGCCACCGGGCGGAAATCCGCCAGCCTTCCTCAGGCAAATCGCCCTGTCGTTGGGCATTTATCCCTAGCAAATACGGCCCTTGCACCCTTCATGGGCATTTTGGCACCACCCTTGCTATTGATCCTGGCAGAGGCCTGCCCAGGCAGCTCGAACACAACGACAAATCCCTCCAAGTGCAGGAGGGTTAGCGATTCAAGTGCCCCATCACCCTGGGAAGGGTGAACCGGCACACTTGAGGAAAATGAGCCATGACGACACGTCAGCCGCTGTACAAATCCCTGTATGTCCAGGTGATCGTTGCCATCACCATCGGCATCCTGCTCGGCCACTACTATCCGGAAACGGGCGTCGCCCTCAAACCCTTGGGTGACGGCTTCGTCAAACTGATCAAGATGGTCATTGCCCCGATCATCTTCTGCACCGTGGTCAGCGGCATCGCCGGCATGCAGAGCATGAAGTCGGTCGGCAAGACTGGCGGCTACGCGCTGCTGTACTTTGAAATCGTCTCCACCATCGCCCTGATCATCGGCCTCGTCGTCGTCAACGTGGTCAAGCCAGGCGCTGGCATGCACATCGACGTCAGCACCCTGAACGCCAGCAGCGTGGCTGCCTACGCCGCCGCCGGCGCGCAGCAGACCACCGTCGGCTTCCTGCTCAACGTCATCCCCAACACCGTGGTCGGCGCCTTCGCCAACGGCGATATCCTGCAGGTGCTGATGTTCTCCGTGCTGTTCGGCTTCGCCCTGCACCGCCTGGGTAGCTACGGCAAGCCGTTGCTGGACATGATCGACCGCTTCGCCCATGTCATGTTCAACATCATCAACATGATCATGAAGCTGGCCCCGATCGGTGCTTTCGGTGCCATGGCCTTCACCATCGGCCAGTACGGCGTGGGTTCGCTGGTGCAACTGGGCTACCTGATGGCGTGCTTCTACATCACCTGCCTGCTGTTCGTGCTGGTGGTGCTGGGCGGTATCTGCCGCGCCCACGGCTTCAGCGTGCTCAAGCTGATCCGCTACATCCGTGAAGAGCTGCTGATCGTGCTGGGTACTTCCTCCTCGGAATCGGCCCTGCCACGCATGCTGGCCAAGATGGAGCGCCTGGGCGCGAAGAAGTCGGTGGTGGGCCTGGTCATTCCGACCGGTTACTCGTTCAACCTGGACGGCACCTCGATCTACCTGACCATGGCTGCGGTGTTCATCGCCCAGGCCACCGATACCACCATGGACATCACCCACCAGATCACCCTGCTGCTGGTGCTGCTGGTGGCGTCCAAAGGTGCTGCCGGCGTGACCGGTTCGGGCTTCATCGTGCTGGCCGCCACCCTGTCGGCTGTTGGCCACCTGCCGGTAGCCGGCCTGGCGCTGATCCTCGGCATCGACCGCTTCATGTCCGAAGCCCGCGCACTGACCAACCTGGTGGGCAACGCCGTTGCCACCGTGGTCGTGGCCAAGTGGGTCAAGGAAATGGACAACGACAAGCTGGCCTCGGAGCTCGCCTCCGGTGGTGCACCGCTGGTCGATACCCGTCCGACCGATGACCTGGGCGTGGCCGAAGGCCCGGCTCGCTGATCGCGCGGCTGTAGAACGAGAAAGGCGACCCTAGGGTCGCCTTTTTCATGTGCGCTGTTCGCGTCGGTGCGCGGTCAGGCCAGCACCACCTCCAACACCCGGATCACCTCCGGCTGAGGGTAATGCCACCTCACCTGTACATCCCAGAACTTCACCCCGTACACCCGCTCGGCCGGCGGTACCTGGTAGGCCGGTCGCGGGTCTTGCGCCAGGCATTGTTCGATCAGTTCTACCAGCGGTTCAGCCAGGCGCAGTGCATGCTCGCGGGCCTGGGGCAGGGCGTTGTCGCCCCACTGTACGGCAATCGCGGCGGGCGCTTCGCTGGCCATCTGGTTGCTGGCGTCTGCAATGCTGTCGGCATACGGCACATAAGGCTTGATGTCCAGTACCGGCGTGCCATCGAGCAGGTCGATCCCGGACAGCAACAGGCGCCCAGGCTCTACACCCTCAAGGCGTACCACCGACTGGCCGATGCCGTTTGGCCGGTGGGTTGCACGGGTGGCGAACACCCCCATGCTCTTGTTGCCGCCCAGCCGCGGTGGCCGCACTTTCAGGCGCGGCTTGTCCTCCAGGGCCTGGTGGAACAGGAACAGCAGCCAGACATGGCTGACCTGCTCCAGGCCTTCGACCGCATCACCCTGGTCGAACGGCGGCAGCAGTTCGAGCACGCCGCGCGCTGCAGGCGCCAGTTGGGGCTGGCGCGGGATGGCGAATTTTTCCTTGAAGCAGGAGCGGACAATGCCGACCGGGGCAACCGTATGCTGCATGGCCACTCAGCCGCGCACGCGCTGGGTCAGGCCTTTGAGGAAGTTGCGCAGCAACTGGTCGCCGCATGGGCGATAGTTTTCGTGGCCGGCCTTGCGGAACAGCGCGCTGAGTTCAGGCTTGCTGACCGGGAAGTTGACCGACTTGAGGATCGCGTGCAGGTCGTCTTCCTTGAGTTCGAAGGCCACCCGCAGCTTCTTGAGGATGAGGTTGTTGGTCACTGGCAGCTCGACCGGCTGCGGCGGGCGGCTGTCGTCCTTGCCGCGGCGGTGGATCACCAGCCCATCGAGGAAGAGCGCCATTACCCGATCAGGGCAACGTACGAAGCCTTCCTCTTCTTCCTTCTTCAGGTAGGTGGCCAAGACCTGGGGGTGCACTTCGAGGCCGGAAAGGCCGATGATCTCGGCCATCTTGGCGTCGTTCACCTTGAGCATGTAGCGCAGGCTGCGCAGGACGTCGTTGTGGTTCATTGCTGCAGAATCCTGTTCAGGTGCCACGCTTGTGCGTGGCGTGTTGCTTAGAAACGTTCGGTAGTCGCCACGTAGCGCCATTGGCCGAGGGGCAGCTTGCCCATCGACACACCGCCCAGGCGAATGCGGCGCATGCTGACCAGTTCCAGGCGCAGGTACGCGCACAGCTCGGCGATCTGCCCAGGCTGGGGGTTTTTCACGACCATGCGCAGGTGGGTCTCGTTCTGCCAACTGGCCTTGGCCTTGGGCAGCTCGCGGTCATTGCGCGTGGCACCGCGCGCCAGGCGTTCCAGCGCCTGAGGTGTGGTCTCGCCGCGCACTTCGACAATGAACTCCTGCTCCAGGCGACGCAGGTCGGCCTCGATCTTGCGGCTTACCCGCCAGTCCTGGGTGAATACCTGCAGGCCGCTGGCGCCGCGCTCGAGCGGTGCCACGCAGGCCTGGCGGTTAAAGTGCCCATGCAGGGCGCGCACGCCTTCGCGGTGCGCCTCGCTGAGGTTGTCCATGTTCATGCTGGCACGCGCGCTTTCGCTGTCCACACCGGCCGCTTGGTTGAGCAGCAGGGTGACCGGCTCCAGTGCTTCGACGCGGGCACCCGGGAGCAGCGCGACGTGCTGGTGTTCGACCTTGAACTGCGGCTGCTCGACTACCACGCCGTCGACCGTGACCCAGCCACCTTCGATATAGAGCTCGGCATCGCGGCGCGAGCAGCCAAGTTGCTCGATAAGGCGTTTGGACAGGCGGACGGGTTCGGACATGACGGCAATTCGCAAAGGCAGGGAAAGGCCAGCATTGTACCTGCCTGAGCGGCGGAGGGGCTGGGAATCTGTGTCATTTACGCCATTTTGCCAAGGCGCATGTGCAGAAGAGGGTAGGGCTGGCCCAGGCCGTCGGTTTCCGATCGGCCGATGACCTCGAAGCCTTCGTGCAGGTAAAAGCCCAAGGCCTGAGAGTTCTGCTCGTTGACGTCCAGGCGCTCGGCATTCAGCTCGTCGATCGCATAGTGCAGCAGGCGCTTGCCCACCCCTTTGCCGCGGTACTCAGGTGCAACAAACAGCATGTCCACGCGCCCGTTGGCGACCCCGGCAAAGCCACAGATGCGTTGCCGGTCCTTGCAGCAGATCAGCATCACTGCGTCGAGGTAGCGGCGCAGCACCTGTTCGCGCAGTAAAACGATGTAGCCCTCTGGCAGAAAATCGTGAGTGGCACGTACCGAGTCCTCCCAGACCTTTACCAGCTCGCCGTAGTCGCGCAAGTGCGGGGTTTGCAGCGTCAGTAGCGATTGCATGCCGGCGGTCCTCCATGGCGATAGGGAAAACATAGCAGGCCAACCACCGGTCGGCGTGTCCGCGTTGCGCGACCCATAAAAAAGCCCCTGCTCCGGACATTCCATGCGGGGAATGCCGGGGCAGGGGCTTTTCATGTTCAAGCCGCTTTAGACAGGCTCTGCCCACATGTCGTATTCGTCGGCATCCACTACCCGGCAACGCACTTTGTCGCCTGGCTTGAAGCCATGATCACCATCGATGAATACGCTGCCGTCGATTTCCGGGGCATCGAAGAAGCTGCGGCCAACCGAACCTTGCTCCTCGACTTCGTCGATCAGCACTTCGATTTCCTTGCCGATGCGCAGTTGCAGGCGGGCGGTGCTGATGGCCTGCTGGTGGGCCATGAAGCGGTCCCAGCGCTGCTGCTTGATATCGTCCGGGACTTCTTCCAGGCCCAGGTCGTTGGCCGGGGCGCCTTCTACCGGGGAGTACTGGAAGCAGCCCACGCGGTCGAGCTGGGCTTCGGTCAGCCAGTCCAGCAGGTACTGGAAGTCTTCCTCGGTCTCGCCCGGGAAGCCGACGATGAAGGTGGAGCGGATTACCAGCTCAGGGCACTGCTCGCGCCAGTTCTTGATGCGCGCCAGGGTGCGGTCTTCGAAAGCAGGGCGCTTCATCGACTTCAGCACTTTCGGGCTGGCATGCTGGAACGGGATGTCCAGGTACGGCAGGATCTTGCCGGCGGCCATCAGCGGGATGACGTCGTCGACGTTCGGGTACGGGTACACGTAGTGCAGGCGTACCCAGGCACCCAGGCTGCTCAGGGCCTCACACAGCTCGAGCATGCGGGTCTTGACCGGGCGGCCGTTCCAGAAGTCGGTCTTGTACTTGACGTCGACGCCGTAGGCGCTGGTGTCCTGGGAAATCACCAGGATCTCCTTGACCCCGGCCTTGACCAGGCGCTCGGCCTCGCTCAGCACTTCCCCCACCGGGCGGCTGACCAGCTTGCCGCGCATCGACGGGATGATGCAGAAGCTGCAGCTGTGGTTGCAGCCTTCGGAAATCTTCAGGTAGGCATAGTGGCGCGGGGTCAGCTTGATGCCCTGTGGCGGCACCAGGTCGATCAGCGGGTTGTGGTCCTGGCGCGGCGGTACCACTTCGTGCACGGCGTTGACCACCTGCTCGTACTGCTGCGGGCCGGTGACCGACAGCACGCTGGGGTGCACGTCACGGATGCTGCCTTCCTCGACACCCATGCAGCCGGTGACGATGACCTTGCCGTTTTCCTTGATCGCTTCGCCGATCACTTCAAGCGACTCGGCCTTGGCGCTGTCGATGAAGCCGCAGGTGTTGACCACCACCACGTCGGCGTCCTCGTAGGTGGGCACGACTTCATAGCCTTCCATGCGCAGCTGGGTGAGGATGCGCTCGGAATCGACGAGGGCTTTTGGGCAACCCAGGCTTACGAAACCTACCTTGGGGGTGGCGGGCGTGGTGGACATGACTAACCTCGGTATTGAATGCAGGTCGCCCGGCCGGAATCGCGGGCGATCTTGACGGGCGCTTTTTAGCGCCTCTGATCAAAAAGTGCGCAATTCTAGCGAGCGCAAGGTCGCTTGACCAGCAGAAATACGACGAACGCTGCGCTATGCTTCGCGCCGTTGCGTGAAGGTGCCTTCGGGGGCCTGGCGCGCGAGTGAATACTAAAGGCCGAGATGGCCGTCTGCGGGAGTGGTCGATGGTTCAGGCAAGCAGTCACGCCGAGGGCGGGCACGCGGGGAAGCAGGGGGCGGCGCGGTCGCTGGGCCTGCTCGTGGCGGCGGTCGGGGTGGTTTATGGCGATATCGGCACCAGCCCGTTGTATACCCTCAAGGAAGTCTTCACCGGCGGCTACGGGGTGCCGGTCAACCATGATGGCGTGTTGGGGATCCTGTCGCTGATCCTGTGGTCGCTGTTGTGGGTGGTATCGTTCAAGTACGTGATGTTCATCCTGCGCGCCGACAACCAGGGCGAGGGTGGCACCATGGCGCTGACCGCACTGGCGCGTCGGGCCACGGCGGCTTATCCGCGGTTACGTACGTTGATGGTGATCTGCGGTTTGATCGGCGCTTCGCTGTTCTATGGCGACAGCATGATCACCCCGGCGGTATCGGTGCTGTCGGCCGTGGAGGGCATGGGCCTTGCGTTTGACGGTATCGACCACTGGGTGGTGCCGATTTCGCTGGTGGTGCTGGTGGCGCTGTTCCTGGTGCAGAAGCACGGCACCGAGAAGATCGGCAAGCTGTTCGGCCCGATCATGGTCACCTGGTTCGTGGTGCTGGGCGCATTGGGCGTGCACGGTATCTCGCAGAGCCCGGAAGTACTCAAGGCCTTTAATCCGGGCTGGGCGGTCAACTTCTTCGTGGTTCACCCAGGCATGGGCGTGGCCATCCTCGGCGCGGTGGTGCTGGCGCTGACCGGCGCCGAGGCGCTGTACGCCGACATGGGCCATTTTGGCCGCAAGCCGATCGCCCGGGCCTGGTTCATCCTGGTACTACCCGCGTTGGTGCTCAACTATTTTGGCCAGGGTGCACTGCTGCTGCAAAACCCCGAGGCGGCCCGTAACCCCTTCTACCTGCTGGCGCCAAGCTGGGCGCTGCTGCCGTTGGTCGGGTTGGCCACAATGGCCACTGTGATCGCCTCACAGGCGGTCATTTCTGGCGCCTTTTCCCTGACCCGCCAGGCCATCCAGCTGGGCTACATTCCGCGTATGCAGATCCAGCACACCTCCAGCGACGAGCAGGGGCAAATCTACATTGGTGCCGTGAACTGGACGCTGATGGTGGGCGTGGTGCTGCTGGTGATCGGCTTCGAGTCGTCCGGCGCCCTGGCGGCGGCCTACGGCGTGGCGGTGACCGGCACCATGCTGATGACCACCATTCTGGTGTCGGCGGTGATGCTGCTGTTGTGGAAGTGGCCGCCGGTGCTGGCAGTGCCGATCCTGGTAGGCTTCCTGTTTGTCGATGGGCTGTTTTTCGCCGCCAACGTGCCGAAAATCATCCAGGGCGGTGCTTTCCCGGTGTTGGCCGGTGGTGTGTTGTTCCTGCTGATGAGCACCTGGAAACGCGGCAAGCAGATCCTGGTGGAGCGTATCGACGAAGGTGCGCTGCCGTTGCCGCTGTTCATCAGCAGTATCCGCATTCAGCCGCCGCACCGGGTCGAAGGGACGGCGGTGTTCCTCACTGCCCGGTCGGATGCCGTGCCCCATGCCCTGTTGCACAACATGCTGCATAACCAGGTGCTGCACAGCCAGGTGGTGTTGCTGACCGTGGTCAGCGAGGACCGGCCGCGGGTGCCGGAGCAGGAGCGCTTCGAGGTGGAGGCTTATGGTGACGGGTTCTTCCGTGTGCTGTTGCACTTTGGCTTCATGGACGAACCGGACGTGCCGGCGGCATTGAAGCTGTGTCACCTGGACGATCTGGACTTCACCCCGATGCGCACCACCTACTTCCTCAGCCGCGAGACGGTAATCGCGTCACGGCTGGAGGGGATGTCGCGTTGGCGGGGCAACCTGTTCGCGTTCTTGCTGAAGAATGCCAACGGTAACCTGCGCTTCTTCAACCTGCCGCTGAACCGGGTGATCGAACTGGGGACCCAGGTCGAGATCTGATTGCCAAGGGCTGCTCTGCAGCCCATCGCCGGCAAGCCAGGCTCCCACAGGGACAGCACAATGGTGGAGATGTGCGCAGTAGATGTGGGAGCCTGGCTTGCCGGCGATGGGCCGCAAAGCGGCCCCAATCATTATCAGTTCTGTTCGGCGACGCTGGACTTGCCCTGGCGTGTCTCGATCTCACCAATCAAGCGCTTGGCCAGCGCCGGGTAGTTCTCATCAAAGTGATGCCCTCCAGGCAGCTTCAGGCGTTCACCCACCGCAGTGCTTTCGGTGCAACCGCTTTCATCGGTCTCTTCCACGCCATACACGCACACCACCTTGGAGGCTGGCAGCCTGGCCATTTCCGGTCCGGTGGGTGCTTCCTGGCCTTCCTTGCCCAGCCAGCCTTCGACCTCGATCTCGAAGCTGCCGCTGCGGGCAAAGGCCAGCAGCATCACCGCGTCGATACGTTGCTGGTCCTCCACCGGCAGGCGGTTGTAGATCGCCGGTAGCACATCGGCACCGAACGAATAGCCGGTCAGTACAAAGCGCTTGGTACCCCACTTCTGCCGGTAGTGCTGCATCAGCTCGGACAGGTCGGCCGCACTTTGCTCCGGGGTTTTGTGCTGCCAGTAATAGCGCAGCGTGTCGATACCCACCACCGGGTAGCCCAGCTTGGCCATTTCGCCGGCAACATCGCGGTCCAGGTCGCGCCAGCCGCCGTCACCGGAGAGGAACAGCGTGACCGTGTCGGTTGTCTGCCCGGCCGGCACTTCCACCACAGGGATGGCCAAGGCGTTGCCGTCGTGGCCTACCAGGGCCTGGGTCAGCTGGGCCTTGAGCACTTGTGGCAGATGGATGTCGTAGTCGCTGATGCTGGTTTCGGCATTGGCCTGGTCGCGCACGAAGGCGGCGCTGGCGTCATCCGGGTTGTCGTTCCAGGCGACGTTCCAGTGGCCGTGGGCAGCCGCCTTGGGCAGCGGGGACTGGCAGCCAGGTTGCTCCAGGCTGAAGTCCACGGAAATGGCCCGGGCCTTGTCATTGTTCTGGCTGGCCAGCCAGCGCCAGGCCTGGGCGGCGCCAGGGCCGATACCGGCCACCAACGTCGGCTTTTCCGGCAGCTCGGCCAGGGCCTGGTCCATGGCCTGTTGCTGCTTGCTGCAGTCGTTAGGCGGCAAAATCACCTGCACCAGCTGGGCCTCGCCGGCCTGGCTCAGGTCGAGCAGCTGCTTGTCCGTCAACGCCTGGTCTTGTGGCACACCGATGGCCACCCGGGCCTTGGGGTGCACACCTGGGGTCACGCGGGTGATGCTGGTGTCATTGATGCTCAATTGCTCCAGACGCGCTTCGGGAGCCGGGCGCGTCCACAGCCAGAACGCCAGCGCACCCCCCAGGGCGGCCAGCAGCAGGGGAACCAGCAGGTACAGCCAAAAGCGTCGGGTCATCAACGTTTCACCAATCCAGTCAGGCCGCCTGCAATCAGGGCGGCAGTATCGGCCAGTGCCACCAGCGGGTCGAGCCCGGCCGGCACGGCCATGTAGCGGGGTTCCCAATCCGGTTGGAATTTGTCCTTGAAGCGTCGAAGCCCCTGGAAGTTGTAAAGCTGCTCGCCACGGCGGAACACCATTGAGCCCAGGCGCTGGGTCAAAGGCGCGCCACGCCGCGGCTGAAGGCCGGAAAGCGGCACCATGCCCAGGCTGAAGCGTGAGTACTCATGGCTTTTGTAGTGCAGTATCAGGCCGATCATCATGAACTCCATGGTCAGCTTCGGTGCCTCGGGGTGCGCACGCATCAGGTCAAGGCTGGCCAGCTCGTTGCTGTGGGTCTCCAGCAGGTTGGCGAAGGCCACCGGCCGACCCTGGAAGCGGATCAGGGCAACGCGGAAGTGCTGCAGGTACTCCGGGCTGAAGCGGCCCAGCGAAAAGCCTTTCTCGCGCACGTTCTTGCCGCTGAGCCAGGCATCGGAAA
This sequence comes from Pseudomonas putida S13.1.2, assembly GCF_000498395.2. Classification (NCBI taxonomy): domain Bacteria; kingdom Pseudomonadati; phylum Pseudomonadota; class Gammaproteobacteria; order Pseudomonadales; family Pseudomonadaceae; genus Pseudomonas; species Pseudomonas putida. The sequence continues at coordinate 6,438,277 of NZ_CP010979.1, forward strand.
TCTCCTTCAGCTCGGCCAGCGGGGCGTGACCAGGCTCGTGGATTTCCAGGCTCAGGCCGTCGCGGCCACCACGGTTCCAGGTGTAGCGCAGGTCTTTCATCTCCTTGCCCTTGGCCTCGAGGTCGAAGCGGCGCAAGTCGACCCGGGCTTCTTCGCCCAGTTTCAGGGCGGTCAGGCCGATGTCCATATAAAAAGGCAGGTTTTCGGCGCGCACCTGGTAGAACACCGGCCGGGCGTGGTGCAGATCGCACAGGTCGCGGAACTGCCAGATCATTTCGGCGCGCTCCTGGGCCGGGCCGATCGGGTCGTACAGGGCCACCAGGCTGCGGCCGCGACGGGCGTACATGAGGAAGGCATTGTCGCGGGGGTGGAACAGCAACGCCTTGTCGCCGGTCAGGGCCAGGCCGCCGTCGGGCTGGTCGGAGGCCAGCAGAATACGGTTGGCGCGCTGCAGTTCTTCCTCGTCGGGCAGGTGGATTACTGGCGGCGCGGTGCGCAGCAGCCAGGTCAGCGCCAAGGCAGCCAGCAACAAGGCACTGCCCATGGCGGCACGCAGGCCGCGCGGGGCATCGGCATCGAGGGTGAACTGCCACCACAGCTGATGGCTGTAGGGCACATCCTGGTAGGCGAACAGCAGCAGCCACACCGATGCGCCCACGGCGCAGGCGCTGGCCACCAGGAACACCGGTGAAAACGGCAGCTCCAGCAGGCGGCTGGGGCGGTAGAAGGAGCGACGGAACAGGGCCAGAAGGGCGGCGGTGAAGGTCAGCAGGCAAGCCTCTTCCCAGTCAAAGCCCTTGAGCAGTGACAGCAGGGCGCCGACCAGCAACAGCACGGTGGTCAGCAACCAGGCGGCGGACAGGCGTCGGCGCAGGCCCTGGGCCAGCAGCAGGCACAGCACGCCGATCAGGCTGGCGCCAAAGTGCGAGGCATCGATCAGCCGGTGCGGCACCAGAAAACCCATATGTTCCAGGCGGGTGTCGATCTCGGGGGTGACGCCCGAAAACAGCAGCACCACCCCGGACAGGAATACCAGTATCGACAGGATGGGTGCGGCCATGCCGGAGGCGGCCTTGATGGCTTGCTGTGCAAACAGCAGGCGCCGGGCTTCATTGGCCAGCAGCAACACGCAGGCCAGCAGCAGCGGCAGCACCACATAGATCAGCCGGTACAGCAGCAGGGCGGCCGCCAGTGGCGCGGCACCGAGCTGGTCGGCAAAGGCGGCCAGCAGGATGGCTTCGAACACCCCGACGCCGCCCGGTACGTGGCTGAGCACGCCTGCGGCCAAGGCCAGCAGGTACACCAGCACAAACGCGCCGAAGGGTGGTGCTTCGGGCAGCAGCATGTACAGCACGGTGGCGGCCGCTGCCACATCCAGCGCGGTAATCAGCAATTGCAGGGCAGCCAGGCGTGCGCTTGGTAGGCGCAGTGTGCGGCGGCCCAGTTGCACCAGCAGGTTATTGGCCAGCGGCTGTTCGGCCAGGCGTCGGCGGTACAAGCCGAACACCAGCAGGGCGGACGCCACAAGCACCGCAGCGGCGATACCTGCCAGCAGGCCAGGCGCCACCCTCAGTGCCGTAGAGGCTGCGGGCAGGTCGCTCAAGGTTGCCAAGGCGGCCAGGGGCGGCAGCGCGCAGCCCAGTGACAGGCTGGCAAACACTGTCATGCGTGCGACTTCGCCAGCCCCCAGACCCTGGCGTCCATACAGGCGGTAGCGCACCGAGCCGCCCGAAAGCATCGACAGGCCAATGGCGTTGCCGATGGCAAAGGCGCTGAAACCGCCCAGCGCCAGGCTGCGTGCCGGCAGTTTCACGCCGGCATAGCGGCTGGCCGACCACTCGTAACCCAACAGGATCGCGAAGCCGATCACGGTCGCCAACACGGCGCCGAGCACCGACTGGGCCGGCACGCTGAGCATGGCATCGTGCAAGGCATAGATGTCCAGCTCGCTCAGCAGGTGGCGGCAGGCAATCAAGGCCATGGTGAACAGCACCAGGGTCACGACCAGGCCGATGGGCTGGCGGTAGCGGCTCAGGCGTTCAAGCAAGGGCAGGCGCTGCACGGCACCGGGTAGCGCCGAGGCGAGTGGCACCGGAGGTTCGGGGTTGTGTGAAGTCATGGATTGCCCCGGGCATACAGCGCGAGGCAGAGGGGAGGTACGGCCAAGTGAAAGTCCCTTAGAAAAACGTATCCAATGTTACTCCGGACTCAGGCACTTTCAGTGGCCTGGCAGGGTTAAAGATAGTTCATCCTGGGCACGATGCCTCAAGCCTGCGGGTTGGCTGGAGGGCGGGGAGAATAGAGGCGGGGAAAAACAGGGAGGGCAGATGCAACAAACCCCGCGCTGCTGTTAAACAGGCGGGGTTTGTTCTGACGAATATGGTTGCGGGAGCCGGATTTGAACCGACGACCTTCGGGTTATGAGCCCGACGAGCTACCAGGCTGCTCCATCCCGCGTCAGTGGGGCGGATTCTACAGCGTGTGGTTTGTATGTCAAGCGCTAAGCTTTGATTTGTCGATGTTTTTCCGATGGTACTTTTCAGCGGACAAAGAAAAAGGCCACTGCGTTAACAGTGGCCTTTTCTTGAACTTGGTTGCGGGAGCCGGATTTGAACCGACGACCTTCGGGTTATGAGCCCGACGAGCTACCAGACTGCTCCATCCCGCGTCTGTGGGGCGCATTCTACAGTTTGTTGAGGGCGTGTCAAGCGCTAAGCTTTGATTTATCAAAGGTTTTTCGGGTTTACTTTTTTGAGGGCAAAGAAAAAGGCCACTGTATGAACAGTGGCCTTTTCTTTAATCTGGTTGCGGGAGCCGGATTTGAACCGACGACCTTCGGGTTATGAGCCCGACGAGCTACCAGGCTGCTCCATCCCGCGCCTGTGAGATCGAATTCTACGGATTTACGCCCCAGTGTCAAGCAGTTTCATTGAAAAACCCTTTTTTGTTCAAACCCTTAGCGCTCGCTGGCAGCAAGCAGGTCAGGCGCGACGGGGCTTTCAGGCACTTTGTCGTGTGATGCGCCGGGTGAGGTGTTTCAGGTAGGGTCGCATGCGATACTATCTGTATGAATTTACAGTGCTGACGGCCACCCATGTCCTTGCGCAAGATCATCCACGTCGACTGCGATTGCTTCTATGCCGCGATCGAGATGCGTGACGACCCGCGTCTGGCCGGGCGGCCCATGGCGGTTGGGGGCTCGCCCGAGCACCGCGGGGTGATCGCCACCTGCAACTATGAAGCGCGTGCCTATGGTGTGCGCTCGGCCATGTCGTCACGGCATGCGCTGAAGCAGTGCCCCGACCTGTTGATCGTCAAGCCGCGCTTCGAGGCCTACCGTGAGGCCTCACGGGAAATCCACGCCATCTTCCGCGACTACACCGAGCTGATCGAGCCTTTGTCGCTGGACGAAGCCTACCTGGATGTCAGCGATAGCCAGTGGTATGCGGGCAGCGCCACGCGCATCGCCGAGGATATTCGCCGGCGCGTCGCCCGCACCTTGCATATCACCGTGTCGGCGGGTGTGGCGCCGAACAAGTTCCTGGCCAAGATTGCCAGTGACTGGCGCAAGCCCAACGGGCTGTTCGTGATTACCCCGGGCGAGGTGGAGGCCTTTGTCGCCGCCTTGCCGGTGGCCAGGCTGCATGGGGTGGGCAAGGTGACGGCAGATAAACTGACGCGGCTGGGCATCGACACCTGCCTGGACCTGCGTGAGTGGTCGCGCCTGGCCCTGGTGCGTGAGTTTGGCAGCTTTGGCGAGCGTTTGTGGGGGCTGGCGCGGGGTATAGATGACCGTGCAGTACACAATGACAGCCGCAGGCAGTCGGTCAGCGTGGAAAACACCTACGACACCGACCTGCCGGACCTGGCCAGTTGCCTGGCGCGGTTGCCCGAGTTGCTGGAAAGCCTGAACGAGCGTATCGCCCGCATGGACAGCAGTTATCGCCCGGACAAGCCGTTCGTCAAGGTCAAGTTCCATGACTTCAGCCAGACCACCCTGGAGCAGGCAGGGGCTGGACGGGACCTTGAAAGTTATCGGCAACTGCTGGGCCAGGCGTTCGCCCGGGGTGGCAAGCCGGTGCGCTTGCTGGGGGTAGGGGTAAGGTTGCGCGATTTACGCGGAGCGCATGAACAGTTGGAGCTGTTCCCGCCTATATAGAAGCCCCATCAAATTGCGCGGTCCCTGTAGGAGCGGCCTTGTGTCGCGATGGGCTGCGCAGCAGCCCCAGCAATTCATGCATTAACGCTGAAATCCTGGGGATGCTGCGCAGCCCATCGCGAAACAAGGCCGCTCCTGCAAGGGTGTGCATGAAGGCGGGTTACTGTACGCCCGGATCTGCCACCAACCGGCCAGTGGCCTTGGTCAGCGATTGCAGAAACTCCTGCTGCAGCTCCGGATCGTTGCGGGTCAGCTCGATCAGGCTTTGTTCCATTTCACTGGCTTCCTCTTCAAGGCCCAGTTCCGACAGGCGCTTCACCCGATGTACCCACTGGCCAACATCGTCATCCTCGAGGTCGTCGAAGATCAGCTCATGGGCTTCGAGCAGCTTGTTGCGCAGGGTGGCGCTGACCAGCAGGCTGGCATCACCCCGTACCGCGTTGTCCTCGTCGAGTACTTGAAGGTGCAGGGTGCCGATGTGGTTGAGGTTTTGCTCGGAGAACGGGCTGTCGAGCAGGTTCAAGCGCAGCACGCCGTTCCTGTCGGTGGTCAGTTCGTGGGTCATCTTGCCAGCCTTGACCTCGACCAGGCGTTCGCTCCAGGGCACGCTGGTGGCTTCCTCGCGCTTGCCTTTCTGCACTTCGCTGATCCCGGCCAGGTTCTGCTGGGCACGCCCGTTGGACGGCACGTTCATGAACGGGTTGAGCCCGTCCACGCCGTAGCTGAGCCAGTCATGGGTGATGCTTTGCGGCAGGTTGCCCAAGGCGAAGACGTTCACCACGTTGGCGCCGACGCCCGCCACCACGGCCACTGCACCCAGCGGGATCTCGTAGACCTCCCGCCAGGGCTGGTAAGGCGTGTAGCGGTCATAGCGACGGGTGACTTCGAACTCGGTGACTTCGAAACGCTTCAGCTCATGCACGCGCACACGCCGTTGCGGAAGCTCCATCACCTTCGGCTCGCCGACATCGATCTGCAGGGTGTGCTCGAGCAATTTGCGCTCGACGCGCTCCTCGTGGTCGCTGCGCTGGGACATCTGGTTGGCGCAGCCGCTGACGAGCAGGGCGCCGCACAGTGCGGCGCCCCCCAGGGTAAAGGTACTTCGCTTGAACATGATCACTCGTGCATTGGTTATCAGCGGCGAACGCGGGCCTGCAGGAAGCTCAGCACTTCATTGAGCGGCAACGCCTGGGCGTCCTGCTCGGTGCGGTGCTTGTACTCCAGGTTGCCTTCGGCCAGGCCGCGATCGCTAACGACGATGCGGTGTGGGATGCCGATCAGCTCCATGTCGGCAAACTTGATGCCTGGGCTGGTCTTCTTGTCGCGGTCGTCCAGCAGCACTTCGAAGCCGGCGGCGGTCAGTTCGGCGTACAGCTTGTCGGTTGCCTCGCGAACCACCTCGGTTTCGTAGCGCAGCGGTACCAGGGCGATCTGGAACGGCGCCAGGGCATCGTTCCAGATGATGCCCTTGTCGTCATAGCTCTGCTCGATGGCAGCGGCGACCACGCGGGACACACCAATACCGTAGCAGCCCATCGACAGAACCACCGGCTTGCCGTTCTCGCCCAGTACCTGGCACTTCAGCGCTTCGCTGTACTTGGTGCCCAGCTGGAAGATGTGGCCCACTTCGATGCCGCGCTTGATCACCAGGGTGCCCTGGCCGTCCGGGCTTGGGTCGCCTTCGACCACGTTACGCAGGTCGGCGACCTGTGGAACCGGCAGGTCGCGCTCCCAGTTGACACCGAAGTAGTGCTTGTCGTCGATGTTGGCGCCGATGCCGAAGTCGCTCATCAGGGCAACCGAACGGTCGATGATGCATTCCAGCGGCAGGTTCAGCGGGCCGAGCGAGCCGGCACCGGCGCCAATGGCGTCGCGCAGTTCGGCTTCGGTGGCCATGACCAGTGGGTCGGCAACCTGTTCCAGCTTGGTGGCCTTGATTTCGTTCAGCTCGTGGTCGCCGCGAACGATCAGGGCAATCAGCTTGCCTTCTTCAGCACCGCGCACGATCAGCGTCTTGACGGTCTTCTCGATCGCCAGGCCATGGTTTTCCACCAGTTGCGCGATGGTCTTGGCCTCTGGCGTGTCGACCAGGCGCAGCTCCTCGGTAGGGGCAGGGCGCACGGTTTCACGCGGGATGGCTTCGGCCTTCTCGATGTTGGCGGCGTAGTCGGAGCTGTCGCTGAAGATCACGTCGTCTTCGCCGGATTCGGCCAGTACGTGGAATTCGTGCGAGTAGCTGCCACCGATCGAGCCGGTGTCGGCCTGCACTGGGCGGAAGTCCAGGCCCAGGCGGGTGAATACGTTGCTGTACGCCTGGTGCATGCGGTCGTAGGTTTCCTGCAGGGAAGCCTGGTCGGCATGGAACGAGTAGGCGTCCTTCATGATGAACTCGCGGCCGCGCATCAGGCCGAAGCGCGGGCGGATCTCGTCACGGAACTTGGTCTGGATCTGGTACATGTTGAGCGGCAGCTGTTTATAGCTGGACAGCTCGTTACGGGCCAGGTCGGTGATCACTTCTTCGTGGGTCGGGCCAACGCAGAAGTCGCGCTGGTGGCGGTCCTTCAGGCGCAGCAGCTCAGGGCCGTACTGCTCCCAGCGGCCGGACTCCTGCCACAGCTCGGCAGGCTGGATGCTTGGCATCAGCACTTCCAGGGCGCCGGCGGCGTTCATTTCCTCACGCACCACGGCCTCGACCTTGCGCATTACCCGCAGGCCCATCGGCAGCCAGGTGTACAGGCCGGAGGCCAGTTTGCGGATCATGCCGGCACGCAGCATGAGCTGATGGCTGATGACCACTGCGTCGGCAGGGGTTTCTTTCTGGGTGGCGAGCAAATATTGACTGGTGCGCATGGTTAGCCGTGTCGATTGCCTAAGACGTTGAAATAGCCCCGCATTGTACGGGGGCGAAACGAAGGCGTACAGGATGCCCCAGGGCGGGCCGCTTGTCAGCCAAGAAAAAGCCCGGCGAGATCGCCGGGCTTTTCAGGTGCGGGGCACTGCAAGCCAGGCTTACAGGATGCTCAGCGGGTACTCCACGATCAGGCGCAGTTCGTCGATCGATGGGGAACCGTAGTAGACGCCATCGCCCGAACGGTAGGTGGCCTGACGTACGCGCAAGCTCAGGTCCTTGGCCGGGCCGCTTTGCATCACGTACTTGACGTCGATGTCGCGTTCCCATTCCTTGCCGTCGTCGGTGGTGCGGGTAGTTGCACCAGTACCGCGCACGTAACGGGTCATGAAGGTCAGGCCTGGTACGCCGAATTCGGCAAAGTTCAGGTCGTAGCGTGCCTGCCAGGACTTCTCGTCTTCGGCGTTGAAGTCGGAGCGGGCCACGGAGTTGGCCAGGAAGACCGTACCGCCACCGTCGACGCCGTAGGCATAGTCGCCGTCGCCGCTGACTTTCTGGTAGGCCAGGGTGAAGGTGTGGGCGCCAATGTTGTAGGCGGCCGAGAGGCTGGCTGCAATGTTGTCCAGCTCGTTGCTGCCGTCGGCCTTGCTGACGAACGCGCCGGTCAGGTTGTTGCCGATCGACTTGGTGTCATAGATGTTGAAGTCGAACACCAGGCCTTGCTTGTCGCTGATCGGCAGCGCCCAGTTGATATTGCCGTACCACTTGCGGAAGTGGTCTTCGATATGCGAGTAGTAGACGCTGGTGCTGAGGTTGTCATTAATGGCGTAAGTGCCACCAAAGACGTTGGCCTCGGTCATGTTCAGGCTGTCGTGGTAAGTCTGAGCCTGCGCATTCATGGCAGTGAAGTGACCGGCATGCAGGGTCAGGCCATCGATCTCGTTGCTGGTGATCAGGCCGCCTTCTGCAACTTCCGGCAGCAGTCGGCTGTCGTCGGTAGCCAGTACTGGCAGGGCGGTGAACTGGTCGCCCCATTTGAGCACAGTGTTGGAGATGCGCATTTTCACTGCGCCGCCAGCTTCGGAGTAGTCGTCTTGCGAACGGCCGTCGGAACCTGTCGGGAACAGGCCGGTGCCGGCACGGCCGCGGCCGCTGTCCAGCTTGAGGCCCAGCATGCCGATGGCGTCGACGCCGAAGCCCACGGTACCTTGGGTGAAGCCCGATTCAAAGGTGCCGAGGAAGCCAAGGCCGGTTTCTTCAACGCGGCTTTGGGTGCCAGGTGCGTTGTTACGGAAGTCACGGCTGAAGTACAGCATGCGGGTCTTGACGTTCAGCTTGCTGTCTTCAATGAAACCTTTGGACTCGTCCTGTGCCGAGGCCATTGCCAACTGCGAGGTCCCTGCCGCAACGGCCAGGGCGATCATGCTCCACTTCATCACGCGCATCGTGATTTGCTCCTTTGGTTTTTAGGAAGAGTACCGCTGCGCCCAGGTGTTTTAGTTATAGGGTGCAGCTCTTTCTTGTTATGTCGGCGAAAATGTATAGCACGCTGACTGTTGTTGGCGATATGGCGATAAAGACTCTTTTCGGAACTTTTTTGCCGTGTCGCTTTTAAGTATTTCCATGTCGCAAATCACGCCCCGGTTTATGGGTCGTATAACGCCAGCGTTGTGCCTGTCGCCGTAACGAATCTGTAACTACGGATTCTGGCTAAGGAAACTCCCTGGTAACCCATGCCGCTGTTGTTATTTGTCGCGTACAGCTGCCACTGCAGATGTCGTGCCGACTTGGTGTGAAGTGAATGCAACAAGCGTGCTCAAAATTCGCAACACTTCATGAAATTTTCACAAAACCTGCTACCGAGGGTCGGAAAGTGCCGTAAACACGGGGCGACGGCTGCCTGAGCGCATGTTGGAGTCGAGAATCATTAAAATTTAAAAAGCTGCCATGAAAGTCAATGTGTTACCGCAATTTGTTCATCCAGTCTCGATTGTGGGGTGACAAGTGTGGTGGCGGTGCGCAGGTGGCCTCATTTTGGTGCGAAAAGTAGCGCTGTGTTACCGAGAGTGTGCAAGGTATCCTTGCAGGCCTGTTTTCCGCTTGAAGCGGGTCGTTTTTGCCTGAAGGAGATATGCCGTGTTCGTTCTGGATTCGCGTTTGCAGCAGGATTCCCTGGTGCTGGGAGAGTTTGCGTTGTGCCAGCTGCTGCTGAGCAAGGATGCCAACTACCCATGGTTCATCCTGGTGCCCAAGCGCGCCGGTATCAGCGAGCTGTTCGAGCTTGAAGCGGCGGAGCAGCAGCAGTTGTGGCAGGAAACCACCCTTCTGGCTGAAGCGCTGAAGGCCAGCTATGGCGCCGACAAGATGAACGTGGCCACGCTGGGCAATGTGGTCAGCCAGTTGCACATGCATGTGATCGTGCGCCAGCGTGACGACGCCGCCTGGCCGGCACCGGTGTGGGGCAAGTGCCCGGCCGTGGCTTACAGCGACGACCAGTTGCAAGCCGTCCGCCAGCGCCTGCGTGGGTTGCAGCTCGCGGGCTATAAGGAGGCCTGACATGTCGCTGGAATTGCGTATTGTCGAACTGGAAACCCGTCAGGCGTTTCAGGATGACACTATCCAGGCGCTGAATGATGTGGTGGTCGAGCAGGGGCGGGTGATCGAGCGGCTGCAATTGCAGGTGGCCGAGCTGATCAAGCGCCATGAAGAGATGGTCGGCCAGTACGGCAGCGAGGGGGAAGAGGCGCCGCCGCCTCATTACTGACACCGTGCCCCTGTAGGAGCGGCCTCGTGTCGCGATGGGCCGCAAGGCGGCCCCGGGGTTTCAGCGGTGTTGCAAATATTGCCGGGGCTGCTTCGCAGCCCTATCGCGACACAAGGCCGCTCCTACAGGGCTAGTGCATGCCATGAAGGCGATGCCCTATGGGCGCGGGCAGTTGCCTGCACAGTCAGCGGCGGGTTACCGCAACCACGTCTTCGGCCTGCAGGCCCTTGTCGCGGTGCATCACCGAAAACTCCACACGCTGGCCTTCGACCAGAATGCGGTGGCCTTCGCCGCGAATGGCGCGAAAGTGCACGAAAATGTCATCACCCGAATCACGGGAGATGAAACCAAAGCCTTTCGACGTGTTGAACCACTTTACGGTGCCGGTATCGCGGTTGCCGGCCTCCTGGGCGGCATGCTGGCTGCTGCGTGCCTTGCGCGGGCTGCGGGCAAAGCCCACCGCCAGGTGCAGGGCTACGGCCAAAGGCGCGCAGACCAGCGCAGCGAGGTTGCCCATTTCCGGGCGGGCCAGCAGCGTCAGGGTCTGCAGCACCACCGCCACCACCAGCAGGGCGCAGGCAAGGTGCTGCAACTGCTGCCGGGCGCCGCGGTAGTACAGCGGCACGACCGGGGCCAGGACCAGGTTTAGCAGGCCGAGCAGGGCAAGGTACACCGCGTCGGGTTGTTGCAGGAAGGGTGTCGCATCGGTTTTCAGGCTGGGTATGAGCGATAGCAGCAAGGCTGCCACGCCCGTCACCAGATGGACGATCTTGAACATGGGGTTGGCTCACAGTTGATAAGGCCGATCACAGGAAGAGCTGGCAGCACGGTGCGCATGAGGTGTAAAGCGCGAACACGTGACAAGCCAGCCTATGCACCCGGCAATGACAGTCCGCACGGGTGGCACGGTGCCTATTTAACAGCAAAGCCGAAGGCTACTCAAATTGCAGGCCGCGGTGGGCGATGTGTTGCGCCATGTCACAGGCGGTGAGGGTCAAGTGTTGCTACAGTGGTCGGCATCCGCTTGAGTCTCAAGCCTTATGGAAAGGGGAACTTCAATGGCAATCGATATCGGTATCAGTGAAGAAGATCGCAAGTCCATCGTCGATGGGCTGTCCCGCCTGTTGTCGGATACCTACGTGCTGTATCTGAAAACCCATAACTTTCACTGGAACGTCACCGGTCCGTCGTTCCGCACCCTGCACCTGATGTTCGAGGAGCAGTACAACGAACTGGCGCTGGCAGTCGATTCGATTGCCGAGCGCATCCGTGCCCTGGGGTTCCCGGCGCCGGGATCGTATGCATTCTATGCGCGGCACTCCTCGATCAAGGAGGAGGAAGGCGTACCCCCGGCGGACGAGATGATCCGCCAGCTGGTCCAGGGGCAGGAGGCCGTGGTGCGTACTGCGCGCAGCATTTTCCCGGTAGTGGACAAGGTCAGTGACGAGCCGACTGCCGACTTGCTGACCCAGCGTATGCAGGTTCACGAAAAAACCGCGTGGATGCTGCGCGTGTTGCTTGACGGGAAATAAATACCCCAGAGTTGTGACAAAAACCTGTGGGAGCGGGCTTGTCCGCGAATGAGGCCACGCGGTGTATGGCACCGGCTTTGCCGGTGTTCGCGGGGCAAGCCCGCTCCCACAGTGTTTTCCTCGCGCTCCGGACTCGAGTGTTTGTGCGGGAAGGTTTTGCCGCTGCTTTAAACCTGCTGCCCGGCGCTTCATTGGTCACCTGTTACCGGTGACGAGGAAGTAGGGCGCATGATGCAAGCGAGCAAGCGTGTGGCTGGCCTGGGGAGTTGGCCAGGAAAACAGTGCATTGATCCGTTCAAGGCGGATTTCGACATGTTGCAGACACAGCCGGTATCACGTTCCGTGCGGCTGAACGGTTTTTCTACCTGCCTGCGTCTGGAGGCCGTGTACTGGGGTATCCTTGAACGCATCGCCGCCGCCAATCGCTGTTCGGTCAGTGCGGTGTTGTCCTATGTGGACCGCGAAGTGCACCTGCGCCAGGGTGGGGTGCGCAACTTCAGCGGGCTGATTCGGGTAATTTGCGTCGCTTGGCTGCAGGACCCGCCAAGTGTGCGCTGATCGTCTGGCGGGCTGCGCAGTGCTTGCTAACCATATATAATCCCGCTTTTTGCTGCCCCGGCAGCCAGCGTTGTGGTTGACGAGAGACACCCATGCCCCTTTATGACTATCAATGTGCGTCCTGCGAGCACCGCATGGAAGTGCTGCAGAAGATCAGCGCCGCGCCGCTGACCGATTGCCCGGCCTGTCAGGCGCCGGCGCTCAAGAAGCTGCTGTCGGTGCCAGGCTTCCGCCTGAGCGGTAATGGTTGGTACGAGACCGACTTCAAGACCGGGGCGAAAAAGAATCTGGCAGGCGGCGACAAGGCCGACTGAGTTGAATGCTGTGACCGGGTCTTGCAGTATTAGCCCTCCGGGCGGCCAAGGCCTCCACCGAATACACGAATCACGAGAAGCGAAACCACCATCATGATGCGCAGCCATTATTGCGGCCAACTGAACGAGAGCCTGGACGGCCAGGAAGTCACCCTTTGCGGCTGGGTCCATCGTCGCCGCGACCACGGCGGGGTGATCTTCCTCGACATCCGTGACCGCGAAGGCATGGCCCAGGTCGTGTTCGACCCGGATCGCGCCGAAACCTTCGCCGCCGCCGACCGCGTGCGCAGCGAATACGTCGTGCAGGTCACCGGCAAGGTCCGCAAGCGCCCTGACGGTGCGGTGAATGCCAACATGGCCTCCGGCGCCATTGAGATCCTCGGCTACCAGTTGACCGTGCTCAACGAAGCGGAAACCCCACCGTTCCCGCTGAACGAATTCTCCGACGTCGGCGAGGAAACCCGCCTGCGCTACCGCTTCATCGACCTGCGTCGCCCGGAAATGGCCGACAAGCTGCGTCTGCGTTCGCGCATCACCAGCAGCATCCGTCGCTTCCTCGATGAAAACGGCTTCCTCGACGTCGAAACGCCGATCCTGACCCGTGCCACCCCGGAAGGCGCGCGTGACTACCTGGTGCCAAGCCGTACCCACGCTGGTAGCTTCTTCGCCCTGCCGCAGTCGCCGCAGCTGTTCAAGCAGCTGCTGATGGTCGCCGGCTTCGACCGCTACTACCAGATCGCCAAGTGCTTCCGTGACGAAGACCTGCGTGCCGACCGCCAACCGGAATTCACCCAGATCGACATCGAGACCAGCTTCCTCGATGAAAGCGAGATCATGGGCCTGACCGAGAGCATGATCCGCAAGCTGTTCAAGGAAGTGCTGGACCTGGAATTCGGCGAATTCCCGCACATGACCTTCGAAGAAGCCATGCGTCGCTACGGTTCCGACAAGCCAGACCTGCGTAACCCGCTGGAACTGGTCGACGTTGCCGACCAGCTGAAGGATGTCGACTTCAAGGTGTTCGCCGGCCCGGCCAACGACCCGAAGTGCCGCGTTACTGCCCTGCGTCTGCCAGGCGGTGCCAGCATGCCGCGCAGCAAGATCGACGAGTACACCAAGTTCGTCGGCATCTACGGTGCCAAGGGCCTGGCCTACATCAAGGTCAACGAGCGTGCTAAAGGCGTTGAAGGCCTGCAGTCGCCGATCGTCAAGAACATCCCTGAGGCCAACCTCAACAACATCCTCGACCGCGTTGGCGCTGTAGACGGCGACATCGTGTTCTTCGGTGCCGACAAGTTCAAGGTGGTCAGCGAAGCCTTGGGCGCGCTGCGTATCCGCCTGGGCCACGACTTCGAGCTGCTGACCTGTGAGTGGGCGCCGATGTGGGTCGTCGACTTCCCGATGTTCGAAGAGAACGAAGACGGCAGCTTCACTGCGCTGCACCACCCGTTCACTGCGCCCAAGTGCAGCCCGGAAGAGCTTGAGGCCAACCCGGCCACAGCCCTGTCCCGTGCCTACGACATGGTGCTGAACGGCACCGAACTGGGTGGCGGTTCGATCCGTATCCACCGCAAAGAGATGCAACAGGCGGTATTCCGCCTGCTGGGTATCGAGGCAGAGGAACAGGAAGAGAAGTTCGGCTTCCTGCTCGACGCACTGAAGTTCGGTGCACCGCCTCACGGTGGCCTGGCCTTTGGTCTGGACCGCCTGGTCATGCTGATGACCGGCGCCCAGTCGATCCGTGAAGTGATCGCCTTCCCGAAAACCCAGAGCGCCGCGTGCGTCATGACCCAGGCTCCTGGCCTGGTCGACGCCAAGGCCCTGCGCGAGCTGCACATCCGACTGCGCGAACAGACCAAGGTCGAGTAAGCGGTCCCCGGGCGCATCCACATGGATGCGCCTTTGCGTTTCGGCGCAGGTATTTTCCCGTCCCGCCCCGTACAGGGGCGGGGCTGTTTGTGATTCAAAGGATTCGGAGTCGTTATGGCTGGTCATTCCAAGTGGGCGAACATCAAGCACCGCAAAGAGCGCCAGGATGCCAAGAGAGGCAAGGTCTTCACCAAGTGGATCCGCGAGCTCACGGTCGCTGCCAAGCAGGGCGGCCCTGACCCGGCATCCAACCCGCGCCTGCGCCTGGCGCTGGACAAGGCCCTGAGCGCCAACATGAGCCGCGATATCATCGACCGAGCCGTGGCCCGTGGTGCTGGCACCAATGAAAGTGACAACGTCGAAGAGCTCAGCTACGAGGGTTATGGCCCGGGTGGCGTGGCGATCATGGTCGAGGCCATGACCGACAACCGCAACCGTACCGCCGCTGCCGTGCGTCATGCCTTCACCAAGTGTGGCGGCAACCTGGGTACCGACGGCTCGGTGGCCTACCTGTTCGAGCGCAAGGGCCAGATCAGTTTTGCCCCGGGCGTGGATGAAGACGCGCTGATGGAAGCGGCGATGGAAGCCGACGCCGACGACGTGGTGGCCAACGATGACGGCTCGTTCGACGTGTTCACCTCGTTCAACAGCTTCTATGCCGTGCGTAACGCCCTGGAAGAGGCTGGTTTCAAGGCCGATGACGCAGAAATCGTCATGCAGCCGACCACCAGTGCCGAGCTCGACCAGGACGGTGCTGAAAAGGTGCTCAAGCTGATCGACATGCTCGAAGACCTGGATGACGTGCAGAACGTCTACTCCAATGCCCAGATTTCCGACGAGATCATGGAAAACCTCGGCTAAGGTGACCTGGCGATCCACGCCGGCTCTTTGAGTTTTTCAGTGCCTGTACCGGCCCTTTCGCGGGTAAACCCGCTCCCACAGGTACTGCACCGCGTTCGAATGCGGTGCAGTACCTGTGGGAGCGGGTTTACCCGCGAAAGGGCCGGTACAGTTTGCAAAGACGCATCATTTTTACGACAGGCACTATGACTCTGATTCTTGGTATCGACCCCGGTTCGCGCATCACCGGCTACGGCGTAGTACGCCAGACCGCCCGTGGTTGCGAGTACGTGGCGTCGGGCTGCATCCGCACCGGCAGCGGCGAGCTGCACGAGCGGCTGCAGATCGTTTTTCGTGGTGTCAGTGAAATCATCGCCCAGCACGAACCGGTGACCATGGGCATCGAGCGCGTGTTCATGGCACGCAACGCCGACTCGGCGCTGAAGCTCGGCCAGGCCCGCGGCGCGGCTATTGTCGCTGCCGCCGAAGCCGGCCTGGAAATCGCTGAATACAGCGCCACACAGGTCAAACAAGCGGTAGCCGGCACCGGTGGGGCCAACAAGGAGCAGGTGATGATGATGGTCATGCACCTGTTGAAATTGACGCAAAAGCCGCAGATCGACGCCTCCGACGCCCTGGCCATCGCCCTGTGCCACGCCCACACCCGCTCCAGCCTGGTGCCGCATGGCCTGGCCACGGCGCGGCGACGCGGCGGGCGCTTGCGTCTGTAGGCGCTTCATGCGCTGATACACATTTTGTGCGGGTGATGCGTTCACCCGTTGCATTTGCTGATAGGGTTGAGCGGTCTTTGACCGGCTCCCCGAGAGGAAGGATCGGAACGTGATTGGACGTTTGCGCGGCACCCTGGCGGAGAAACAGCCGCCGCACCTGATTATCGACGTCAACGGCGTGGGTTACGAACTGGAAGTTCCCATGACTACGCTGTACCGTCTGCCCAAGCTGGGCGAACCCGTCACCGTGCACACCCATCTGGTGGTGCGTGAAGACGCCCATTTGCTCTATGGGTTTGCCGAAAAGCGCGAGCGCGAGCTGTTCCGCGAGCTCATCCGGCTCAACGGCGTGGGGCCGAAGCTGGCACTGGCACTGATGTCCGGCCTGGAAGTCGACGAGCTGGTGCGTTGCGTGCAGGCCCAGGATACGTCGGCCCTGGTGCGCGTGCCCGGTGTCGGCAAAAAAACCGCCGAACGCCTGCTGGTCGAGCTCAAGGACCGTTTCAAGGCCTGGGAAACCTCCCCGGCCATGTTTACCCTGGTGTCCGATGGCCCGTTGCCGGTCGCCAGCGAATCCAGCGCCGAGGCTGATGCCGTCAGCGCCCTGGTCTCGCTGGGCTACAAGCCGCAGGAAGCGAGCAAGGCGATCGCCGCGATCAAGGACAAGGCCGGCCTGAGCAGTGAAGAACTGATCCGCCGCAGCCTGAAAGGGATGATTACCAAGTGATCGAAGCCGACCGCCTGATCGCCGCCAGTGGCCGCGACCGTGAAGAAGTCCAGGACCGAGCGATTCGCCCGCTGAGCCTGGACGATTACATCGGCCAGCCGGTGGTGCGCGAACAGATGGCGCTGTTCATCCAGGCCGCCCGTGGCCGCAGCGAGTCGCTGGACCACACCCTGATCTTCGGCCCGCCCGGGCTGGGCAAGACTACCCTGGCCAACATCATTGCCCATGAAATGGGCGTGTCGGTAAAAAGCACCTCGGGGCCGATCCTCGAGCGCCCCGGCGACCTGGCAGCCATGCTGACCAACCTCGAACCGCACGACGTGCTGTTCATCGACGAGATCCACCGCCTGTCACCGGTCGTCGAAGAGGTGCTGTACCCGGCCATGGAGGACTTCCAGCTCGACATCATGATCGGCGAAGGCCCGGCGGCCCGCTCGATCAAGCTCGACCTGCCACCGTTCACCCTGGTAGGGGCTACCACCCGCGCTGGCATGCTCACCAACCCGTTGCGGGACCGCTTCGGTATCGTCCAGCGCCTGGAGTTCTACAGCGACAAGGACCTGGCCACCATCGTCAGCCGTTCGGCCAACATCCTTGGCCTGGTCATCGAAGACCAGGGCGCCTACGAGATTGCACGACGTGCCCGTGGCACGCCACGTATCGCCAACCGCCTGCTGCGCCGTGTGCGTGACTACGCCGAGGTGCGCGGCAAGGGCCAGATTACCAAGGCCGTGGCCGACATGGCGTTGAACCTGCTGGACGTCGACGAGCGTGGTTTCGACCATTCCGACCGCCGCCTGCTGCTGACCATGATCGAGAAGTTCGATGGCGGCCCGGTGGGTGTGGACAACCTGGCTGCGGCCATCAGCGAAGAGCGCCATACCATCGAGGATGTGCTGGAGCCGTACCTGATCCAGCAGGGCTACATCATGCGCACGCCGCGTGGCCGCGTGGTCACTCGGCATGCCTATCTGCACTTTGGCCTGAATATTCCCGGGCGTTTGGGGGAGGGCGCTGATTTTTCCGAGCCAGGCGATGAATGACAGATCAAAAGCGACTTTTCGTGGTCCTACCGCTGGCATGCCCAAGGTGCGCTGGCAATAAGACATTAATGAAGAAAAAACAGTTGCCACAGCGGATTGGCAAGCTGAGGAGTAAGCACTAGAGTATGCGCGCGCAAAATCAGCTCGAACCGTTCGCACACCGTTGTCGCGTCTATTACGAAGATACCGATGCGGGCGGCGTGGTGTATTACGTCAACTACCTGAAATTCATGGAGCGCGCGCGTACCGAACGCCTGCGGCACCTGGGTTTTTCCCAGTCGCAGCTGGCCGAAGACAACCTGCTGTTCGTGGTCCATTCCAGCGAAGCGCGCTATCACGCGCCGGCGCGGCTGGATGACGAGTTGCGGGTGACCGCGCAAGTACTTGAACTCAATCGCGCCAGCCTGCGTTTTGTACAGCAGGTCTGGCGGGAAAAGGATGAAACGCTGCTTTGCGAAGGGCAGTTCCTGGTGGCCGCCGTGCGCGCCGACACTTTCAAACCCCGAGCCATACCCCCCCAGCTGCGCGACGCCTTTGCGGCGGACGGCTCGGGTAATCAATCGAATGCAGGAGAATAAGCGTGGAAGCTAACGTCGTCGACCATACCTCCATGTGGAGTCTGGTCAGCAATGCCAGCGTGGTGGTACAGCTGGTAATGCTGATCCTGGTGGCCGCCTCGGTCACCTCATGGATCATGATCTTCCAGCGCAGCACCATGCTGCGCGCCGGTCGTCGTGCGCTGGATGCCTTCGAGGAGCGCTTCTGGTCGGGCATCGACCTGTCCAAGCTGTACCGCCAGGCAGGCAGCAACCCAGACCCGGATTCCGGCGTCGAGCAGGTGTTCCGTGCCGGCTTCAAAGAGTTCTCGCGCCTGCGTCAGCAGCCGGGCGTTGACCCGGACGCCGTCATGGAGGGCGTTGGCCGTGCCATGCGTGTAGCCATTTCGCGCGAGGAAGAAAAACTCGAGCAGAGCCTGCCGTTCCTGGCCACCGTCGGTTCCACCAGCCCGTACATCGGCCTGTTCGGTACCGTGTGGGGCATCATGAACTCCTTCCGCGGCCTGGCCAGCGCCCAGCAGGCCACCCTGGCGACCGTCGCCCCGGGTATCGCCGAAGCGCTGATCGCCACCGCCATCGGCCTGTTCGCAGCAATCCCGGCGGTAATCGCCTACAACCGTTTCGCCGCGCGCAGCGAAGTGCTGATCGGTCGTTACTACACCTTCGCCGACGAGTTCCAGGCGATCCTGCACCGCAAAGTGCACACCAGCGAAGAGTAATCAGGTAGAAGCCCATGGCCCGAGTTCGCCACAAACGCAAGCCCGTCGCCGAGATGAACGTGGTGCCCTACATCGATGTGATGCTGGTGCTGCTGGTCATCTTCATGGTGACGGCGCCCATGCTCAACCAGGGCGTGAAGGTCGACCTGCCCAAGGTTTCCAGTGAAGCCTTGCCGCAGGACAACAACGTCCAGATCCTCACCATCTCCATCAAGGCCGATAAAACCTATTACTGGAACCTTGGCAGCGAAGTCGATACCGACAAGCAGATGGACAAGGCCATGACCTTGCCTGACATGACCAATGCAGTGACCAAGATCATTGCTGCCGGCCGTGACCAGGGCAAGCAGACCCAGGTGTTCATTCGTGGCGACAAGGCTGTCGACTATGGCGCGGTCATGGGTGCCATGGGCGGGTTGCAGAAGGCCGGTGTCGGTAACGTTGGCCTGATTACCGAGGCGCCCTGATGCAACAGCGAGAGCCATCCGCCTCGGAAAGCTACTTCTGGCCCAGTGTCTGGGCCATCGGCCTGCATGTGCTGGTGTTCGCCCTGCTGTTCGTCAGTTTTGCCATGACGCCTGAACTGCCGCCTTCCAAGCCGATCGTTCAGGCTACCCTGTACCAGCTCAAGTCCAAGAGCCAGGCGACCACCCAGACCAATCAGAAGATTGCCGGGGAAGCGAAGAAAACCGCTTCGCGCCAGACCGAGGTCGAGCAGCTGGAGCAGAAGAAGGTCGAGCAGGAGGCCGTGAAGGCCGCGGAACAAAAGAAGGCCGACGCCGCTCAAAAGGCCGAGGAGGCTCGCGAAGCCGCCGAGGCGAAAAAAGCCGAGGACGCTGCCAAGGCTGCCGAAGCCGCCAAGGCTAGCGAGGCCAAGAAAGCCGCGGAAGCCAAGAAGGCCGATGAGGCGAAGAAGGCCGCCGAGAAGCAGCAGGCCGACATCGCCAAGAAGAAGGCCGAGGACGAAGCCAAGAAAAAAGCCGAAGAAGAGGCCAAGAAAGAGGCCGCTGAAGAGGCGAAGAAACAAGCCGCCGAGGACGCCAAGAAAAAGGCAGCCGAAGAGGCCAAGAAGAAAGCAGCCGAGGACGCCAAGAAGAAAGCGGCGGCCGAGGACGCGAAGAAGAAGGCAGCTGAAGAGGCCAAGAAAAAGGCCGCTGCAGACGCCCAGAAGAAAAAGGCACAGGAAGCGGCCCGCAAGGCGGCGGAAGACAAGAAAGCCCAGGCCCTGGCCGAGCTGTTGTCCGACACCACCGAGCGGCAGCAGGCGCTGGCCGACGAGCAGGGTGACCAGGTGGCCGGCGACTTCGACGACCTGATCCGCATGCGCGCGGCCGAGGGCTGGGCACGTCCGCCTTCCGCGCGCAAGGGCATGACGGTGGTCCTGCAGATCAACATGTTGCCGGACGGTACCATCACCAGTGTCAGCGTGGCCCGTTCCAGTGGTGACGGCCCGTATGACAGTTCGGCGGTGGCTGCGGTGAAAAACATTGGTCGTTTGACCGAGATGCAGGGTATGAAGCCGAGCGATTTCAACCAATATCGTTCGTTCAAGATGACATTTACACCTGAGGATCTAGCGTTGTGATTAAACGTCTGAGAGGACTGCTGGTCATGCTCTGCTGCGTGGCAGGCATGGCGGTGGCAGAGGAAAAAAACATCCTGGTCACCAGCGGCAGCGACCGGGCAACTCCCATTGCGGTAGTGCCGTTCGGTCTGCAAGGCGGCAGCGTGCTGCCCGAAGACATTGCCGATATCATCGGCAACGACCTGCGCAACTCTGGCTACTACTCGCCAATTCCGCGGCAGAACATGATCAGCCAGCCGTCGCAGGCCAGCGAAGTGATCTTCCGTGACTGGAAAGCGCTGGGTGCCCAGTACGTGATGGTCGGCAGCATCGTGCCATCGGGCGGTCGCCTGCAGGTGCAGTACGCCCTGTTCAACGTCGCCACCGAGCAGCAAGTGCTGACCGGTAGCGTCGCAGGCAGCACCGACCAGTTGCGCGACATGGCGCATTACATTGCCGACCAGTCGTTCGAGAAGCTCACCGGCATCAAGGGTGCGTTCTCTACCCGTATGCTGTACGTGACGGCCGAGCGCTTCTCCACCAACAACACCCGCTACACCCTGCAGCGTTCGGACTATGACGGTGCACGTGCGGTCACCTTGCTGCAATCGCGTGAGCCGATCCTGTCGCCACGCTTTGCGCCCGATGGCAAGCGTATCGCCTACGTGTCGTTCGAGCAGAAGCGCCCGCGCATCTTCGTTCAGAACATCGATACCGGCCGCCGCGAGCAGGTGACCAACTTCGAAGGCCTGAACGGCGCGCCAGCCTGGTCGCCCGATGGTTCGCGCCTGGCGTTCGTGCTGTCCAAGGACGGCAACCCGGACATCTATGTGATGAACGTGGCGTCGCGCCAGATCAGCCGAGTGACCGCAGGCCCCGGTATCAACACCGAGCCGTTCTGGGGTAAAGATGGCAATACCCTTTACTTCACGTCCGACCGTGGCGGCAAGCCGCAGATCTACAAACAGTCGGTCAGCGGTGGCGGTGCCGAGCGCGTAACCTTCGTGGGCAACTACAACGCCAACCCGAAACTGTCGGCTGACGAAAAGACCCTGGTAATGATTCATCGCCAACAGGGCTTTACCAACTTCAAAGTGGCGGCACAGGACTTGCAACGCGGAAGTGTAAAGATTCTCTCGGAAACAAGTCTTGATGAGTCTCCCACTGTTGCGCCAAACGGCACCATGCTAATCTACGCCACCCGCCAGCAGGGCCGGGGAGTCTTGATGCTCGTGTCGCTTAATGGCCGCGTGAGGCTCCCACTTCCTACCGCTCAAGGCGAAGTCAGAGAACCGTCCTGGTCCCCTTACCTGAACTGATTGCGGCGTAATACGTTTTGCTTAACACACTGGGGTTTCATTAGGAGTTTCACGATGGAAATGCTGAAGTTTGGTAAATTCGCTGCGCTGGCTCTGGCCATGGCCGTAGCTGTAGGTTGCTCCTCGAAAGGCGGTGACAACGCAGGCGAAGGCGCTGCTGTAGATCCGAACGCTGGCTACGGTGCCAACACTGGCGCTGTTGACGGCTCCCTGAGCGAAGAAGCCGCCCTGCGCGCAATCACCACCTTCTACTTCGAATACGACAGCTCGGACCTGAAGCCAGAAGCCATGCGCGCTCTGGACGTTCACGCCAAGGACCTGAAGTCCAACGGCAACCGCGTTGTCCTGGAAGGCAACACCGACGAGCGCGGCACCCGCGAGTACAACATGGCTCTGGGTGAGCGTCGTGCCAAAGCCGTTCAGCGCTACCTGGTTCTGCAGGGCGTTTCCCCTGCTCAGCTGGAACTGGTCTCCTACGGTGAAGAGCGTCCTGTTGCCACTGGCAACGACGAGCAATCCTGGGCTCAGAACCGTCGCGTAGAACTGCGTAAGTAAGTTCTTATGCGTATGTGCCGCCGTGTAGTAACCGTCCTCGCACTCAGCCTGCCGCTCGCGGCCTGGGCTGAGGTCCCTGTAGTAGATGACAACGCAGGCGGCTACCCGCCTGTGGGTTATGGCACGAGCGGCGCCTATGCCGGGTCAGGGGCTTCGGCCCCTGCCTCTGCACAGGGCCAGCTGTTCATGCAGCTGCAACAGATGCAGGACCAGCTTTCCCGCCAGCAAGGCATCATCGAAGAGCTGCAGAACGATGTGTCGCGCATGAAGCAGGAAAACCTGGAGCGATACCAGGACCTGGACCGTCGCATCAACAGTGGCGCCGCACCTGCCGCGACCCCTGACAATTCCTCCGGTGGTGGTGCTTCAAATGCCGCCCCCGGTGCAGCAGCTGGCGCTGCTGCGCAACAACCGGCCGCCAGTAGCGAACCCGGTGATCCAGCGAAAGAAAAGCTCTACTACGATGCTGCTTTCGACCTGATCAAACAGAAGGACTTTGACAAGGCCAGCCAGGCCTTCAATGCCTTCCTGCGCAAGTACCCCAACAGCCAGTACGCCGGCAACGCCCAGTATTGGCTGGGCGAGGTTAACCTGGCCAAAGGCGACCTGCCGGGTGCCAGCCAGGCCTTCGCCCAGGTGAGCCAGAAGTATCCCAAGCACAGCAAGGTGCCGGATTCGCTCTACAAACTGGCCGACGTCGAGCGCCGCATGGGCCACACCGACAAGGTCAAGGGCATCCTCCAGCAAGTCATCACCCAGTACCCCGGCACTTCTGCCGCGCAACTGGCCCAGCGTGACTTGCAGAAGCTCTAAGCCTTGTAGCGGTACCGCTCGAAATAAACCCGCGCCAGTCGCGGGTTTTTTCGTTAGAATCACTGCCCTTTTTTCGTAAACACGCTGCTGCGGATAACGCCATGTCGAGTCCGCGACAGTGCCTGACGGAGGCGGACAGCCTGTTTAGCTGTCACGCCCGTGGCGAGCATGCAAGACACATTACGCATCACAGAAGTCTTTTACTCTTTGCAGGGTGAAACGCGAACGGCTGGGCTGCCCACCGTATTCGTGCGCCTCACCGGTTGCCCCCTGCGCTGCCAGTACTGCGACAGTGCCTATGCCTTTACTGGCGGCACTATTCGTACCCTCGATTCGATCCTTGAGCAGGTTGCCGGCTTCAAACCGCGCTACGTCTGTGTCACAGGTGGCGAGCCATTGGCGCAGCCCAACGCACTGCCGCTGCTGCAGCGCCTGTGTGACGCCGGTTACGAGGTATCGCTGGAGACCAGCGGCGCGTTGGATATCGCCGGCACCGACACCCGCGTCAGCCGCGTGGTCGACCTGAAGACCCCGGGCTCCGAAGAATCGCATCGTAACCGCTACGAGAACATCGAGCAGCTGACCCGCAACGACCAGGTCAAGTTTGTCATCTGTTCCCGTGAGGACTATGACTGGGCGGTTTCCAAGCTGATCCAGTACAACCTGGCTGAGCGTGCCGGGGAGGTGCTGTTCTCACCCAGCCACCACCAGGTAAACGCCAGCGATCTGGCGGACTGGATCGTCGCTGACAACCTGCCCGTACGCTTCCAGATGCAGCTGCACAAGCTGCTGTGGAACGACGAACCCGGGCGTTGATTAGGAGCAAGCACACATGACAGACAAACGCGCAGTAATCTTGTTGTCCGGCGGCCTGGACTCGGCCACTGTGGTCGCCATGGCCAAGGCCGAAGGCTACAGCTGCTACACCATGAGCTTCGACTATGGCCAGCGCCACCGTGCCGAGCTGAATGCTGCTGCCCGAGTAGCCCGCGACCTGGGTGTCGTCGAGCACAAGGTGATCGGCCTGAACCTCGACGGTATCGGTGGTTCGGCCTTGACCGATACCAGCATCGACGTGCCGGAAGCCCCGAGCGAAGGCATCCCGGTCACCTACGTGCCAGCGCGCAATACCGTGTTCCTGTCACTGGCCCTGGGTTGGGCAGAAGTGCTTCAAGCGCGTGATATCTTCATTGGCGTCAATGCCGTGGATTACTCCGGTTACCCTGATTGCCGCCCCGAGTTTGTCGAAGCCTTCGAGCGCATGGCCAACCTGGCGACCAAGGCGGGTGTAGAAGGGCAGGGCTTCCGTATCCAGGCGCCGCTGCAGAACATGAGCAAGGCGCAGATCGTGCAGGCTGGTATGGCCCGCGGCGTGGATTACAGCCTGACCGTTTCCTGCTACCAAGCCGACGATGATGGCCGCGCCTGCGGCAAATGTGACAGCTGCCGCCTGCGCGCCGACGGCTTCAAGGCGGCCGGTGTAGCAGACCCGACCCGGTATGCTTGAAAAAACCTTGATGGGGTATTGATTTCTCGTTAGAAATCAGTATTATACGCGCCATCAATCGGGTCGTTAGCTCAGTTGGTAGAGCAGTTGGCTTTTAACCAATTGGTCGTAGGTTCGAATCCTACACGACCCACCATACGCAGTACGTCAAAGCCCGCTACCAGAAATGGTCGCGGGCTTTTTCGTTTTCGGGATCCTTGGGGCCGCTGTGCGCCCCCAGCTTACTCAGCCCACTCCGGGTCGCCGGTGAACACCACCGTCAGCCAGCGGTCCGGCCCTTCGCCGCCTACTGCATCACCAATCTCGTTACGCCACGTGTCCCATTCATCGATGGTCTTCGCAGCCATGGTCTTTGGCACGATGAAATACAGCTCGATCTCCCGTGAGCGCCCGACCTTGGCGACATAGGCGCGGTACGATTGCAGCCCGTGGCGGGCGACAAAGGCCTTGGCTACTTCATCTACGTGCAGCTTGAGGTCACCGGGGGTAACCAGGAAGATTTCCGACAGCGCCTGGCGCACCACCGACAGCGGCAGCGGAATGATCACCAGGCACACCAGCGCCAGCACCGCCGGGTCGATGTACGGCGACACCCACTCCAGCGACGTGCCCTGCACCGCGTAACCAAAGCAGAAGGCGATCAACAGCGCGGCAGTGATACTGGCCGACATCACCCAGCCCTTGACGTCCATGCGCACGAAGTCTGACTTCAGCTTGCGGTTGGCGCGGGCTTCGACGACGGCGATGGTCACGCAGGTGATCACGGTCAGTACCGCATAAACCATGGCAATGCCGAACTCCAGGTGGCGGCCGCCTTCCAGCAGGCTGCTGACGGCGTTGATCAGCGCGTAGATGGCCACGCCGCTTAGCAGGATGCCGTTGAGTGCCAGCACCATCGGCTCCAGGTGCCAGAAGCCCATGGTGAAGCGCTCGCGCAGCTTGCGCGACATTTGCACGCTGGTGGTGTGCGAGGTAATCAGTTTGACTACGACGAGCGACAGGCCGCTCATGCTGGCGTCGACCAGCGAGTACACGCCGTCGAAGACAATGGAGAACGAGCCGGAAGCCAGGCCGAAGGCGATGCCGATGGTGGCGATGAACAGGGTCACGGCAATCGAGGTGCGTAACAGGCCCTGTTCGCTGGTGATGTCGAAGAAGGTGGATCTGGTTGCGGTTTGCATGACGTGTGCTCAGTAAAAACGATAATGCTGTGGTGTCTGTAAGGGCTTCTTCGCGGGCACGCCCGCTCCCACAGGGTCTGCGTCGGCCTGGAAGGCGACGGCGCACCTGTGGGAGCGGGCGTGCCCGCGAAGAAGCCCTTGCAGGTTAGACGCGAAATTGCTCCATCAGCGCCTGTTGCTGGTTGGCCAGCCGGTTCAGGGCTTGGCTGATGCGCGCCGATTCGTCGGCCTGGCCAGCCAGTGATTCTGTCACATCCCGGATACCGGCCACGTTGCGGTTCACTTCCTCGGCCACCGCGCTCTGCTCTTCGGCTGCGGAGGCAATCTGCAGGTTCATGTCGCTGATCACGGTCACCGCCTCGCCAATGCGCTGCAGTGCAGGCAGTGCCTGTTCCATGCGTGCAGCGCTGGCCTGGGCCTGGCGCTGGCCTTCGTGCATGGCGCCCACTACATCCTGGGTCCCTTGCTGCAGGCCTTCGATGACCTGGCGAATTTCCTCCACCGACACCTGTGTGCGCTGGGCCAGGCCGCGCACCTCATCGGCGACCACGGCAAAACCACGCCCGGCTTCGCCCGCGCGGGCGGCTTCGATGGCGGCATTGAGTGCCAGCAGGTTGGTCTGCTCGGCAATGGCGCGGATCACCTCCAGCACCGAACCGATCTGGCCGCTACGGCCTTCCAGTGCGCGTGCTTCGTCCATGGCAGTGTTCATGTCGGCGGCCAGGCGATCGATAACCTGGCGGGTGCTGTCGATCAGTTGCAGGCCTTCGCGGCTGGCCTGGTCGGCGGCACGTGCGGCCTGGGCCGCCTGCGAGGCATTGTGGGCGACATCCAGGGCCGTGGCGCTCATCTCGTTGGCTGCCGTGGCCACCTGCTCGATTTCGCGGTGCTGTTGCTGCATGCCGTTGCTGGTCTGGCTGGCGATGGCGGCCGACTGGTCGGCGGTGCCGCGGGCCTCCTGCAGCGAGCCTTTGACCTGGGCGATGACGGGTTGCAGCTTGTCGAGGAAGCGGTTGAACCAGTGGGTGAGCTGGCCCAGTTCGTCCTGGCGGGCGTAGTCCAGGCGGCGGGTGAGGTCGCCTTCGCCGCTGGCGATGTCTTCCAGGCGTGCGGCCACGGCCAGGATTGGCCGGGTAACGCCGCGTGCGGTCAACCACACCAGCAGCAAACCTGCGATGGCGGCGCCAAGGCCGATCAGCAGGCTGGTGAGGTTGGCATTCTGGTTATGGGCGTCCAGGCGCTGGTTGAGGGCCACGGCGGGTGCCTGCAGCACGCTTTCCGGCAGTTCCAGCAACACCTGCCAAGGGGCTGCGTCAGGGATCGGGGCGAAGGGGTGGGCCACGCGCAGCAGGCCATCGGCCACCGCATTGTCCATGGGCATGCCGAGCGCGCTGGCATCACGGCTGTTGCCTGCCAGCAGGCCGGCTGCGCTGGCGATGCTCACATGGCCCTGGCCATCAAACAGCTCGCGGCGGCCGTCCAGGCTCAGCTGCTGCAGGTTGGCCAGACCGATGTCCAGGCCGACCACGCCGACCACCTTGCCCTGCTCCAGCAGTGGCAGGGCAATGCTGGTCATCAGCACCTGGCGGCCATTGACCTCGTCGAGGTACGGTTCGAGCATGCAGGCACGGGCGGTGTCCTGCGGGCAGGTCAGCCAGCGGTTCTTGGCCGCACCGTTGCTGCCGATGCTGGCATCGCCGAGCATCGCTTCCGGCATGGCTTCAAGTTCCAGGGTGCCGGGGCGAGGCTGCGACCAGTACATCGAGAAACGCCCCCGTTCATTGCTGCCCATGGCGTCCTGGCCGAGGTACTGGCTGTCCTGCTGGTCCAGCGCGTTGGGCTGGAACACCAGGTACAGGCCGATCACATCCGGGTTGCCGGCCAGGCTGGCGCGGGCCTGGCGTGTCAGCTCGGCCCGCAGGTCGCTGCCGCCTCGGGCCTTGAGCACCTGCACCAGGCGGGCAAAGCCATTGCCGTACTGGTAGGCGTCCATGAAGTAGCGCTGCACACGCAGGGCCTGGGTTTCGGCGTGGGCCTGCAGGCGCTGGCGCGCGCTGCTGTCGAGCATGGCGGTATTGGCCTGGTTGACCAGCGCAGCGCTGCGCCGCGCCTGAGTCAGTGAGGTGGCCACCAGCAGGGCGACGATGGCCAGCAGGCACAGGCCGGCCAGCAGAGTGATCTTCCACTGGATGGTGAGGCGACGCAGCGGCATGAGGACTTTCCTTTTCGATCAAGTACAACGCCCGCGGTCAGGCGCGGGCGTTGTTGGCAGCATGGGTCATTCGGAGACGTAGTTGGGGGGTGCCGAGCGGAAGGCTTTGGTCAGCCAACCCAGGTAGATCAACCCGACCGCGGCCCAGATGCCGCCGAACATCAGCGAATGCGCGTTCAGGTCCAGCCACAGCGAGACGATGATGCAGAAGCCTATGGTTGGCAGCACCAGGTACTTCAGCTGGTTGGCCAGGCCCCGGCGGTTGCCTTCGCGCAGGTAGCAGTGGTTGATGACTGACAGGTTGACGAAGCTGAACGCCACCAGCGCACCGAAGTTGATGATTGAAGTGGCAGTGACCAGATCGAAGAAGATCGCCGACAGCGCAACCAGCCCCACCACGGCAATGTTCAGCACCGGCGTCTTGTAGCGCGAGTGCAGGCGGGCAAAGAGGCTGGCCGGGATCACGTTGTCGCGGCCCATCACGTACAGCAGGCGCGACACGCTGGTTTGCGAGGCCAGGCCCGAAGCGATGGTGTTGATCACGGTGCAGGCGATGAAAATCGACTGGAACAGCTTGCCGCCGACGTACAGGGCGATTTCCGGTAGGGCCGCTTCCTGGTCGTGGAAGCGCGCCATGGTCGGGAAGTAGGCCTGGATGAAATACGACACGGTGATGAACACCACGCCACCGATCAGTGCGGTGAGGAAGATCGCCCGCGGGATGGTCTTGGCCGGGTCGCGGGTTTCTTCGGACAGGCAGGTGACCGCGTCGAAGCCCAGGAACGAGAAGCACAGGATGGTCGCGCCGGCGGCCAGCGCGCTGAGGTGGGTCTGGTTGTCGGCGAACGGCAGCAGGCTCCAGGTGGTACCCAGCCCTTCACCCTGGCCCAGGCCGCGCACGCACAGGTAGATGAACACGGCGATGATCGCCACCTGCACGCCCACGAACAGCAGGTTGAAGTGCGCCACCAGGTTTACGCTGCGCATGTTGATCAGGCTGATCAGGCTGACGAAGCCGACTACCCATAGCCACTCCGGTACTTCGGGGAACATGGCCGAGAGGTACAGCTTGGCCAGCAGCGCGTTGACCATTGGCAGCAGCAGGTAATCCAGCAGCGACGACCAGCCGACCAGGAAGCCCACATGCGGGTTGATTGCGCGTTGGGTGTAGGTGTATGCCGAGCCCGACTGCGGGAAGCGCTTTACCAGGGTGCCGTAGCTCACGGCGGTGAACAGGATGCCCGCCAGCGCCAGGATGTAGGCGCTGGGCACATGGCCGGCGGTGATCCCGCTGACGATGCCGAAGGTATCGAACACAGTCATCGGGGTCAGGTAGGCCAGGCCGATGATGATCACGTGCCAGAGGCGCAGGGTTTTGCGGAGTTGGCCGTTGCCGGAAGCGCTGTGATCAGGCTGCATGCTGGCATGGCTCCTGGGCGTAAACGGCGGGCACGGTGTATTGCGCATGCGGCAAGGGCGAGCGGGTGGGCTCCATGTTGTTCACCTTTTTTGTAGGAGCGGCGGAAGGCGCGGGGGGAAACGCGCTAAGTGGTGAAAATAAAAAACGATGGGTAGGTTAGTGTCAAGTTAAACATGACAAGATGTTACTGAATTGAAATATTTATCGATTTATAAGGGCGTTTGTTCGGTATTTGCGCGGTTTTTTGCGGTTTTGATCAATTTGAATGTTCGTAAAAATTAACGAATGGTGCTATCCCCAGGCGGCTGTCAGATGCTTCCGAAAATTGGGTTTTCTCGATTCGGACCGGCCCTCGTCTTCTGTCGCAGTGGTACTCTTCGCTTCCTGCGTGGCCTTTGGTCGCCCAAGAAGCCCTTACGGACAATCGGTTCTATTCATGAAGAAATCAGTTGGCATCTTTTCCGGCCTGGCGATCGCCATTGCCGTCGCATCCACCGCTGGCGCCTGGTACACCGGCAAGCAGCTGCCTGCCGAACTGGATAACGCCGTTGCCCGTAGCAACGCCGAACTCAAAAAGGCCCTGGTGACCACCGGCGGTAGCATGAGCATCGAGCGGGTCTCGCTGGAGCAGCATTTCTTCAGCAGTACCGCCCAGTACCGGCTCAAGGCCCGCGATATCAACGTGGGTGATGGCGAGGTAGTGAGTTTCGACGTGGGCGTAACCGACCAGATCGAGCACGGCCCGTTTCCCTGGTCACGGGTCAAGGCGTTGAAGCTGATGCCAGTGATGGCGGTCAGCAACAGCACTTTGCAAAAGGACGATGCCACCGCAGCGTGGTTCGCCGCCGCAGGCGATCAGGCCCCTGTCAGCGCACAGACCAGCCTGGGTTACGGCGGCAGTGTGGTCAGCCAGGTCCAGCTGGCGCCGGTCAAGCTCGACGAGGCTGACGGCAACAGCCTCGACTTCTCGGGCATGCAGCTGGAAGTCAGTGGCGACAAGGAAGGCAAGGCTTCGAAGTTCCACGGCCAGGCCGACCGTTTCGTGATGAAACTTGTGCGCGAGGACCAGCCGCCTGCCACGTTCGAACTCAAAGGCCTGACGGTGGGCGGCAACCTTCAGGCCACCGCGCACGACGCCATCTATGTGGGCAATGTCGATCTGGCGCTGGCCGAAACCAAGGTCACCCTGGGGCCGAAG
Source organism: Pseudomonas putida S13.1.2 (assembly GCF_000498395.2). Classification (NCBI taxonomy): domain Bacteria; kingdom Pseudomonadati; phylum Pseudomonadota; class Gammaproteobacteria; order Pseudomonadales; family Pseudomonadaceae; genus Pseudomonas; species Pseudomonas putida. The sequence goes on from NZ_CP010979.1 coordinate 6,468,707, forward strand.
CAGCAAGTGCTGCTGATCAACGGCCTGGAGCAGAATGTCCTGCAAACCCTGGACGGCCCGGATGCCGTGGGCGGTCGCGTGGAGTACAAGGTCGGCGACATTACCTGGGATGGCCGTGCGGTGGGCAAGGCGCACATGCTGGTGAGTGTCAATTCGGTCAACGCACCGGCATTGCAGGCGTTGTCGAAGTGGTACCAGGCGCACCTGCCGGAGTTCGAGGCGGCCGCTGCAGCCGGTCAGCCTGTGCCGCAGATCCAGATGGACGACGCAGAGAAGGCCCGGTTCCAGGGTGACCTCCGGCAACTGCTGGCCGCCAAGCCCAAGGTGGCGATAGAAAACCTGTCGTTCAAGACCGCCAATGGCGAGAGCCGTTTCAACCTGTCGATGGACTTCGCCGCCCCGACCAGTTTCGACCTGCCGCCGGACCAGTTGAGCAAGCAGCTGATCACCGAGGTGAAGAGCAAGCTGTCGCTGTCCAAGCCGATGATAGGTGACCTGGCGACCTTGCAGGCGCTGCTGGATGGCCAGACCGATGCCCAGGCGATTGCCATGCAATCGAGCCAGGCGGGGGAGATGGTCGGCATGATGGCGCTACAGAGTGGCTTGGCCACTGTCGAAGGCAATGATGTGGTGAGCAGCCTGCACTACGTCGATGGCATGGTTGATTTCAACGGCAAGAAGATGACCGTGGAAGAGTTCGCCATGCTCATTGCAGCGCACCTGGCTGCACTGTCGCCGCAGGGTTGATTGATTGAACCTGTACCGGCCTTTTCGCGGGCACGCCCGCTCCCACAGGTTACTCATTGCCCCTGAGGGCGGCGCAGTACCTGTGGGAGCGGGCATGCCCGCGAAAAGGCCAGCACAGGCAACACAAAAACCACTTTAGTAATCGCTGGATTGTCTGTAGCCTTCGGCCTCCGATAATAATCCGCGCCCGCAGAGGGCCGTGGCGGCCTGCGTACCGTCCGGCACCCTTAGCCGATCTGCCAGGGCCGGGTGATACACTCGATTTGACGCGCACGCGCGCCTGCAGGTCCAGCGATCATGACCCAGATTTCCGAACGCCTGTTGGTTCAGGCTCACCTCGACGCCAAGCAGCCCAACCCGCTGACAGCCGAGCAGGAGGCCGAATACCGTGCGGCCATCGCTGCCGAGCTCAAGGCTCAGAATGCCGTGCTGGTTGCCCACTATTACTGCGACCCGGTCATCCAGGCCCTGGCGGAAGAAACCGGCGGCTGCGTGTCCGACTCGCTGGAAATGGCCCGTTTCGGCAAGAATCACCCGGCCGAAACGGTGATCGTGGCCGGTGTGCGCTTCATGGGCGAGACCGCGAAAATTCTCACCCCGGAAAAGCGCGTGCTGATGCCCACCCTGGAGGCCACCTGCTCGCTCGACCTGGGCTGCCCGGTGGAAGAATTCTCAGCCTTCTGCGACCAGCACCCTGAACGCACCGTGGTGGTTTACGCCAACACTTCCGCAGCCGTGAAAGCCCGTGCCGACTGGGTGGTGACTTCAAGCTGCGCACTGGAAATCGTCGAAAGCCTGATGGACAACGGCGAAACCATCATCTGGGGCCCGGACCAGCACCTGGGCCGTTACATCCAGAAGCAAACCGGTGCCGACATGCTGCTGTGGGACGGTGCCTGCATCGTTCACGAAGAGTTCAAGTCGCGCCAGTTGGCCGACATGAAGGCGTTGTACCCGGACGCAGCCATTTTGGTACACCCCGAGTCGCCGGAAGCGGTGATCGAGCTGGCCGACGCGGTGGGGTCTACCAGCCAGCTGATCAAGGCGGCGCAGACCCTGCCGAACAAGACCTTCATCGTCGCCACCGACCGCGGCATCTTCTACAAGATGCAGCAGTTGTGCCCGGACAAAGAGTTTGTCGAAGCCCCTACCGCCGGCAACGGCGCAGCATGCCGCAGCTGTGCACATTGCCCGTGGATGGCGATGAACACCCTGGAGCGAGTGCTGGATTGCCTGCGTAATGGCAGCAACGAGATTTTTGTCGACCCGGCGCTGGTGCCCAAGGCGATCAAACCGCTGAACCGCATGCTGGACTTTACCCAGGCGGCGCGCCTGAAGCTTTCCGGTAACGCCTGAGATCGCTCGGTCTTTGTGGGAGCGGGCTTGCCCCGCGAACACCGGCGAAGCCGGTGCCAGGCACCGCGTGCCCCCCTTCGCGGGACAAGCCCGCTCCCACAATATTCAACGCCCTCAGCGCCCCATCATTTCCCGAACCATACGCTGCTGCTCCAGGATCTCGCGCTGGCGCTGGTCGATCTGCGACGCCAGCGGGAAGTTGCCGCCCGCCCGGCGCTTGGCGTAGTCCAGCTGCTGGATCGCCTGGTCAAAATCCCCTACCAAGGTGAAGAACTCTGCTCGAGCCCGGTGCAAGCCGATGGTATTGCCCGACAAACCCCGCACTTCAGCCATGTCATACCAGACGTCCGGGTCATCCGGCCGGCTCTTGATCAACTCGTTCAATACCTTTTCCGCCTCGGCAGGCTTGTTCTGCTTCACCAGCAGATCGGCACGCACTTGTTTCAGCGGGTAGTTGCCTGGGTACAGCCCCTGCATCCGCTCGGCCCGCTGCTGCGCGTCGGCCAGGCGATTGTTGGTGATGTCCAGGTCGATCTGCGCCAGGTTGTAGGTGATGTCGTTGGGCGCCTTGGCCAGCAGCGGCTTGAGCATTTCGCGCGCTTCGTTAAGCTGGCCACCCTTGATTTGCGCCAGGGCCAGGCCGTAACGCGCGGCGTCCAGCTTGGGGTCTTCGTCCAGCTGGGCACGGAAGCGCTTGGCGGCAAGCCCCGGGGTGCCCTCATAGGTCAGTGCCACCCGGGCGCGGATCAGCTGGTAGCGCATGCTGTCTTCCACGCCACCCTTGGGCGCCTGTTCGGCACGGTTGCGGGTATCGGCGATACGTGACTGGGTCACCGGGTGGGTCAGCAGAAATTCCGGCGGCTTGGCGTCGTAGCGGTACTGCCGCGCCAGGCGCTCGAACATGGACGGCATGTTGCGCGGGTCGTAGCCGGCTTTTTCCAGGTTTTGAATGCCGATGCGGTCGGCTTCCTGTTCGTTCTGCCGCGAGAAGCGCCGCTGCTCCTGGATCGCCGCCGCCTGGGTGCCGGCAATCATGCCGATACCCGCATCGCCAGCGCCACCTGCCGCCAGCACGATGCCGGCCAGCAGCGCGGCCATCATCGGCAGTTGCATGCGTTGCTGCGCCTCGACGCCGCGGGCGAAGTGGCGCTGTGACAAGTGCGCCAGTTCGTGGGCCAGTACCGAGGCGTATTCACCCTCGGTCTGGGCGTTGAGGAATAGCCCACCGTTGACCCCGACGATGCCACCCGGTGCGGCAAAGGCGTTGAGCTCGCGGCTGTCGATAAGGATGAATTCCAGGCGCCGGTCCTGCAGTTGGCTGGTTTCGGCCAGCTTGTATACGCTGGTTTCGACGTAGTCCTTGAGCTGCGGGTCGTTCAACTGATTGACCTGGCCGCGCAGCAGGCTCAGCCAGGCGCGGCCCAGTTGGTGCTCCTGTTGCGGCGAGACGATCGCGGAACTGGCGTCACCCAGTGATGGCAGGTCGTCAGCATGGCCGGGAAGGGCCATCAGGCAGGCCAGCGTCAGCAGGGTAGGGCGCAGTAGATTCATGCACGAAGCTCGCGTCGATCAAAGATACCTACTGTAGCGGGCTCACACGTTGGCGACCAGTGGCGCTATCCTAGCCAACCCTGTCAAGCAGCAACCCGGCAATGCCTTTGGAGAGCCCCGCGATGAGTGACACCCTGACCTGCGACGCCGAACTGGACGCCAGCGGGCTGAATTGCCCTTTGCCGCTGCTCAAGGCCAAGATGGAGCTCAATCGCCTGGCCAGCGGCGCGGTGCTGAAGGTGATCGCCACCGACGCCGGCTCCCAGCGCGACTTCCGCACTTTCGCCAAGCTGGCCGGTCATACCCTGCTGCAGGAAACGGCTGAGGCCGGCACCTATACCTACTGGCTGCGCAAGGCCTGAGTCTTTTCCAAGGATCGTCAATGTTCAAAGTGCTTCGCGACTGGATGCAGCGCTACTTCTCCGATGAAGAGGCAGTGGTGCTGGCGGTCCTGTTGTTCCTGGCTTTTACCGCCGTGCTCACGCTGGGCGGCATGCTGGCGCCGGTGCTGGCGGGCATGGTGCTGGCGTTCCTGATGCAGGGGCTGGTCAACGCCCTGGAGCGGCTACGGGTGCCTACCCGGCTGGCGGTGATGCTGGTGTTCGCCTTGTTCATGGGCGCGCTGGCGGTGTTCATGCTGGTGTTGGTGCCGCTGTTGTGGCACCAGCTGATTACCCTGTTCAACGAGCTGCCGGGCATGCTCGGCAAGTGGCAGTCGTTGCTGTTGCTGCTGCCCGAGCGCTACCCACACCTGGTGTCGGACGAGCAGGTATTGCACGCGATCGAGTCGGTGCGCGGGGAAATCGGCAAGTTTGGCCAGTGGGCGTTGACCTTCTCGCTGTCGAGCCTGCCGTTGCTGGTCAACGCCATGATCTACCTGGTGCTGGTGCCGATTCTGGTGTTTTTCTTCCTCAAGGACCGCGAACTGATCGGCCGTTGGGTCAGTGGCTACCTGCCCAGGCAGCGCGCCTTGCTGAACCGGGTGGGCAGTGAGATGAACCGGCAGATTGCCAACTACATTCGCGGCAAGGGCATCGAAATCCTGATCTGCGGCATTGCCACCTATATCGCCTTCATCAGCCTGGGGCTCAACTACGCCGCGCTGCTGGCGCTACTGGTGGGGCTGTCGGTGGTGGTGCCGTATGTGGGCGCCGTGGTGGTGACGGTACCGGTGACGCTGATTGCGCTGTTCCAGTGGGGCTGGGGCGACCAGTTCATTTACCTGATGACGGTGTACGCGATTATCCAGGCGCTGGACGGCAACGTGCTGGTACCGCTGCTGTTTTCCGAGGCGGTGAGCCTGCACCCGGTGGCGATCATTTGCGCGGTACTGCTGTTTGGCGGGTTGTGGGGGTTCTGGGGGATCTTCTTCGCCATCCCGCTGGCGACGCTGATCAAGGCCGTGCTGGATGCCTGGCCGCGGCAGGAGCCTAGCGTGTCACCGCTACTTTGATGTAACTGGGGCCGCTTTGCGGCCCTTCGCGGGCACGCCCGCTCCCACAGGAATTGTGCAGGGCCCTGTGGGAGCGGGCGTGCCCGCGAAGGGCTGCAAAGCAGCCCCATTGAATCTCAAGCCTTGTTCAAGGCTTGGGCTGCCGCCAATACGGCATCCACATGCCCAGGCACCTTCACTCCACGCCATTCCTGGCGCAGCACACCGTCCTTGTCGATCAGGAAGGTGCTGCGGTCAACGCCCATGTATTCCTTGCCATACAGCTTTTTCAGCTTGATCACGTCGAACAGCTGGCACAGGGCCTCGTCCTTGTCGCTGATCAGCTCGAACGGGAAGCCTTGCTTGGCCTTGAAGTTCTCGTGCGACTTGATGCCGTCGCGCGATACCCCGAACACCACAGTGTTGGCTGCGGCAAAGGCATCATGCTGGTCGCGGAACCCCTGGCCCTGGGTGGTGCAGCCCGGCGTGCTGTCCTTCGGGTAGAAATACACCACCACTTGCTGGCCCTTGAGCTCGGCCAGGCTGACGGTCTGCCCGCTGGTGGCCTGGGCCTGGAAGTCGGCAACAGGTTGGTCGAGTGCTACAGCCATGGTCGGTTTCCTTACATTGGGTTCTGTGGACGCCATGGCTCGATCAGCGCATCGAGGTTCAGGGCGTCGGCAAAGTCCAGGAACTGGTCACGCAGCCAGCTGATCTGGGTGCCGGCCGGCAGAATCACGGTGAACTGGGCGTTGAGCATGCTGCTGCCGGTCTGCGGTGCCAGGTAGGTGTCGCAAGTCATGGCTTCCAGCTCGACGCGGTGATCGAGGAAGAACTGGCACAGCTCGTTGATGATGTCCGGGCGGTAGGCGGCGCTCACATAAGCCACGTAGGGCAGGGCCTGCGGGCGCACTTCCTGGTCGGCGCTGCGCACCACGTCCAGGGTCAGGCCGTGCTTCTTGCCCAGGCCCGGCAGGGTGGATTCGAGGCGCGCCAGGGCGTCCCAGCTGCCACCCACCTGCAGCACCAGGGCGCTGGTCTCGCCGTGGCGGCTCAGGCGCGAGGTGACCACCGCGCAGCGGTTTTCGAAGGCAGCGCGGCTGAGGACGTTGGCCAGTTCCATGGGATTCGGGCCCAGGGCACTGATGACAAGGAATTGTTCGCGGACAGTGGTGGGGGTGGACATGCAGCATTCCTAAAACGATGAGCGGTCGGTGCAGGACGGCCAAAAGCCTCCTGTCGGCGGGGCCCGGGGCTCGCATGCGAGGTCTTGGACGCCGGCGGGGAGCAAGGTCGACGGCCCGGCGGGCCGCGCTGCACCGATCAAAGGGCCAAGGGTAGCGAAATAAGGCGCCGAGGGGAATGCTCCGCCCGCCTGCTTCGCTTGTGCAAGGTCGATGCCCCCAGTACCATTACCGCTCTCTTTTTCCGGCAGGAGCAGTTACATGATTGCGGGCAGTATGGTGGCATTGGTCACACCCATGGATGCACAAGGGCGTGTTGACTGGGGCAGCCTCGACAAACTTGTAGACTTCCACCTGGAAAACGGCACCCATGCGATCGTCGCTGTCGGCACCACCGGTGAGTCCGCCACGCTGGATGTCGAAGAGCACATCCTGGTCATCAAGCACGTGGTCGAGCGCGTCAAGCGCAGCAGCCGCAGCGTACCGGTCATCGCTGGCACAGGTGCCAACTCCACTGCCGAAGCCGTGCACCTGACCCAGAACGCCAAGAGCGCCGGTGCCGACGCCTGCCTGCTGGTAGTGCCGTACTACAACAAGCCGACGCAAGAAGGCCTGTACCAGCACTTCAAGCACATTGCCGAAGCCGTCGACATCCCGCAGATCCTCTACAACGTACCCGGCCGCACCTCCTGCGACATGCAGGCCGAGACCGTGATCCGCCTGTCGACCGTGCCGAACATTATCGGTATCAAGGAAGCCACCGGCGACCTGGTCCGCGCCAAGGCCATCCTCGATGGCGTCAGCAAGGACTTCATCGTCCTGTCCGGCGACGACCCGACTGCCGTCGAGCTGATCCTGATGGGCGGCAAGGGCAACATCTCCGTTACTGCCAACGTCGCCCCGCGCGAAATGGCCGACCTGTGCGAGGCCGCCCTTGAGGGCAATGCCGAGAAGGCCCGCGCAATCAACGAAAAACTCATGCCCCTGCACAAAGACCTGTTCTGCGAAGCCAACCCGATCCCTGTGAAATGGGCGCTGGTCGAAATGGGCCTGATGCACAAAGGCATTCGCCTGCCACTGACCTGGCTGAGCGAAGGCTGCCACGAAAAAGTCCGTACTGCCTTGCGCCAGTCCGGCGTACTGGTTTAAGAGGAAGTACACCGCATGAAGCGACTGGCTGGTCTTTCCGCCCTTGCCCTGATTATCTCCAGCACCAGTGGGTGTGGCTGGCTGTGGGGCGAGGATGGCTATTTCCGCGACCGCGGCAGCGACTACCTGCAGGCGCACCCGACTGCGCCAATGCAGCTGCCGCAGGACGCCAGCAACGTCAAGCGCCTTGACCCGTTGCTGCCCATTCCGCGTAACGTCGCGGATGATAACGTCGCTGGCGAGTTCGAAGTGCCGCGCCCGCAACCGCTGACCGGTGGCGCCGCCCAGGTCACCGACTACAGCCTGCAACGCAGCGGCAGCAGCCGTTGGGTGCTGGCCCAGCATTCGCCTGCCGAGGTGTGGCCAGTGGCCCGCCAGTTCTTCGAGGACAACGGCTTCCGCATTGCTGAAGAGCGCCCGCAGACCGGTGAATTCAACACCACCTGGCAGCGTTTCGACGAGCTGTCGGCGTCGCTTGGCCAACGCCTGGCCAGCACCGCCAGCAGCAGTGACAGCGAAGTGCGCGTCCGTGTGCGCATGGAGCCTGGCGTGCAGCGCAACACCTCCGAGGTGTACGTGGTCAGCGTCGAGCGCCCGGCCGGCAGCACTGCCGAGCCAGGTTTCCCGTCCACGTCCAGCAATACCGGTGCCGATGCCCTGCTGGTCGACGAAATGCTTGCCAGCATGAACCGCAGCGCCGAGAAGGGCGGTTCGGTGTCGCTGCTGGCCGCGCGCGATTTCGACGCGCCAAGCCGCGTCAGCCTCAGCGAAGACGGCAGCGGCAACCCGGTGCTGTACCTGGGTTCCGACCTGGACCGTGCCTGGTCTGGCGTGGGCCGTGCCCTGGAGCAGGGTGGCGAGTGGCGTGTCGAGGACATCAACCGCAGCCTGGGCCTGTACTACATCAACCTGTCGGAAAAGCCAGACGACAAGCAGAACCAGCCTGGCTTCTTCAGCCGCCTGTTCGGCAGCGAGCCGACCAAGGAAGAGCGTGAAGCCCGTGCCGAGCGCTACCAGGTTCGCCTGAGCAAGGTGGGTGAGAGCGTGCAGGTCACGGTCGAGAAAAACATCAACACCGTGGCTCCGGCCGATGTCGCCCGCCGCGTGCTGAGCGCCATTCAGGACCACCTGGGTTAAGTGCGCTTCGCGGTACTCGGAAGCGGCAGCCAAGGGAACGGCACGCTGATTGCCAGTGGTGACACGTTCATCCTGGTTGATTGCGGCTTTTCCCTGCGTGAAACCGAGCGGCGCCTGGCGCTGCTCGGCGTCTCGGCGGCCCAGCTCAGCGCGGTATTGGTCACCCACGAACATGCCGACCACGTGCATGGGGTCGGCTTGCTGTCACGGCGCTACAATGTACCGGTCTACCTCAGCCAAGGGACCTTGCGCGGCATGCGCAAGCCGGTGGAGGTGGCCGGTTTTCTCGCTTGTGGCCAAAGCCTGCGTATCGGCAGCCTGGAAGTGACCGCAGCGCGGGTCGAGCACGACGCCTACGAGCCGCTGCAATACGTGATCAGCGACGGCCAGCGGCGCTTCGGCATGCTGACCGACCTGGGCTCGTACGACGCGTTGTTGCTGGAGCGTTACCAGGGCCTGGATGCACTGCTGATCGAGGCCAACCACTGCCGCGACCTGCTGGCACGTGGTCACTACCCGGTCTTCCTGAAGCAGCGGGTAGGTGGCATGCAAGGGCATTTGAACAATCACCAGGCCGCGCGCCTGGTGCACGAGTTGGGCTGGAGCAACCTGCAACACCTGGTGCTGGCCCACCTCAGCAGCAAGAACAACCTGCCACACTTGGCCCGCCAGTGCTTCGTCGACACCTTAGGGTGCGACCCGGACTGGCTCCAGGTGGCGAATCAGGAACACGGGCTCGACTGGCGCGAAATCGCCTAGCCCAACACCTCAAGCAAGCGGAGCCCAATCATGGAAAAACGCGACGAACTCTACCGCGGCAAGGCCAAATCGGTTTACAAGACCGACGACGCCGACCGCTTGATCCTGCTGTTCCGTAACGACACTTCGGCGTTCGACGGCAAGCGTATCGAACAGCTCGACCGCAAAGGCACGGTGAACAACAAGTTCAACGCCTTCATCATGCAGAAACTGGAAGAAGCCGGCGTGCCGACCCAGTTCGACAAGCTGCTGGGCGACAACGAGTGCCTGGTGAAGAAGCTGGACATGATCCCGGTCGAGTGCGTAGTGCGTAACTACGCTGCCGGCAGCCTGGTCAAGCGCCTGGGCGTGGAGGAGGGCATCAAGCTGGAGCCGTCCACCTTCGAACTGTTCCTCAAGAACGACGAGAAGGGCGACCCCTTCATCAACGAATCCCACGTTGTCGCGTTCGGCTGGGGCACCGCCGAGCAGCTGGTCGAAATGAAAAAGCTGTCGCTGAAGGTCAACGAAGTGCTGACCAAGCTGTTCGATGACGCCGGCCTGCTGCTGGTCGACTTCAAGCTGGAGTTCGGCGTATTCCACGGCCAGATCGTGCTGGGCGACGAGTTCAGCCCGGACGGCTGCCGCCTGTGGGACAAAGAAACCCGCAAGAAGATGGACAAGGACCGCTTCCGCCAGGGCCTGGGCGACGTGATCGAAGCCTACGAAGAAGTTGCCAAGCGCCTGGGCGTGCCGCTGTAAGCGGCGCGTTCACGCAAGCGCCTGATACCACGCGATTTTTTTTAAAAAAAGGTTTGCGTTTTAAAAGAACGCTGGTATGATGCGCGGCATTGGAGAGATGCCGGAGTGGTCGAACGGGACGGATTCGAAATCCGTTGTACTGGCAACAGTACCTAGGGTTCAAATCCCTATCTCTCCGCCATATTAAAGGCCCCGAGCGCTGTATAGCCCTCGGGGCTTTTATCGTTTGGCGGAATTTTGGGGAAATGGGGGTGCGTGTATTTCCCCCAAGCGTTCGCTATCATTCCGCCATGGCCTACTACGAGAAGCGCGGGGACGCCTGGCGCGCCCAGATCCGCCGCAAAGGATATCCAACCCTTTCCGTCACCTTTGATACCAAGGCAGAAGCCCAGCGATGGGCCGCCGAGATCGAGGGTGACATGTTGCGTGCGCGCTTTTTCGACATGCGCGAGGCCGAGAGCACCACGCTGGCCGAGGCCCTGGATCGATACCTATCCGAGGTGACTTCTACCAAGAAGGGCGCCAAGCAGGAGCAGGTCCGCATCAAAAAGTGGAAAGAGCACAAGCTGGCCACTAAAGGCCTGGCGGCCATCCGTTCGAGTGACATGGCCGCATACCGCGATGCTGAGCTGAAGGAAGGGAAGTCGACAGCGACAGTGCGCCTCAACTTGGCTGTGATCAGCCACCTATACACGGTGGCCACAAAGGAATGGCGTATCGAAGGACTGACCAACCCTTGCCGGGCGATCCGTATGCCTAAGGGCAGCAAGGAGAGAGATCGACGCCCGACGACAGCAGAGCTCACAGCGCTTTACAAGGAAGCTGGCCAGATGAATGCTCAGCTTCCGGTGTTCATTGAGCTGGCAGTGGAGACGGCGATGCGCCGGTCTGAGCTGTTGATGCTGCGCCGCGACCAGGTGCGCGGCAAAGTGGCCTATCTGGAAGACATCAAGAACGGCGAGCGGCGCGCCGTGGCATTGTCCTCCCGTGCGATAGCATTGCTGGAGGGCTTGCCCACACCGATCGGTGGCGGCCGGTACTTCAGCCTGGCGCTCAACACGATCAGCAACTACTTTCCCCGGGCATGCGTGGCGGCCGGAATTGAAGGTCTGCGTCTTCACGACCTGCGCCATGAGGCTACCAGTCGCTTCTTCGAGCGCGGCTTTACGATGACGGAAGTGGCGAGCATCACCGGACATAAAACGCTGGCGATGCTCAAACGCTACACCCACTTGAGTCCTCAGGATTTAGCCGAGAAACTTGGATAGGTTAACTTAATTTTTTAATTAACCTTCGCAGGCTTTCTTCGCCAACTCCCCAGCAACCGAGCAAATTAAGGCATTGCCCCCAGCAGTGCCCATGCAGGCGGTGTAGGCAAGCTGTCCGACCAAGTCGCATTTTGAGACGCCCACCGCGTTTCCTATTGCATCGAGAACGTTGCCAGGAAATCCAGAGGTCGCTGTTCCTGGCTGTGGGGGAGGTATGGACGGGTCTGGAACTATTTCAATATCCGCAGGGACTAGTTTGAACTCAATGAGTCGATCCTTAATCCTTGCGAGCACCTCTGGAGAAACAGTATCGAGTGCTTCCTTACTTGCGTGAATTGATTTAGCCATTTTTATTGCCGCCTCTATTAATAATTTATGGAGGGGCACTACTTGAGCCCGTCATTGCTGACATTATCTGTATAGCTGAGGCGCTAATGAATTGCGCGCAAGCTGACGAGTGGCATTACGCCGCCCTCAGGTTAGGTGGATCTTTCCGCTTGCGCCCAAGCTTCGGCTTCTGGTGCTCCCCATCCCTACACTCAAGCAGAAACTTGCGCACGTCCTCCCTCAGCCAGCAGTGCCGATTGCCCATCTTGAAGCTCTTGGGCAACCACGGCACGCCGCGGCGAATCCCTCCCTGATTGACGCCTCGGTGCGGCCCAGCAGCTTGGCCAGGCCCTCGACCGTCAATACCTCAGTCTCTTCGCTCATACCTTGCTCCCGGCCTGACGCGCCAGATTCTGGTTGTCGCGCTGATCTGTCACGTCAGTCGTCTTCAGTTCATTGATCACTGATTCGATGCCGGCCACATAGCTGCCAGGCCGGCCTGCCGTTGCTCCGGCCAATCGCTCTGCTACCACTTCGACCGGCGACCCCCGCAGCGAGGCGACCAGGTCAACGGCCCAGCGCCTCGCCTCCAAGTACGTGAGCCGGTTGATTGGCCCAGTTGCAGGCATTGATACGCCTGAGGCCTTGATGCCTTGGTCGACGGCATGCGGAGCCGGTGCCGGTGCCTTTGCGGCCGATCTCGGCCTGCGCGGGTCTGACAGCCTAGAGGTAAAGGTGAGGGCCTTGCTGGCGGAGCGCCGACAGCGGATCGGCTATGACAAGCAATTGATCGCTGCAGTTGGTTCATGTCTGTGACGTTAAAAAAGGTTACTGAACCACGCCGAAAATTTTCCCATATTTGTGACAGCGCCCAAAACTGTGCCTACTAGAATCAAACCGGTGACGAGCGGGTGAGATTTGGCCCATTCGATCACGGCTACTGGATGTACACCTACACGATCCATCCATGTAGATTGCGTTTTCAGGGTTTTTTGATGAGCGCGATCAAAAAAGTTGGCGAACATATCGAGCTTTCGAAGAGTAGATCTGTGCATCGTTAGAAAATCTCCCGCCACGTAAGCAGCTGCCTCCTGTTCACCGGTAAGCGCGTCTTCATCGGTAACTTTGTTCAGTTCCGCCAGCCCCATGATACGGCCCTTCCGACCAGAGCTATCACTGTGCGGTGCGTACCGGTGGCCATACAGGCTTACTAGGATCCTAGCGAGATCATGTTTGTTAGCGTCTTGCAGTTCATAGGGATTCCCTCCTAACACACGATGTCGGTGCTCAACTGCATAGAAACCATAGTTGTTGTCGCGCATGTTCCAATGCAGGAACTGACAATCGGCATGCGTTTTAAGGAAGTCAAAATACCCATCCAGCATTCGCTTCTCGATGTCGTCTAGGTTCGTCGACATGGAATCAAGCATGCCTAACAACTCAGCTGTGGCGTGAAGAGACCAAGATTTGGTCTGAGCCGATTTGAGATTCCGTATGGCTATAGATGTAACGCGAAGAGATGCACCGGTCGCATTTTCATAAAACGATTCGCAGGAATAATGCACTACAAACACCCGGTGTGCGTCTTGGAATAGCCTTTCTACAAGCTGGCGATGCAGATCTATCTTTCACCCGATCAATCTCTGACCCCACCACATTCCTCCTTGCTTCAGACTGTTATAGAACAGGTGTAATTCGGCTCATTGCTTATGGTGTGCAATTCTCACTGAAATAATGGTAGTAGAGCTACGACAGCAGGACCTGATAGCCTTACAGCATTTTCCGCTAGCTGTATTGAGTCATTAATACCACTCACCAACTCGAAAACAGAACGCATGAAGGTGATAGATTTCTCGTCCTTTTGGTCCAGAATTGTAGAGCTGTGCCGAGACATTGCCCCAATTATTCTATCAATTTCGGCTTCAATTCCATTGGTGCCAGATATTCTGTAAGCGATCAGTGCCTGTCGAAGTGATTCAAGGTTACTGGTAAACATCTGCTTAAGTGATGTCGGTAGCTCTGAGTTCAGGCATTGGTGTAAAAGCCTGTCGAGCGCCTCGATAAATTCTGAAGTCTGAGCATTGTTAATCTGGGGGTTGCTGTACTTTACCTGAAGTACGTGGTTGCCGAATGCCAGGGCACTTAAAGTAGTATTATCGAGATACTGCTTTGAAACATCCCATCTTGTGCTGAGATCAATTCTGGAGAAGATCAGATCGATTTTTTCGAACGGCGCAAGGTAGATGGATGGGTCACCTTCGACTCCATCAATGAGTGCCTGCTTCGCCTCCCGCTGAAGCTGGACTAGGTCGGCCAAACGGCTCAACAGAGTACCAGCATCCCCCTCAGGTGCATCAAGGACCCGCTCCCAGACTGAGCGTGTAACCTCTGCATCCTGACGAAGGCTTGCCTCGCGAAGAATGTCGTGCAATCGACCCACAGGGTTGTTCTTGATTTCCATTGTCACTCTCTAGCACAAGCAGTCATTCAAGGATCTGTCGTCAGGAAAAGCCTGGATGCCCATTCGGCGTCCCTACGGTGGTGCTGAAATGCTATCAAAGATCTTGGGGGAATTCTGGGGGAATGGATCCCCCGAATGGTGTGGAACACTGCTGCGTTTGTCTTTGTTCAGGTGTCTGTTTTTATTGTATTTTTCATAACTGGCGGAAAAAATATGAGGCCGAAAACGGATTCTAAATCCGTTGTACTGGCAACAGTACCTAGGGTTCAAATCCCTATCTCTCCGCCATACAAGATCAAGCCCCTGGAAGCGAAAGCTTCCAGGGGCTTTTTCGTTGTGCGTCGCTAAATAATTTGAAGTCAGCAGCCCCAATTGCGCGAGGCGAGCCTATGAGGAAGCGGGGAGCTTCTTGAGCGGTCTGACAGTGAGCTCTACACCCAAGGCAAGCATGAGCTTTTGAATAGTAGTGAAACGAGTTTTATCGCCGCCCTTCAACGTTTTGTAAAGCGACTCACGATTCACGCCTGCGTCTTGCGCAAACTGATTCACGCCCTTGGCTTTTGCCACTTCCCCCAAGGCATGCATCAGAGTTTGCGCGTCGTTAGCCTTCATTGCCTCCGCCAGAAAAGCCGCGATGGTTTCGGGACTGTTCAGAAACCGGGAGGCCTCGAAGCGTTTGGTATTGCTCAAATCGAGCTCAAGGATGGGCATGTCTTCGGCGGTGAATGTGTCGCTCATCGTTGTTTACCTCGTATAACATCAAGGATTTGCTTGGCGCGATTAATGGCTCTGTGCTGGTCCGCTTTATCGCTACCGTAGAGCATCAGGTAGCGGCTCGAGCCCGTTCGTACGAAGTAGATCCGATATCCGGGACCTACAAACACCCGCATCTCACTGACGCCATCGCCAACTGATTCGATATCGCCAAAGCTGCCATTTTCCGCTCGTGCGAGTCTTGCGGTGACTGCACCTTTACCGATCGGATCTTTCACGCCATCCAGCCAATCGTCAAATTCCGACGTAGTGTCGATCTGATTCGGCATGCATTAAATGTAGCCTAGTGGCTACTCCTTGTATATGAAAGATCGACGGAGTGGCGTTGCAGTCCTGTGTGGACGTGGTGACCGCCACGTAAAGGGGCGCATAGAAGTGATGGCCGCCTGTCATCGTCCGTCGTTGAATGGCCATGACGTGATGAGGCTAAGGCGCAAGTTGAGCACTGGCAACGGCTGGAGCGGGATTGGTCTGAGTTTGGGAAATGGGCTACATCGCTGTGGAAGATGTCGCTACCCTGCCGTCGGTCGAGGGCGCTTTTGGGTCCTTTTGCGGCGAGACGCGGTAAATAAATGCAACCCCTGGATGCATCGCGTTTCCAGGGGCTTTTTCGTTGTGCCTGGGCCTGTCCGTTGTCACGGGACAGGCCCAGCCTTACTTCTTCATCATCCCCAACTCAGCATCATCCAGCAGCGCCTTGGCCATCGCGCTGAGGTAGTGCGAGGCCCAGATCAGTTTCTGGTCGCCGTCCATCAGCCCGGTGATGATCAGGTCGCGCACGTAGCCCATCAGTTCGGATGCCTGTTCGCGGGCTTCCTGGCAGGGGATGCCGGGTTCGATGCGGAACAGCGGGTGGGTGTTGTTTTCGCCTTGGTAGAAGCAGGTCTTGCCGACTGTGGTGGGTTCTTTTGGGTTGTCGGTGGACATTATTTTTACTCCCTGAAATCTTGATTGCCTGTAGTGGCCTCTTCGCGGGCACGCCCGCTCCCACAGGTACTGGATGACCCTGTGGGAGCGGGCGTGCCCGCGAAGAGGCCTGGCCTGCTAGTGCAAGGTGTACGGCTCACCGGGTAAGTGTGGCCGCATCTGCAATTGCATCAATGCCGACTCGACCAGGCTCTGGACCGCCTCCATTTCATGGATCACGGCCTGCATCACAATCGAGCTGTGGGCGGTAGGCTTGAGTTGTACGGACTGGCGGGCGACGGACAGGGCGCAGAGTACGTACTCTGAGGACTGGACCAGGGTGTCTTGCAGGGCCTGGGTGGAATCGAGGGAGTAGGGTGGATCGGGGACTGTCTTGCGCATGTAAGCTCCTTGGGTAGTGGAGCCGCCTGGCAACGCTGTCAAACGAATGGAGGCAGCTATACATGGGTTGACAGACCGGTACCCAAGGACCCGGCGCACACGAATGTGCCCCATGCACAGCTGCCATTAAGCGCTGCAACGGAAACTTGAGTAGTCGGCCTGTCAAAGCCGGTCGCTGATTTCACAACGACAAGCCGAGACTAGAGCGCGACCGGATCCGTCGCAACAGTTTGAGCGGGTTGCCAGTATGTTTGGGAAACGCCCTACAAGGAAGGGAATAATTCTGAGTTCAAGCTGTAGGACGGGGGCTGATTTGCAGCGCCGAAGGGCAAACGCTACCGAAATCTACTCATAGATAGCGAAAATCGCTAGACTTCGCTATCTATTGCTATAACCGTTCTCTGGAGGCAGCCCATGGACCCGTACCGCAACCCTTTCGCACCCGGCGCCGGCAGCAGACCGCCTGAGCTGGCAGGCCGCGATGGGGTGCTTGAGCACGCGCGCGTTTCGTGTGGGCGGGCTATCAACGGGCGCAGCGCGCGCTCCATGATGCTGCTTGGCTTGAGAGGGACTGGCAAAACGGTGCTCTTGAACGAAGTCGGGAAAATTGCCGAGCAAGCGGGCTTGCTGGTCTCCAAGGTCGAGTCGCCGGAAGAGGAAAGCCTTGCGCGCCTTCTTTACCCGGAAATGCGCAAGGTCATGCGCTCTCTGTCCACCGTGGAAGCCGCCAAGCAAATTGCAAATCGGGGGCTGAAGGGCCTGCGTGGGTTTGCCTCCATCTTCAAGATCGATATCGCCGGTGTGGAAGTGGGTGTAGAGCCAGAGCCCGGCCTTGCGGACAGTGGCAATCTTCAATACGACCTGCCAGACCTGTTCAACGTTATCGGGCGTGCGGCCCAGGCCGCAGGCAAAGGCTGGATTCTGTTGATTGACGAAGTCCAGTACCTGAGTGAGGCCGATCTCAGGGCCCTGATTGTCTCCATGCACAAAATGTCTCAGGAAGGCCTGCCGGTGCTGCTTGTGGGTGCCGGGCTGCCTCAGGTCGCGCGGTTGGCAGGTGAGGCGAAATCCTATGCAGAGCGGCTGTTCCTGTATCCGGAAATCAATGCACTTGATGCCGATGCTGCTGCCCAGGCCGTGCTCAAGCCGATCCTGGACGAGGAGGCATCCATTGCAGAGGCCGCCTTGCAAGAGATTGTCGTGCGTACCAAGGGCTATCCGTTCTTTTTACAAGAGTGGGCGTCCACGGCGTGGAACTGTGCCGAGGGGCCAGAGATATCGCTGGATGATGTCGTTCAATCCTACTCGGAAACACTGGCTTTGCTGGATGCAGGTTTCTTCAGGGTGCGTATCGACCAGTTGACACCCAGCGAAGTGCTTTTCGTCAGAGCCATGTCGGAGCTTGGCGATGGGCCTTATGCGGTAGGTGATATCGCCAAGGCCATGGGCCGAACCCAATCGTCACTTGGCCCCATAAGAGCCAAGGTCATCGCCAAAGGCATGGCCTACAGCACCGATCATGGTGTGCTGGATTTCACCGTACCGCTTTTTGCAGAGTTCATGCGTCGCCAGAGTTGACCCACAAACTGTGCCGCGGCCTTGCTCAGCGCATCGCCGCCAACTTGATACCAAACCCTATCAGACAAGCCCCCGCCAGCCGCTCGAACAGGTTGCTGATTCGTGGGTTGGCGCGCATGCGTTCTGCCAACTGGTGCGTCAGCACCACGGCAATCAGCCCATACGCGAAGGTCACCACCGCCACCGTCGCAGCCATGAAGCCGAACGTCACCAGCCCCTGGTGCTTCACCGGGTCGACGAACAGTGGGAAAAACGCCATGTAGAACATGATCGCCTTGGGGTTGAGCAGGGTGATCATCATGGTCTGGCGCAGGTACTGGCCGTTGTCCATGCGGCAGGTGTGGGCAGCACCACCGGGTTTGCTCAGGAGCATGCGCAGGCCCAGGTACGCCAGGTACGCAGCACCGGCCCATTGCACCAGGTGGAAGGCGGTGGGGTAGGTGGCCAGCAGGGTGGCGACGCCGGCTACCGCCAGCCACAGCAGCACCTGGTCACCCACGATCACCCCGAGTGTCGCAGCCAGGCCTGCCTTGATACCGCCCTTGCCGGTAGCGGTGATCAAGGCAAAATTGCCCGGGCCGGGGATGGCCAGCAGAATGATGAAGGCGATGACGAATGCGCCGTAGTCGGTGACGCCGAGCATGGTGAGTTCCTGTTGGGCATGACGAAGGCAGTGCCCTGAACTATCGTCGCCAAAGGCGCGCTTTTCAACCTGTTGTTGCACAATTGCAACGAACTTGTGCCAGGTACGACTTGGATCCAATGGGTGGAGTCTGTATCATCCCGCGGCCATCAGACGATGGTCGAAGATGATTCATTTAAAGGACTTAGTATGAAAAAGCTGTTCAAGGCCACCGTAGCCGTTGCCGTTGTTTCGGGTGTTGCCCTGCTGTCGGGTTGCACTGGCCAAGTTTACAACCAACCGAAAAACTGCACTTACGACTACCTGTTCCACCCTTCGGTTTCCATCTCCAAGATCATCGGTGGCTGCGGCCCGATCGATAAACTGCCTCAGCAGCAGTAATCTTGGCGGTACCCTGATCGCGACGCTTGCGACGTGATCCAAGGCCCCCGGTCATGTAAATGGCCGGGGGCTTTTGTTTATGGCAACTTACCAGCGCAGCGACACGGTTCCCAGCAGCGTGCGCTCTTCACCCCAGTAGCAACGCCCGGCGTTGTTGCAGCCTGCCACATACTCTTTGTCGAACAGGTTGCGGGCGTTGACTTCGACCGACCAGTTTTCGTCGATTTCATAGCCCACCTTGGCATCCACCAGCGTCACGTCACCGGTATCCAGCTTGCCGTACAGGCTCGCCGGGGTATAGGCGAAGGTACTGTCGAAGTGGCGCACGCCGCCACCGATCTGCAAGCCCTTGAACAGGCCGTCACGGAAGCGATATGTGCTCCACACCGACGCCTGGTTGCGTGGCACGCCGGTCATCTGGTGGTCTTCATACAGCGACCCGGCCGCGTCCTTTGTAATGCGCGAATCGGTGTAGGTGTAGGCAGCGGTGAGGTTGAGGTTTTCGCTCAGGTCACTGTTAAGTTCCAGCTCCACGCCCTTGGCCCGGCTGGCACCGATCTGGCGGTAGTCACCCACGGCTGAATCGAACAGCACATCGTCCTTCTTGCGCAGGTCGTACACAGATGCGGTGAAAGCGGTGTTCCAGCCTTTGGGCTCGTACTTGATACCCACTTCGTACTGCTCGCTGGTGGTGGGGTCCAGCGGGCCGTTCCTGCTTTCGGTCTGCTGCGTCGGGGCAAAGGCCGTGGAGTAGCTGAAGTACGGCGACAAGCCGTTTTCGAACTGGTACATCACCCCGGTCTGCCAGGTGAACTTGCTGTCCCAGTTGTCCATATCGGCTGGCGGGTTGCCGACCTTGTTGCGGAACTGGCTATTGACCCTGTCCAGGCGGCCTCCCAGCAGCAACACCCAGTTGTCCACCTTGGTTTGCAGCTGGCTGTAAAGGCCATACATGGTCTGATCCAGTAGCGCGTTCTGCACATGCAGGGGCGTGTTTGGCTTGCCGTTCCAGACCGGGTCGAACACATTGATGGTGCCGCCGTTGCCCGCGTCCCAATCCTGGTTGAACGACGTGCGGTCCAGGCTTGCTCCGATCAGGAAGGTGTGGTCGAACGCGCCGCTGGTGAAGTGGCCTTCGAACTGGTTGTCCAGCGAGTAGGCGATGGACTTGTTGTAGCGGTCGTAGGCCGTGTTGCTCAGGGTGGTGCCGAAGCCGCCGTTGTTCAGGCTGCCTGGCCACATTTCCTGGCGGTCGATGCGCGACTGCATGTAGCGCGAGTTCTGGCGGAACTGCCAGGTGTCGTTGAAGCGGCGGCTGAACTCGTAGCCCAGGCTCCAGGTTTCCCGCTCGAAGTTGTCCCAGTCCGGGTTGCCGGACAACTGGTCCTTGTCGATCTTGCCGTTGGGGTTGTGCAGCAGGGTGCCGGCGGCGGGGTAACCGAGCTCCATCAAAGTGCGGTCGCGCTGGTAGGTGGCCAGCACGGTCAGGCTGTTGAAGTCGTCGAAGTTCAACGTCAGCGACGGCGCGATGTACATGCGGTCGTCGGGCTGATGGTCGACCTGGGTGTCGGCCTTGCGGCCCATCATCACCAGGCGGCCAAGGACATTGCCCTCATCGGTCAGCGGGCCGGAAACGTCGACGCCCAACTGGCGGCGGTTGTGCGAGCCGTAGCTCAGTTGCACTTCGCCGCGCGCGTCGGCAGTAGGCCGTTTGCTGACCAGGTTGACCACACCACCCGGGGCGTTTTCGCCATACAGGATCGAAGTCGGGCCGCGGAACACTTCCACCCGCTCCAGGCCGTAGGGCTCGCTGCTGGTGTCATACCGGTTGCCCTGCACCCGCAGGCCATCGCGCAGCAGGCCATAGCCATAGTCGGTGGCGTTGAAGCCACGGATGAAGAACAGGTCACCCGCTTGGCCATCACCGCCGGCAAACGGCGGTGAGAAAATACCTGGTACATAGCCCAGCACCTCAGTGAGGGTTTGCGATTGCTGGTCATCCATGCGCTGGCGGGTTACCACCGAAACCGAGCGCGGGGTGTCGGCCAGGGCGCTGCTGGTTTTGCTGGCGGTGGCACTGGCGACGGCGCGGTAGCCACTATCGCCCTGGCCGTTGCTGGCGAGCAGGGTAGCGGCGTTGATCGAGGTGGCGTCCAGTTGTAGGGCCGTGCCATCGGCAAGGGGTTGCAGCACATAACCCGCGCTACCTTGGGGCACGGCTTGCAGGCCGCTGCCCTGCAGCAGCCGGGCCAAGCCTTGGGCGATGCTGTAGTGGCCTTGCAGCCCCGGGCTGGTCTTGCCGGCGGCCAGTTCGTTGCTGCCGGCCAGGTAGATGCCGGCCTGGCTGCTGAACTGGTTGAGGGCGCTGGTGAGCGAGCCGGGTGCGATGTTGAAGCGGGTTTCTGCGTTGGCTGTCTGTTCGGCGTGGGCCTGGCTGGCGGGCAACAGCAGTGGGGCGGCGGCGCACAGCGAGAGGGGCGCGGCAAGTGCCAGGCGAAGCGCGGGGTGGAAGGGCGTCGGCATGCTGGTCTCTGGGATCGGAAGGGTGAGTTGGGAGGGCTATGCCGGGTTAACCGAACGAGATTGGAAAAAGGGAACCGGGTTGGAAGATTTTTTGACCGGCTCCAACAAATTTGTCAGCACCGGCACAGCGGGATCCAAATACCGTGTCGCCTGCTTCGCGGGCTTGCCCGCTCCCACAGGTACTACGCAGGCTGCGGGTTCACACCGCATCTGTGGGAGCGGGCATGCCCGCGAAGAACCCAGCGCGATGTACCGGTATCAAACCGGCTCGACTGTGACCCACCAGGGCGTCAGCCGCTGCACCCGCACCGGCAATGCCGCTTGCAACAAGGCCAGTGCGCGGTCGGTATCGTTGAGCGGGAAGGCACCCATCACTGACAGCTTGGCGACATCCGGGTGCCAACCCAGGTGCCCGTGGCGATAGCGCCCCAGCGTTTGCAGCAAATGCGCCAATGGCATGTCTTCGGCATTGAGGCGGTGATAAATCCACGACTCGCCCGCGCTTTGGGCCGGGCGGGTGTTGCTGATTGCCTCAGCGCTAAAGTCCACCTGCTGGCCCGCTGGCACGATGCAGCGCTCGCCGCTTTGAGCCGTGCACACCTCGACCGCGCCGGCGTACACATTCAGCCGGGTATTTTCGCCCAGCTGGCTAACTGCAAAGCGTGTTCCCAGGGCCTGCATGCGCCCTTGCGCAGTGTCGACGAAGAACGGGCGGCGCGGGTCGTGGGCGGTTTCCACCAGCAGCTCGCCAAAGCGCAGCCGCAGTACCCGGCTGAGGGTGGAAAACTCCATGTCCACGGCGCTCTGCGCCCCCAGCCACAACTGGCTGCCATCGGCCAGACGGGTTTGGCGGGTTTCACCGATGCCGGTGGCCATGTCGGCATCCCAGCCCGACAACGGGGCGCCGTGCCACGCCCGCCAGCCAAGCAGGGAGCCTGCGCCAAGCACCAGCAGCGACTTGAGCCCGGTGCGCCGGCTGAAGCGACGCGCGTCGTGCTCGCGCAGTGCCCGGCCCGCAGCGGCGCCTTCGGCTTGCAACGGGGCAAAACGCTGGCCGACCCGTTGCACATAGTGCCAGGCCGCCTGATGGTCGCCGTGCTGGTCAAACCAGTGCTGCCACTGCGTGCGCAACTGCGATGCGGCGTTTTCGTCCTGCAACTGCACGTACCAGTGCGCGGCTTGCTGCAGGCTGGCGTGGCTGAGTTTTTGCGCGGGCGAGGTCATGGCGTCACTCCACCAGCAAGCCGTCGAGTTCGGCTTCGAGAATGGCGCAATGCAGAAACGCCTGGGCCAGGTATTTCTTGATCATGCGTTCGCTCACCCCGACGCGTGCGGCGATATCGCGGTAGGCCAGGCCATCGATCTGCGCCAGCAGGAATGCCTGGCGCACCTTGCTCGGCAAACGCAGCAGCATGGCGTCCACCTCGTGCAGGGTCTCGACAATGATCGCGCGCTGTTCGGGGGAGGGCTGCAGTGCCTCGGGCTGCAAGGCCAGCTGCTGCAACCAGGCCTGTTCCAGCTTTTGCCGGCGCCAGTGGTCCACGCACAGGCCGCGGGCGATGGTCGCCAGGTACGAGCGCTCGCCGCGTGCTCCGTCGAACTGCCTTGGGCGGTTGAGGATGCGCACGAAGGTGTCCTGCACAAGGTCCGCGGCATCGCAGCGGCTGCCCAGGCGGCGGTACAGAAAGCCGAGCAACCAGCGCGAGTGGCTGTGGTACAGGGTATGGAGCGAGGTGTTCAACTCTGGGATCGAAACCACGGCGGCATCCGGCGCGAGCGCATAATGGTGCGAATGAGAAATGATCGCAATAGTAGGGGCGCCGAGAGAATACTGCAATCACTGCAAAGTTTGCGGGTATACCCTGGGACAACCCGTCACCTTGACGCGAGGACCGGCAATTTGTTTGCGCTGGCATTTCGGATACAATCAGAAAAACGATTCAGCCCTGTCGGTCAATTCGACAAAAGGCCGAGTCGTTTTCTGGTTCTCTGGCTGCCGAACAATGATCAACAACAAGCCTGCGCTGAAGAACACGGAACACCTGGGCCAGCCACAGGCCCTCCCTCCGTTCTCCTGACTGGAATAGATCAATGTTCAAGAAAGCTGGCAAGACCTTGCTGGGTCTGGCTGTCGCTGCGAGCTTCATGCAAGCGCACGCCGCAGAAACCAAAAAAGTAGATGTGCTGCTGGTCGGCGGCGGCATCATGAGCTCCACCCTGGCTGTGTGGCTGCACGAGCTGGAGCCAAGCTGGTCGATGGAGATGGTCGAGCGCCTGGACGGCGTGGCTGAAGAAAGCTCCAACGGCTGGAACAACGCCGGTACCGGCCACTCCGCGCTGGCCGAGCTGAACTACACCCCGGAAGACAAAGACGGCAACGTCAACATCTCCAAGGCCATCGAAATCAACGAAGCCTTCCAGATCTCCCGTCAGTTCTGGGCCTGGCAGGTTCGCCAGGGCGTGCTGAAGAACCCGCACTCGTTCATCAACACCACTCCGCACATGAGCTTCGTGTGGGGCGATGACAACATCAAGTTCCTGAAAAAGCGTTACGACGCGCTGCAGGCCAGCCCACTGTTCCGCCCGATGCAGTACTCCGAGGACCACGCGCAGATCGCCAAGTGGGTCCCGTTGATGATGGAAGGGCGCGACCCGAACCAGAAGCTGGCCGTGACCTGGACGCCAATCGGCACCGACGTCAACTTCGGCGAGATCACCCGCCAGATGGTCGGCCACCTGAAGACCCAGGACAAGTTCGACCTGAAGCTGTCCAGCGAAGTGCAGGACATCACCCGCAACAAGGACGGCTCCTGGCACGTCGAGTACAAGAACCTGAAGGACGGTACCGAATCGGCTACCGACGCCAAGTTCCTGTTCATCGGTGCCGGCGGCGGCGCATTGAAGCTGCTGCAGAAGTCGGGCATTCCTGAGGCCAAGGAATACGCAGGCTTCCCGGTGGGCGGCTCGTTCCTGGTGACCGAGAACCCGACCGTGGCCATGCAGCACATGGCCAAGGCCTACGGCATTGCCTCGACCGGCGCGCCACCCATGTCGGTACCGCACCTGGACACCCGCGTGCTGGACGGCAAGCGCGTGATCCTGTTTGGCCCATTCGCCACCTTCTCGACCAAGTTCCTGAAGAACGGCTCGTACCTGGACCTGCTGAGCAGCACCACCACCCACAACGTGTGGCCGATGACCAAGGTCGGTATCGAGCAGTACCCGCTGGTGGAGTACCTCGCTGGCCAGCTGATGCTGTCTGACGATGACCGCTTCGAAGCCCTGCGCACCTACTTCCCGAATGCCAAGAAGGAAGACTGGCGCCTGTGGCAGGCCGGCCAGCGTGTGCAGATCATCAAGCGTGATGCCGAGAAGGGCGGCGTGCTGAAGCTGGGCACCGAAGTGGTCGCGTCCGAAGACCGCACCATTGCCGGCCTGCTGGGCGCCTCGCCAGGTGCTTCGACTGCTGCGCCGATCATGCTGAACGTGCTGGAAACCGTGTTCAAGGAGAAGGTCGCTACCCCAGAGTGGCAGGCCAAGATCAAACAGATCGTGCCGAGCTACGGCACCAAGCTGAACGATTCGGCAGCGGCCACTCAGAAAGAGTGGAACTACACCGCTGAAGTGCTGCAGCTGGAGAAACCGCCGGTGATCGACGCCAGCGTCGACTTCGGTGGCGCGGCCAGCGAGCCGGTTGAAAGCAAGCCTGAGAACGACATGGCGCTGTAATC
Source organism: Pseudomonas putida S13.1.2 (assembly GCF_000498395.2). Lineage (NCBI taxonomy): Bacteria > Pseudomonadati > Pseudomonadota > Gammaproteobacteria > Pseudomonadales > Pseudomonadaceae > Pseudomonas > Pseudomonas putida. The sequence goes on from NZ_CP010979.1 coordinate 6,493,757, forward strand.
GGCCATTGGCATGAAAGAAGCCACGGGGGAAACCTCGTGGTTTTTTTTTGCCTGTTCGGGCCTTTCCGCGGCGGTTCGATGCATCGATGAACCCGCTCCCCCAGGTTCATCACTACCCCCAGGGCCTGCAGCAAGAATCATCTCTGGCGCAGGATGCACTCCAGCAGCCCGGGAAAACGCTCGCCCAGCATTTCGCTGCGCAGTGAATTCATATGGGTCGTCCCCACATTGCGGGTGTGCACCAACCCCGCATCACGTAGTACGCGGAAGTGGTGCGACATGCTCGACTTGGGCCGCCCACCGTCAAGCTCGCCACAGCTGGCCTCGGCAACGCCGGCCAGATGGCGGACGATTTCCAGGCGCACGGGGTCGCTGAGCGCATAGAGCAGGCGTTCAAGGATCAGGTCTTCAGCGTTGGGATGTTTATAGGCTCGCATGGCCGACATGATAACGGGGGTTTCACTAATTGCCATAGTTCGATTATGATCGAACAACAGTATTGAAATGAACCCGGAGTTTCCCATGTCCGCACTGTTCGAACCCTACAGCCTCAAAGACGTCACCCTGCGTAACCGCATTGCCATTCCGCCGATGTGCCAATACATGGCCGAAGACGGCATGATCAACGACTGGCACCACGTGCACCTGGCCGGCCTGGCCCGTGGCGGTGCCGGGCTGCTGGTGGTCGAGGCCACTGCGGTGGCACCGGAAGGCCGTATCACCCCCGGTTGTGCCGGTATCTGGAGCGATGCTCACGCCCAGGCATTCGTACCGGTGGTGCAGGCCATCAAGGCTGCAGGTTCCGTGCCGGGGATTCAGATCGCCCACGCCGGGCGCAAGGCCAGCGCCAACCGCCCGTGGGAGGGTGACGACCACATCGCCGCCGACGACGCGCGTGGCTGGGAAACCATCGCCCCGTCTGCCATTGCCTTTGGCGCGCACCTGCCGAAAGTGCCACGCGAAATGACCCTGGACGACATTGCCCGGGTCAAGCAGGACTTCGTCGATGCCGCCCGCCGTGCGCGTGATGCCGGCTTCGAATGGATCGAACTGCACTTTGCCCACGGCTACCTGGGCCAGAGCTTCTTCTCCGAGCATTCCAACAAGCGGACCGATGCCTACGGTGGCAGCTTTGACAACCGCAGCCGCTTCCTGCTGGAAACCCTGGCTGCGGTGCGTGAAGTATGGCCAGAGAACCTGCCGTTGACCGCGCGCTTTGGTGTGCTGGAATACGATGGCCGCGACGAGCAGACCCTGGAAGAGTCGATCGAACTGGCGCGCCGCTTCAAGGCTGGCGGCCTGGACCTGCTGAGCGTGAGTGTCGGTTTCACCATTCCCGAGACCAACATCCCGTGGGGCCCGGCGTTCATGGGGCCGATTGCCGAGCGTGTGCGCCGTGAGGCGAAGCTGCCGGTGACTTCGGCGTGGGGCTTTGGCACGCCGCAACTGGCTGAGGCCGCGTTGCAGGCCAACCAGCTGGACCTGGTTTCGGTAGGGCGTGCGCACCTGGCCGACCCGCACTGGGCGTACTTTGCCGCGAAGGAGCTGGGGGTGGAGAAAGCTTCCTGGACCTTGCCGGCGCCGTATGCGCACTGGCTTGAGCGCTATCGCTGAGAATGCCGGGGCCGCTGCGCAGCCCAATCGCCGGCAAGCCAGCTCCTACAGGTATTGCACAGGGCTTGAAGCCTGTGATGATCCTGTGGGAGCTGGCTTGCCGGCGATTGGGCCGCACCGCGGCCCCCCCAATCTAGAACCGATCCAGACGGTAGGCTGCCATCCCAGGCCCAGCGGCCCGCTCAGCCAACCGCCCCACCCACTCCGCCGTCACCGCCGCCTGGGTCAACCCCAGGTGCTGATGCCCAAACGCCAACAGCACTCGCCCATCACACACCCTGTCGATCACCGGCAACGAGTCCGGTAACGAAGGCCGCAAGCCCATCCACGGCGTCGCCCCTTCGACGCTCAAGTCTTGCCGGAACAACCCCTTGCTCAACCGATGCAACTGCCAAGCCCGTTGCATGCTAGGCGGTGCCTCCAGCCCGGCAAACTCCACCGTACCGGCCAGGCGCAAGCCTTCGGCCATGGGTGTCATGATGAACTTGCGCTCCAGCGAGGTGACTGCAAACGGCAGGCGCTGGTGCTCACCCGGCAACATCAGGTGGTAACCGCGTTCGGTGTCCAGCGGCACCCGCTTGCCCGTCAGCGCGGTGGTCAGTTTCGCAGAATGGGCACCACAGCTGATCAGCACCTGGCGGGCATTGAGCGTGCCCTGGTCGCTGGCCAGGCTAACGCCGGCACTGTGCAACTGCCCGCCATCGACCTGCGCCTGAACAAAGCGCACGCCGCTGGCCTTGGCCGCTTCGAACAATTCGCACACTACCCGGTAAGGGTCGATGAAGTGCCCGGTACGCGGAAAGAACAGCCCACCCAGCAGTGTCGGGCTCAGTTGCGGCGCCGCCTCGCGCACGGTGTCGGCCGACCAGAAGTCCACTGGCACCGCCTGCTGTTGCATGCGTGTACGCAACGCCTCCAGTGCCTGGCGGGACTCAGGCTTCTCGAACACCAGCAACGAACCATCCTCTTGAAACAGTTCGCTGCGCCCGATCGAGCCCAGTAGCCGCTGCCAGGCACCCAGGCTGGCCTCGTTCAGCGTGCGGATGCCGGCCACACTGCGCTGGAACGGGGCCGGGCGCAGGTTGAGCAGCAGGCGGGTGAACCAGGGCATGGCCTTGGGCAGGTACTTCCAGTCAAGGCGCAGCGGGCCCATCGGGTCGAGCAGCATGCGCGGCAAGCGCTTCAGAATAGACAGGTCGGCAATCGGGAACACCTGCTCGGTGGCGAGGTGCCCGGCGTTGCCATAGGACGCGCCCTGGCCCGGTGCCTGACGGTCCACCAGCAGTACCCGGCGGCCCTGGCGGGCCAGTTGCAGGGCACAGGCGACGCCGACAATGCCGGCGCCGACCACGGCGATATCGGCTTCAGGGGTCTGGACCATGCTTAGCCTTCCCGTTTGCCGTCGAGCAGGCGCCGCAGTTGCAGCGGGTTGCCGTGTTTCAGCGCCTGCGGCAGCAGCGCATCCGGGAGGTCCTGGTAGCACACCGGGCGCAGGAAGCGCAGGATCGCCGCCGTGCCCACCGAGGTGGTGCGGGCATCGGAGGTGGCCGGGAACGGCCCGCCGTGGACCATGGCATCGCACACCTCGACACCGGTCGGCCAGCCATTGACCAGAATGCGCCCGGCCTTGCGTTCAAGGGTTGGCAGCAGCGCACGGGCGCTGTCGATGTCGGCATCGTCCAGTTGCAGGGTCGCGGTCAACTGGCCCTCCAGATGCTCGGCCACTTGGCGTACCTGTGCATCACCTGCGCAGGCCACCACCAGCGACGCTGCGCCGAACACCTCGGCCTGCAGGGTCGGGTCGGCCAAAAAGGCTTCGGCCTCGGTCACGAACAACTGCGCCTGGCATTGGTTGGGGCCTTGTCCGTCCTGGCCACTGGCCGCAGCCCGGGCATTGGGGTTTTCCGCCAAGGCACCGATACCGGCCTGGTAAGCACTGAAGATGCCCGGGGTGAGCATGGTCTGCGCAGCGGCCTGGCGAACGTGTTCGCTGGCCGCGTCGATAAACCGCTGCAACGCCGGCCCTTGGCGGGCAATCACCAGGCCGGGGTTGGTGCAGAACTGGCCGGCACCTTGGGTCAACGAGGCGACGAAGCCTTGTGCCAGCGCTTCGGCGCGGGCCTGCAGGGCTGCCTCGAACAGAAACACCGGGTTGATCGAGCTCATTTCGGCGTACACCGGGATCGGCTCCGGGCGGGCCTGGGCCGCCTGGCACAGCGCGATACCACCGCTGCGTGAGCCGGTAAAGCCAACGGCCTTGATGCGCGGGTCGCTGACCAGCGCGATGCCCACTTCACGGCCGGAGCCGTACAACAGCGAGAATACGCCGGCCGGCAAGCCGCACAGCTTCACCGCCTGCGCCACCGCCTGGCCGACCAGCTCGCTGGTGCCAGGGTGGGCGCTGTGGGCCTTGACCACCACTGGGCAGCCAGCAGCCAATGCCGATGCGGTATCGCCACCGGCCACCGAGAAGGCCAGCGGGAAATTGCTGGCGCCGAACACGGCTACCGGCCCCAGAGCCACCTGGCGCTGGCGCAGGTCGGCGCGGGGCAAGGGCTGGCGTTCTGGCTGGGCGTTGTCGACCCGCACATCCAGCCATTCACCGGCCCGCACTACCCGGGCGAAGGTGCGTAGCTGGGTGCAGGTGCGGCCACGCTCGCCCTGGATGCGCGCCTTGGGCAGGCCGCTTTCGGCCATGGCGCGGTCGATCAGGGTATCGCCCAGCGTTTCGATCTGGGTGGCGATGGTTTCGAGAAACTGTGCCCGTTGTTCCAGCGTGGTTTCGCGGTAGGCATCGAACGCCGCCCAGGCCAGGGCGCAGGCCTGAGCCACGTGTTCGCCGGTGCCACCGAGGTAGGCCGGTTCCAGCGTCTGGCCAGTGGCCGGGTTGATGGCGCGGATGGCTTCGCGGCTGCCGGTTACCGGCGTCTGGCCGATCAGCATGTTGCCGGTGAGGGTCATGTAGCCTCCTTGGAAATCAAATTCGGGTATCAAGGGCGTTGTGGGAGCAACTGTCTTGCTCAATATCTGGAAGCTTGCGCGATCATTGTGGGAGCGGGCTTGTCCCGCGAACACCGGCAAAGCCGGTGCCAGGCACCGCGTCGCCTGCTTCGCGGGACAAGCCCGCTCCCACAGAGAACGCGGCGGGGCCTTGGTAATCAGGCGATGTTCTGCTCTGCCGACCAGCTGGCGTACCAGCTGCGGAACAGCGCGTACTGCTGCTCGGCGTAGTTGCGCTGGGCGTCGGTCAGCACGTCGGTTTCGTTGAAGTGCAGGCTGTACTCGCTGTCGCCGTTCAGCACCATCAGGTGCTTGTAGTACAGCACCAGGTCGCAGCCCTCATCGAATGACGACAGCACCGCCAGCGCCGCTTCCAGCTCGCGGGCCAGGCGGCGGGCCTTGGCGTCGCCCTTGGCCGCCTGCTTGCTCAGGCTTACCAAGTGCAGCACCTCACGGGGCAGGGCGTTGCCGATGCCGGTGATGGCACCGGTGGCGTTGCAGTTGACGAAGCCATGCACCACCTGGGTGTCCACGCCCACCATCAGGGTCACGTCGTCATCCTTGGAGGTGATGTGCTCGGCGGCGTAACGCAGGTCGGCACCGCCACCGAATTCCTTGAAGCCGATCAGGTTGGGGAATTCGCGGCGCAGCTCGAAGAACAGATCGGCGCGGGTGGCGAAGCCGTAGTAGGGGCTGTTGTAGATCACCGCTGGCAGCTTGGGCGCGGCGGCGAGGATGGCCGAGAAGTGGTGCTTCTGGGCGATCAGCGAGGCACCGCGGCTGAGCACGCGAGGGATGACCATCAGGCCGGCGGCGCCGACCTTGGCCGCGTGGGCGGCATGCGCTACCGCTTCACGGGTGTTCACCGCGCCAGTGCCGACAATGGTCGGGATGCCGGCGGCCACCAGGCGCGCCACGCCTTCCTGGCGCTCGGCCTCGGTCAGCAGTGGCCAGTCGCCCATCGAACCGCAGTACACCACGGCGCTCATGCCGGCCTCGATCAGCTGGTGGCCCTTGCGCACCAGGGCGTCAAAGTCCGGTTTGCGCTCGGCGGTGCACGGGGTCATCAGGGCGGGCATGGTGCCGGTGAAGATGTTGTCAGTCATTGTTGTTACTCCTGGCGAAATTGGGTTTTCGATAAAGCCGGGGCTCAGATGCCCCAGGCGAACGGGTCCTGTTCGTCGATCAGCAGGGTGCTGTCGGCGGTCATGTAGGCGCGGCCGGTAATGAACGGGCGAATGTGCTCGCCGTCGCGCTCGTAACGGCCATGGAACTGGCTACCGGTGATGCTGGCTTGTACCCAGGTCTGGCCCTCGGCAAGCTTGCCGTCGGCGGCCAGGCAGGCCAGCTTGGCGCTGGTGCCGGTGCCGCACGGGGAGCGGTCGTAGGCCTTGCCGGGGCACATCACGAAGTTGCGGCTGTCGGCGTTGGCGTCGTCGGCAAACAGCTCGACGTGGTCGATAGGCGCGCCGTTTTCGCCGGTGATGCCCTGGGTTTCGAGGGCCTTGAGCATGGCCCAGGTGTACTCGGTCAGCGCCTCACGGTTGCCCAGCTCGATACGCTGGCCGTGTTCGGAAACCAGGAAGAACCAGTTGCCGCCCCAGGCGATGTCGCCATGCACCACGCCATGGCCAGGCACCTCCACCGCCACCTGCTGGCGGTAGCGGTAGGAGGGCACGTTGCCGACGGTGATGGCGCCGTCTTCATGCAGGGTGGCGCTGACCTGGCCGACCGGGGTGTCGATCTTGTGCACACCCGGTGCGATCAGGCCCAGGTGCTGCAACGAGGCGACCAGGCCGATGGTGCCGTGGCCGCACATGTTCAGGTAGCCGGCGTTGTTGAAGAAGATCACCCCGCAGGTAGCGTCGGCCGACACCGGCGGGCAGTACAGCGCGCCGACCAGCACATCGTTGCCGCGTGGCTCCAGCAGGCAGGCACGCCGCCACGGGTCGTGCAGCTCGCGCAGTTCGTCGCGCTGTTCGGCCATGCTGCGGCCATGCAGTTGCGGGAAGCCCTTCATCACCAGGCGGGTCGGTTCGCCGCCAGTGTGGGAGTCGATGACGCGTATCTGTTTCATGGGCTTGTCCCTTGCGTAAAAGATCAGGAAGCGACGGCAGCAGGGCGGCCGGTATAGGGTTCAGCGCTGGCTTCGCTTTCGTCTTCACCTTCCAGGCGCACAAGGTGGGCAGGCACGCCCGTCGCGGCGCCCCAGTAGTAGATGCCCAACGCGCAGGCGGCCACGGCCACGGTGTCGAGCGGGTGGCCGATTACCCCCAGGCCGCCGAAGCTGCCCAGCCACGACAGCAGGATGGTCACCGCGTAGAACCCGATCAGCCATGCCGACGAGCGAACCTGCTGGGCCAGCGACAGGTGCTGGGTGGGTACGAAACGGCTGCACAGCAGGTACAGCACGAACATCACGATTTGCAGGGCCAGCAGCCACGACACGGTGTTCCAGCCCGACCAGTACACGATCAGCGCGGCGATGATGAACGACAGCGGGCCGAGCACGGCCATGCCCTTGACCCGGAACGGGCGCGGCATGTGGGGTGCATTGCGGCGCAGGGCGGCGACGGTGACCGGGGCGACGGCGTAGCTCAGCACCAGGGCAGCCGATACCACGTTGATCAGCGCTTCCCACGAGGGGAACGGCAGGGTCCAGAACACCGACAGGCCGAAGGTCAGCCACAGGGCCGGGCGCGGGATGCCGGACTCTGCATCGATGCGGGTGAAGTACTTGAAGAAGGTGCCGGTCTGCGCCCAGCCGTAGATCACCCGCGGGGTGGCGTTCATGTAGATGTTGCCGCAGCCGCTGGGCGAGATCACGGCGTCGGCCACCACCAGGTAGGCCAGCCAGCCCACACCCAGGGCCAGGGCGATGTCACGGTAGGGCAGGGCCAGTTCCTTGGTCACGCTGGCCCAGCCGTTGGCCAGCATTTCGGTCGGCACGCTGCCGAGGAAGGCCAGTTGCAGCAGGGCGTAAATCGCGGTGGACAGCAGCACCGACAAAATCAGTGCAATAGGGATGGTGCGCTGTGGGTTCTTCACCTCGCTTGCTACCGAAATGATTGGCGTCAGGCCCAGGTAGGCGAAGATGATGCCGCCGGCCGATACGGCCATTTCCACCCCGGACAGGCCGAACGGGGCAAAACCGTGGACCTCGAAGTTTTCTGGCTTGAAGAAGGTGAACAGCACGCCGATTACCAGTAGCGGCACAATGAACTTGAACACGCTGACCAGGTTGTTGGCCTTGGCGAAGGTTTTCACGCTGCGGTAATTGAGGAAGAAGAACAGCCCCAGCAGGGCGAACTGCACCAGCCAGCCGAGCACGGTCGGGTCGCTGGAGCCGGCCTTGGTCAGCCCGGGGAACCAGGCGGCGGCGTATTGGCGTGAGGCGACCACTTCGATGGCGATCAGGCTGGAAAAGGCGATCAGGGTGATGAAACCCATCAGGTAGCCGAGCAGTGGGCCGTGCGAGTAAACCGGGTAGCGCACCACGCCACCGGCACGTGGCAGGGCGGCGCCCAGCTCGCAGTAGACGATGCCCAGCAGCAGTACGGCGAAACCGCCAAGGAACCAGGAGAGGATGCCGGCCGGGCCGGCGATGGCCGACACGTGGCTGGCGGCGAACAGCCAGCCGGAGCCGAAGATGGCCCCTAGGCCGATGAAGGTGAGGTCCAGCAGTGATAACTGTTTTTTGAATTTGCCTGACATGGGTTCGCCTTTTTGTTGGTTATTGGATAGGCAGGTCTGATGTCACGAGATGCGGCTTTTTGGGCCGCGCTCTTGTAGGACTTGGGCGGCTTGCGTGGGGCATAGAGTGAACCGGTCGGGGCGACGGTTCTTGATGGTTTTCTGCAGGGGGGATGACGAAATCGGCACAGTTGCAAAAAATGCTGGCGGCCAGGGTGGGCTGGTGGATAGGCTGTAGGCCACATCGCACAAGGCCTGTAAGGGAGTGTTTATAGTGCCGGCCTCTTCGCGGGCAAGCCCGCTTCCACAGGTACGGCGCAGAATCCGAAACGTGTGGAGGACCTGTGGGAGCGGGCGAGCCCGCGAAAGGGCCGGCACAGCCAGCAGAGAACCGACAGATGACCGATACTCCCCTGGCAACCCTCTACCAGTCCCTCGACCAGCACCGCCCCGCCACCCTCGAGGCCCTGCTCGCCGGTGTATCGCTGCTGCTGCCAATCCTCGACGCCATCCCCAACGCCGCCATCTTCATCAAGGACCCGGCCGCCCGCTATGTGCTGGCCAACAACACCCTGGTCCAGCGCTGTGGCCTCAAGCGCCTGCAACCGCTGTTGGGCAAGACCAGCGCCGAAGTGTTCCCGGCACAGCTGGGCCCCGGCTACACCGAACAGGACCGCCGGGTGCTCAAGGAAGGCATGGTGCTGGAGGACCAACTGGAGCTGCACCTGTACGGCAGCCGTGAACCCGGCTGGTGCCTGACCCACAAGCGCCCGCTGTACAACCAGGCGGGCGAGATCATTGGCCTGGTTGGCATTTCGGTCGACCTGCAATCAGCCGCCGACAGCCACCCCGCCTATCAACGCCTGGCCGCGGTGGACGAGCACATTCGCCAGCATTTCCACCAGCCGATCAGCATGGGCGAGCTCACCCGCATCGCCGGTATTTCCGTGGCCCAGCTGGAGCGCTATTGCAAGCGGGTGTTCCACCTCACGCCCCGGCAGATGATCCACAAGGCACGCCTGGAGCACGCCCACCGCCTGTTGCATTCGGAGCTGCCCATCACCGAAGTGGCGATGTGCTGCGGCTACACCGACCACAGCGCCTTCAGCCGCCAGTTCAAGCAACTGACCGGCTTTACCCCACGGCAGTACCGCCAGGCCACCAGCGATCAGGTGGCTTGAAACAGCACCTTGGCCTCGGCGAAGCACTGTTCGGCAATCGCCGACCGCGGCTCGCTGCGCCGCAGCAGCAGGCCGACCGGGCTGTGAATGGCGGCGTCGGCCACCGGCACGATGCGCAGGTGTTCGCTGAGGTCTTCCAGGCCGCAGTCCAGCGGCATGATCGCGCAGCACATGCCGGTGTTGATGGCCTGGATCAGCTGGAAGGTCGAGTCGCTCTCCAGCACCGCATTCGGCTCCAGGCCACGGCTGCGGAAGCTCAGGTCCAATGATTGGCGGTAGTGCATGCCTTTGCTCAGCAAGCCCAGCGGTATATCGCTGAGTGCATCCCAGCGCAGCGGGTCGCCTGCAAACTGGAAGTGCCGGGTGTCGTGCAACAGGCCCATGGTGGTGGTGCCCAGTTCGATCACTTCAAAGAAGCTGGTGTTGACCTGGTCCAGGTAGCAAATACCCAGGTCGAGCTGGTTGCGGCTGAGCCCGTCGATGACTTGTTCCGAGCTCAGCGAGCTGAGTTGAAAGTGCAGTTCGGGGTATTTTTCGCGCAGTGGCAGCAGCAGGTGCATGGGGTTGAAGCTGGCCAGCGGCACCGTACCCAGGCGCAGGCTGCCGACCACCTGGCCGCGGCAGCTGGCGGCCTCGGCCTGCAGGCCGTCGTGGGCGGCGAGCAGGGTGCGGGCCCAGGCCAGGATGCGCTCGCCGGCTTCGGTAAAACCTTCGAAGCGCTGGCCGCGCTTGACCAGCACCAGCTCCAGCTCGTCCTCCAGGTTACGCAGGCGCATGGACAGCGTTGGCTGGGTGATATGGCACAGCGCCGCGGCCTGGCCGAAGTGGCGGGTCTGGTCGAGGGCGATGAGGAACTTGAGCTGCTTGATGTCCATGAAAGTGCCTGGCGTCTGGTTATGCAGACCTTAACCCACGTCTGCGATAGATGTCATTGATCGCCCGGTACGCCATATCGATTGGACGCCCTCGGGCCGTGGCTCTAGCGTGGCGACAATGCCATCAAGGAGTTTTACCGTGCGCATCCAACCCGATGCGGTCTTCGTACCGCTGAACATCGCCGTGCTGACCGTCTGCGACACCCGTACCTACGACAACGACACCTCTGGCGAGCTGCTGGCCAGCCGTTCGGTAGAGGTCGGCCACCGGCTGGTGGCGCGGGCGCTGCTCAAGGACGACCTGTACAAGATCCGCGCCCAGGTGGCGACCTGGATTGCCGATGAGCAGGTGCAGGTGGTGTTGATTACTGGCGGTACCGGCTTTACCGGGCGAGACAGCACGCCGGAAGCCGTCGAGTGCCTGCTGGACAAGCGCATCGACGGTTTTGGTGAGCTGTTCCGGGCATTGTCGATTCTGGATATCGGCACCTCGACCGTGCAGAGCCGGGCGTTGGCCGGGTTGTCCAACCGCACGTTGGTGTGCTGCCTGCCGGGCTCTACCGGGGCCTGTCGTACCGCGTGGGAGGGTATCCTGGCCGAGCAGCTGGATGCCCGGCACCGGCCGTGCAATTTCGTCAAACACCTGTTGCCGATCGAGGCCTGCGCAAGCCGGGGCTGAACTGGGTCCTGTACCGGCCCTTTCGCGGGTAAACCCGCTCCCACAGGATCACCACTGCCTTTGGACTTTATGCAGTCCCTGTGGGAGCGGGTTTACCCGCGAACGGGCCAGCACAGGACGGCGCATTTGCTCAGCTCAGCACATACCCCACCGGCAACAGCGCTGGCGGCAACTGCTGCTCCCCCAACCCCGCCAGCACATCGCGCTCCACGGTCCGCACCATGGCATCGGTCGGCAAATCGTTTTCATCGCGCCCGAACGGGTCTTCCAGCTCGTTGCCAATCGCATCCAGCCCGAAGAACGTGTACCCCACGATGGTGGTGAACAGCGGCGCCAGCCAGCCCAGCGGCTCGGCCAGGGCAAACGGCAGCAGAATGCAGAAGATGTAGATGGTGCGGTGCAGCAGCAGCGTATAGGGGAACGGCAAGGGTGTACCCTTGATCCGTTCACAGGTGGCCTGCACTTCGGTCAACCCCACCAGCCGCTGCTCCAGCAGGCTGTAGCGCCAATCGCTGATCTGCTGCTGCGCGGCCAAGCGCGAACAGTGCTCGCCCATTTCACGCAGGATGCCGTCACACACATTGTGGGGGCTGATCGCATCGGGCCGGGCCAACCACGGTCTGGCAGCTACCCGTTCGTCCTCGTTACGCAACCGTGCATTAAGCGCATGAGCGAAACCACACAGGCTGCGCAGCAGGTCGCTACGCAGTTTTTCATCTGCAATCACCACGCTTTCGCGCACGAACGAGCGGGTTTCGATGATCAGCTTGCCCCAGGCCTTGCGGCCCTCCCACCAGCGGTCATAGCAGGCGTTGTTGCGAAAGCTCATGAAGATCGACAGCGACAGGCCAAGCAAGGTGAACGGCGTGGCACTCACCGGGTAGAAAAACGCCGGGTAATGGCGCTCGACCAGCACGATCAGTGCTGCCAGCAAGGTCACCATCAGGCAGCGCAGGGCAATGCGCTTGACGATCGAACCCTTGAGGGTGAACAGCACACGCAGCACATCGGGGGTTGGGTGGACGATCATGGAAATCCAGAGACGGCCGCTTAGCCGCCGGTCATGTTCATGAAGCGCAGGATCTGCACGTCGCCACCGACTTCGAAGTGATGGCGGTAGGGCTTGAGGTGCAGCGAATCACGGATAGCCTTTTCCAGCCGTTCGGCATTGCCAGGGTGCGCGCGCAGCACATGCTTCAGGTCCACCGAATGTTCATTGCCCAGGCACAGCAGCAGGCGGCCTTCGACCGTCAGGCGCACGCGGTTGCAGGTGGCGCAGAAATTGTGGCTGTGCGGCGATATGAAGCCGACCCGGGTGTTCGCGGTTTCGGCCAGGCGCCAGTAGCGGGCCGGGCCCTGTGAGGATTCGGTGGATTCGATCAGGGTGAACTGCTCGGCAAGGCGCTCACGTACTTCATCACTGGAGCAGAACGACTCGCCGCGTTCGTGCTCGCTGATCACCCCTAGCGGCATTTCTTCGATGAAGGTGATGTCCAGTTCGCGATCAATGGCAAAGCGCACCAGGTCGACCAGTTCATGATCGTTGCGGCCCTTGAGCACCACGCAGTTGAGCTTGGTGCGCTTGAAGCCGGCCTTGCGTGCGGCGTCGATACCGGCGATGACCTGATGCAGGTCGCCGGTGCGGGTCAGCTGCTTGAAGCGCCCGGCGTCCAGGCTGTCGAGGCTGATGTTCAGGCGCGTCACGCCGGCATCGAACAGCGGCTGTGCCAGGCGCCCCAGTTGCGAGCCGTTGCTGGTCAGGCACAGTTCGCGCAGGCCGGGCAGGGCTGCGATGCGCCCGCACAGGTCGACGATGCCCTGGCGTACCAGTGGCTCGCCGCCGGTCAGGCGGATCTTGCGGGTGCCCAGGGCGACGAAACGCTCGGCCACCTGGAACAGTTCTTCGAGGCTGAGGATCTGCTGGCGCGGCAGAAACTGCATGTCTTCGGCCATGCAGTACACGCAACGGAAGTCGCAGCGGTCGGTGACCGACATCCGCAGGTAGTCGATTTTCCGGTTGAAGCCGTCAATCAGGGCCCGGCTGTTCTGTTCCACGTTCGCGCTCGAATGGGTTGGGACACATCTCCAAGCTATAACCTGGCCGCAGGGGCGTCAAATTGCTTTGTCCGACTGCTTGATCGACGGCCTCTATCATGGCATTCCCAAGCCTGCACCGAGTCGCCTCGTTCGCGGGCATGCCCGCTCCCACAGGTCCATCACAGGGCTGAGGTACAAGGTAATCCCGTGGGAGCGGGCGTGCCCGCGAATAATACTGCAACCCCATTCCGGCCCATGATCGAAACCGCTTATCACACCGTAAGATCTTTCGATTGGACGCCCCTGCCTCACGCTCAATAGGCTGGAAAAAAGCATCGAAGCGTGAGGATTCATCGCATGAGCCAGGACGAACACATCAGGGACTACAAGGGCGCCGCCGCCGGTTGGGGGGCGCTCAAGAGCGTCACCAAAAGCTGGCTGGGCAGCGAAAACGCCTTCAAGAACCTGCGGGCCATGCTCAAGACCAACCAGAACGGCGGCTTTGACTGCCCCGGCTGTGCGTGGGGCGAGTCGCCGGAAAGCGACATGGTCAAGTTCTGCGAAAACGGCGCCAAGGCGGTTAACTGGGAGGCGACCGGTCGCTCGGTCGACCCGGCTTTCTTCGCCAAATACAGCGTCAGCGCGCTGAGGGACCAGACCGACTACTGGCTCGAATACCAGGGCCGCCTCACGCACCCGATGCGTTACGACGCTGCCACCGATCACTATGTCGAAACCACCTGGCAGGAGGCCTTCGAGCTGGTCGCCACGCACCTGCGTGCGCTGCAGTCGCCCGATGAGGCCGAGTTCTACACCTCGGGCCGGGCCAGCAACGAGGCGGCGTTCCTCTACCAGCTGTTCGTGCGCGCTTACGGCACCAACAACTTCCCCGATTGCTCGAACATGTGCCACGAAGCCAGCGGCGCAGGCATGTCGGAAACCCTCGGGGTGGGCAAGGGCACCGTGGTGTTCCACGACCTGGAGCTGGCCGACGCCATCTTTGTCATCGGCCAGAACCCCGGCACCAACCACCCGCGCATGCTCGAACCGCTGCGTGAGGCGGTCAAGCGTGGGGCCCAGGTGGTGTGCTTCAACCCGCTGAAAGAGCGTGGCCTGGAGCGCTTCCAACACCCACAGCACCCGTTCGAAATGCTCAGCAACGGCTCTGAGCCGACGTCCAGCGCCTACTTCCGCCCGGCCCTGGGTGGTGACATGGCGGCCATGCGTGGCATTGCCAAGTTCCTGTTGCAGTGGGAGCGTGAAGCCCAGGCCAAGGGCGAGCCGGCGGTGTTCGACCATGCCTTCATCGCCGAGCACACCAGCGGCGTCGATGACTACCTGGCAGCGGTGGACGCCACCTCTTGGGAACACATCGTCAAACAGTCGGGCCTGACCCTGGCCGAGATCGAGCTGGCCGCACGCATGTACCGCAAGGCCGAACGTGTGATCATGTGCTGGGCCATGGGCGTTACCCAGCACCGCCATTCGGTGCCTACCGTGCAGGAAATCGTCAACCTGCAGTTGCTGCGCGGCAACGTCGGCAAACCCGGCGCCGGCCTGTCGCCGGTGCGCGGCCACAGCAACGTGCAGGGCGACCGCACCATGGGTATCGACGAAAAACCCAAGGCGGCGCTGCTCGATGCCATCGAAAAACGCTTCCAGTTCCGCGTGCCGCGGGCCCACGGGCACAACGCGGTGCTGGCGATCAAGGCCATGGAAGAGGGCCGGGCCAAGGTGTTCATCGCCCTGGGCGGCAATTTCGCCCAAGCCACCCCGGACACCCCGCGCACCCACGCGGCCCTGCAGAACTGCGCGTTGACCGTGCAGATTTCCACCAAGCTCAACCGCTCGCACCTGGTGACAGGCCGCGATGCGCTGATCTTGCCTTGCCTGGGCCGTACCGAAATCGACCTGCAGGCCGAAGGGCCGCAAGGCGTGACCGTGGAGGACACCTTCAGCATGGTGCACATCTCCAATGGCCAGTTGCGCCCGCGTTCGCCGCACATGCGCTCGGAGCCGTGGATCGTCGCCGGCATGGCCAAGGCCACGCTGGGCAACCAGCCGATCGACTGGGAGTATGCGGTGGCCGACTACAACCGCATTCGTGACATGATCGCCGACGTGATCCCAGGTTTCACCGGCTTCAACGAACGCCTGCATAGCCCGGGTGGTTTCCACCTGGGCAACAACGCTGCCGATCGCAGCTTCCGCACGGCCACGGGCAAGGCCCGCTTCATGCCCCACGCACTGCCGGAAGAGTTGATCAACGCCAAGGTACTGGCACGGGGTGACAAGCCCGACCTGATCCTGCAAACGCTGCGTTCACATGACCAGTACAACACCACCCTGTATGGCCTGGACGACCGCTACCGCGGGGTGTTTGGCCTGCGTGAGGTGGTGTTCGTCAACGAGGCCGACATCCGCCGCCTGGGCTTCGAGCCGGGTGAGCAGGTGGACCTGGTGTCGCTGTGGGAGGATGGCGTGGAGCGGCGCGTTTCCGGCTTCCGCCTGGTGGCGTATGACGTGCCTGAAGGGCAGGCGGCGGCGTATTACCCCGAGACCAACCCGCTGGTGCCGCTGGAAAGTTATGGTGAGGGGACCTACACCCCGACCTCGAAGTTTGTCGCCATCAAGGTCGAAAAAGCCAAGGCAGGGAACCGCATTGCCGCGGCGTTGGCCGCGGATTGACAGGTTGCCTGCAAGGGCCCTATCGCCGGCAAGCCAGCTCCCACAAGGACCGCACAGATTTCAGAACCTGTGATAAACCTGTGGGAGCTGGGTTGCCGGCGATAGGGCCGGTGCAGCCATACAGAATCAGGAACGGTGCACCGGGTAAGCCGTGGTGTACTTCATCTGCTCCATGGCAAAACTGGAGGTGATGTTCGACAGCCCATCGGTACGGGTAATCAGCTTTTTGTAGAACCGGTCATACGCCGCAATATCCCCCACCACCACCCGTAGCATGTAGTCCCAGTCCCCCGACATGCGGTAAAACTCCATCACTTCCTCGAACCCGGTCACGGTCGCGGCAAACTGCTCCAGCCAGGCGCTGTCGTGGCGCTGGGTCTTGAGCTGGACGAACACCGTCAGCCCCAGCCCTAGCCGTTCGGGGTCCAGCAGGGCGACACGGCCGAGTATGTAGCCTTCTTCTTCCAGGCGCTTGACCCGCTTCCAGCACGGCGTGGTGGACAGGTTGACGGCCTCGGCCAGGTCCTTGAGCGAGAGCGAGGCATCGCGCTGAAGCAGGGTAAGAATGTGCTGGTCGAAACTGTCCATATCGCGCGCGGGCCGTGTAGAAAAATTTTTCACAGATTACCCCAAGGCCAGACGATTTGGGTTGTGCGATAGTTGCAGCCTTCACTCTGCCAATGGGCCTGACCATGTCCGACAAGCCGCGCAATTTCGCCACCCTAACCATTCACGCCGGCGAGCAGTTCAGCGTCGCCGAAAACGCCATCTTCCCGGCCATCGTCACCGCCAGCTCGTTCACCAAGCGCAGCCTGGACGACAAGCCGGAGTACTCCTACAGCCGGGTCGGCAACCCCACCCGGCACGCCTACGAAACCTGTGTCGCCGCCCTGGAAGAAGGCGTGGGCGCGGTGGCCTGTGCCTCGGGGGTGAATGCCACTGCGACGGTGCTGGAGCTGCTGCCCAAGGACTCCCATGTGGTAGTGATGAACGGCGTGTATGGCGGCACCTTCCGCATCCTGGAAGACTACCGCAGCCGCACCTCGGGCCTGACCACCACCTATGTCGACCTCAACGACCTTGAGGCCGTGGCCGCCGCCATCAAGCCAGAAACCCAGCTGATCTGGATCGAGTCGCCGACCAACCCGTTGCTGCACCTGGTCGACATCAAGGCGGTGTGCGACCTGGCCAAGGCGCGGGGTATTCTTACCTGCATCGACAACACCTTCTGCTCACCGTGGAACCAGCGCCCGATCACCCTGGGCGTAGACCTGGTGATGCACTCGGCCAGCAAGTATATCGGCGGCCACTCCGACCTGACCGGTGGCGTGGTAGTGGCGGCCAATGATGCGCTGCTGGCACGCCTGCGCCGCATCAGCATGGCGATTGGCGCGGTGCAGGGGCCGTTCGACTGCTACCTCGCCCTGCGCGGCCTGAAAACCCTGGATGTGCGCATGGAACGCCAATGCAGCAACGCCCTGCAGGTGGCACGCTTCCTCGAAGGGCATGCGCAGATCGAGCAGGTGTATTACCCAGGCCTGGAAAGCCACCCCCAGCATGACCTGTGCAAACGCCAGATGCGCAGTGGCGGGGCGGTGGTGGCGATGAAGGTCAAGGGTGATCGGGCCGCGCTCAACCGCCTGGTCGAGGCATTGCAGATCTTTGTGCTGGCCGACTCGCTGGGCGGGGTGGAGAGCATGATCAACCACTCGTGGACCATGTCGCACTGCTCGCTGAGCCCGGAGCAGAAAGGCGTGATGGGGATCAGTGAGAACCTGCTGCGGCTGTCGATGGGGATCGAGGACTACCGCGACCTGATCGAGGACCTGGATGGTGCACTGACAGCGCTGGCTGCAGTGTAAGGGCTGCTGGCCTCTTCGCGGGCTCGCCCGCTTGTATGGTTAGACTTGAAGGGGTGGTGGGACTAAATGCCCGATTCTGACTGTTCACAGCAGTACAGACCGTGGGAGACATCGCCCCACCCCTTCCACCAAAGCGCCGATAAAGAATGCATCGTTTGCAAACGACGATAGAAGCAAGCCAGCGCCTCTTGGTGAAACCCCTTCAAGCCAAAAAACCATAACGTGAGGAGGCTCCCGTGGCAATGCAGGCTGGCAAATTGATCGTGGGTGCGGATGTCGCGAAAGCAGAGTTAGTGATTCATCACGATGATCGCGATGAGATCATCAAGGTGAAAAATACCAAACCGGAAATCAAGAAATGGCTGAAGCAACAGCCTCTCAACACGGCAATTGCTGTTGAGGCGACCAATGTTTACCACCTGGACTTGGTTGAGCTGGCCCATAGCCTGGGTTTCGAGGTCTATGTCATTGATGGATTCCAACTGAGCAACTACCGCAAAAGCGTGGGTGTACGGGTAAAAACGGACCCCACTGATGCTCGGTTGCTGTCCCGATTTTTGAGAAACGAGGGGGAAGACCTCCGCCCTTGGACTCCCCCTCCCGCCGTCTACGGCAAGCTTCAGAGCCTTCTGCGACGCCGAGCGGCCTTGGTGACTGCCCGCACGGCGATGACTCAAAGCTGGGCTAATGAAGCCCTGTTGAAAGCCGCCTTCACAACCTTTGTAAAATCGATAGACCGGCTGGATTTGTTGATCCAAAAGAAAATTAAAGAGGTGCTGCGCGAAGCTGGGCTGCACGAGCAAGTTGCTCGCTGCCAAGCGGTAGAGGGCATTGGGTTTCTCACCGCCACTGCCTTGGTAATGGCCTTTATGCGGGGCGAGTTCAAGAGCAGTGATTCGTACATTGCATTCCTGGGAATGGATCTACGAGTGATTGATTCTGGGCAGAAGAATGGACGTCGCCGCCTGACCAAGCGAGGCTGCTCAGAAATCCGTCGTCTGTTGCATAACGCGGCGATGTCAGCCAGCCGGACGGCCACTTGGAAAGGGATATACGAACAACATCGCAATGCGGGTAAAGCAACAACCCAGGCGTTGGTAATCCTGGCCAGAAAGCTTGCGCGAGTGGCATTCGCCCTGATGAAGAATCAGGACGAATATGTCTCCAAAGGTGGGAAACCGGCTTGCTGAAAACCATAGAATCTCCCACAGGTACTGCATTGCTTGCAGGCTTGGTGCTGTACCTGTGGGAGGGGTTGTTGCCGGGTTGACCTCTTCACAGGTAATTCACTTCCCTCAGGTGTTGCGCGGTCCCTGTGGGAGCGGGTTTACCCGCGAAGAGGCCCTTGGATTCAATGAATGCTTGTCAGGATTTGGGCGGATGGATGATCCGTTCGATCTTGTCCTTGATCAGCAACCGTTCCTTGCGCAGCCGGTTGACGGCGTCGTCGTTGGTACCGTTGCCTTCGGCGGCGACCACCTCCTTGTCCTTGGCGTTGTATTCCTTGTGCAGCGTGTGCAGCGTCTGGTCTTTGTCAATGAGCGCCTGGAATGCATCAGCGGTAACGTGCAGGTCAGCGAGCAGATCATGCGGAACTGGCATTTCTTCACCTCTGTCAGGGTTGTCGGAAAGGTCCTGACCTCTGAGGATAGCCGCGTTTGCGCAGGCTTGTGATGGCGGCCTGGCTGAATGGCAGCTGAATGGCTTTCACGTAATTGATAAAAGACGAAGCTTCACGAAATTGTTACCGTCTTTTTCACAAAAAATTGATGACGCGCTTTCTAGAGTTCGCCCAACTTTCCCACGGTGCCATCCGGCCGGGGGCTGATAATCACTCTTGATTGCGAACGCCGATGCTCAACTTCAAATCCCTGCGGACTGAATGGGTCACGCTGCTGGCCAGCCTTTATCTGCTGATTGGCTTGAACATGTTCCTGTGGGAGCATTTGCAAACGGTGGTGCCCGCCGGCCTGTCGGGGCTTTGGCTGAGCCTGGCGTTTGCGGTGCTGATGTTGTTCGCCTTCAACCTTATCCTTACGTTGATTGCCTTCCGTTATGTATTGAAACCCGTACTTATCGTGTTGTTCATGAGTGGCGCGGGTGTGGCTTACTTCATGAACCAGTACGGTGTACTTATTGATGCCGGCATGTTCCGCAATATGGCCGAGACCAATGTTGCAGAAGTACGCGATCTGCTGTCGCTGAAGTTTGCCGCCTATATCCTGCTGCTGGGTGTATTGCCTTCGGTGCTGTTGTGGAAGGCCCACATCGTCTACCGCCCCTGGCACCGCGAGCTGCTGGGCAAGCTGGTGGTCAGTGGTGCCTGTGTCGTGGCCCTTGGCTCGGTAGCGCTGGTCAATTATCAAGGTTTGTCGTCGCTGTTTCGCAACCACCACGAACTGCGCCTGATGCTGACCCGAGCAATATCGTCGGGGCCTCCATTGGGTATGTCAGCGAGCGTGTCGGTACTGCCTCGCGCCCGTTCCAGCATTATGGCGAAGATGCCAGGCGTGATGCCGCCTGGCAAAAACATGAGCGCAAATCGCTGACGGTGCTGGTCGTCGGTGAAAGTGCCCGGGCAGATCATTTTGGCGTGCTGGGCTATGACCGCGATACCACGCCGAACCTGGCCAGGGAGCAGGGCCTGCTGGCGTTTTCCGACGTGCACTCGTGCGGCACGGAAACCGCAGTCTCGGTGCCGTGCATGTTCTCGGGCATGAAGCGCAAGGATTACGACGCCCGCGTGGCGAAGAACCGCGAAGGGTTGCTGGACATTCTCCAGCGTGCCGGCCTGGCCGTGCAGTGGCGTGACAACCAGTCGGGCTGCAAGGGTACTTGTGACCGCGTGCAGTTCATTGATGTCAGCAACCTCAAGGACCCCCAACTGTGCGCGGATGGCGAATGCCATGACCAGATCCTGCTGCAAGGCCTGGACGCGCTGATCGACAACCTCGACAAGGATACCGTGCTGGTGCTGCACCAGATGGGCAGCCACGGCCCGGAATACTTCAAGCGTTACCCCAGTGGCGGCGAGCGCTTCACGCCGGTATGCCAGAGCAATGCGCTCAACCAGTGCAGCGAGCAGGAAATCATCAACGGCTACGACAACACCCTGGTCTATACCGACAAGGTGCTGGCGTCGCTGATCGACACCTTGCGCAGCAAACAGGACAAGGTCGACACGGCCATGATCTACCTGTCCGACCATGGCGAGTCGCTGGGCGAGTACAACCTGTTCCTGCATGGCACGCCTTACGCCATCGCCCCTGAGCAACAGAAGCACGTGCCGCTGCTGACCTGGTTCTCCGACAGCTACAAAGAGGACTTCGGCCTCGACACCGACTGCCTGGCCAAGCTCAGCGATGCCCCGCTGTCGCAGGACAACCTGTTCCATTCCATGCTCGGCCTGTTGCAGGTGCACACCGAGCTCTACCAGCAGTCGCTGGACATGTTCGCCAGCTGCCGGCCTTGGCTGGCGGCCAAGCGCTGAAACGCCGTTGCTGCACTCACAAACTGCACCATTGATCGATATCAAGGATGGCCCGGGTTTCACCAGCAGTGCCCGCGCCGTATATACTGCGCGCCAATGTTAGTGGGAGAGCCTCGTGGCCATCGAAATTCACTGGATCCGTGACGACCAGAGCCTGGCCGAACACTGCCGCGACTGGCAACAACTGCCCTTCGTCGCCGTCGACACCGAATTCATGCGGGTCGACACTTTCTACCCGAAAGCCGGGCTGATTCAGATCGGTGACGGCCAGCGGGCCTTCCTGATCGACCCGCTGCTGATCGGCAACTGGCAACCCTTGGCCGACCTGCTGGAAGACAGCGGTGTGGTCAAGGTGCTGCATGCCTGCAGCGAAGACCTTGAAGTGCTGCTGCGCCTGACCGGCAAGCTGCCGCAGCCGCTGTTCGACACCCAGCTGGCTGCCGGCTACCTGAACCTGGGCTTCTCCATGGGCTATTCGCGCCTGGTGCACGAGGTGCTGGGTATCGAGCTGCCCAAGGGCGAGACCCGCTCTGACTGGCTGCAGCGCCCGCTCTCGGAAACCCAGGTCAGCTACGCGGCCGAGGATGCCGTGCACCTGGCCGAACTGTTCACGGTGCTGCGCCCGCGTCTGTCTGACGACAAGTACGCCTGGGTGCTGGAAGACGGCGCCGAGCTGGTGGCCGCGTTGCGCCGTGAAGTCGAGCCCGAAAGCCTGTACCGCGACGTCAAGCTGGCCTGGAAGCTGGCCCCCCAGCAACTGGCGGTGCTGCGCGAACTGTGCGCCTGGCGCGAGCGCGAAGCGCGCAACCGCGATGTGCCGCGTAACCGCATCCTCAAGGAGCATTCGCTGTGGCCCATGGCCAAGAGCCAGCCGAACAACCTGTCGGCGCTGGCCAAGATCGACGAGATGCACCCGCGCACCATTCGTCAGGACGGTGAGTTTCTGGTCCAGCTGATCAAGCACGCCGGCAGCCTGCCTGCCGAGCAGTGGCCAGCGCCGTTGCCCGAGCCATTGCCGATCGAGGCCGCCGGCGTGCTCAAGCAGCTACGTGCCATCGGCCAGGCCGAAGGTGAGCGCCTGGGCATTGCCCCCGAGCTGATGCTGCGCAAGAAAGCCTTGGAGGCGCTGCTCAAGAGCGGCTACCCCAATGGCCCTTATCAACTGCCCGATTCGCTGCGCGGCTGGCGCCGTGAGCGCATGGGCCAGGCCCTGCTGGACAACCTGGCAGGTGCCGGAGAGACCCGATGAAACGCATTTGCTCGATCTACAAGAGCCCCCGCAAGAACGAAATGTACCTGTACGTGCTCAAGGCTGACGGCCTGGAGCGCGTGCCCGAAGGCCTGCTGCCGGCCTTCGGCACCCCCATCCACGCGTTTGACCTGGTACTCAGCCCAGAGCGCAAGCTGGCCCGCGAGGACATCACCAAGGTGCTGGAAAACCTCGACAACCAGGGCTACCACCTGCAGATGCCGCCGCTGGAAGATGAGTACATCGAGCACCTGCCCGAAGAGCTGCTGCGCCGTAACGACCCGGTCTGACCATGCGTGTACTGATTGCTGAGCATGATCATGCTCGATACGCCGGGCTTTTGCGCGAAACAGCGCCTGAAGTGGAAATACTGACCAGCGGTGACTCCGCCGAGCTGGCCCGTCAGGCAGCGCAGTGCACGGTGTGGCTGGGCCAGCCGGATCTGCTGGCGAGCTTGCTGCGCCAGGGCCTCAAGCCTGAGTGGGTACAATCGACATGGGCCGGTATCACGCCGTTGCTGGCCGATGGCCTGCCGCGTGACTACCGCCTGACCCGTGCGGTGGGCATCTTCGGCCAGGTGATGGCCGAGTACATGCTTACCTACATGCTCGGCCATGAGCGCGAGGTGCTGTCGCGCCTGGTCAGCCAGGTCGAGCGGCGCTGGGATGACCGCCCAGGGCGCACGCTGGAAGGGCGCAAGGTGCTGATTGTCGGCACCGGTGACATTGGCCAGCGGGTGGCCGAGTTCCTGCAACCGTTTGGGGTGGTGCTGTACGGTGTAGCCAGCACTGCCCGGGTACAGGCACCGTTCGTCGAGGTGGCGGCCCTGGCCGACTTGCCGCGCATGGTGGGCCAGGTCGACTACGTGATCAACCTGCTGCCGGACACCCCGGCTACCCATGACCTGTATGACGCGGCGCTGTTCAAGTGCTTCCTGCCCACGGCGTTGTTCATCAATGCCGGGCGTGGCGCGGCCGTGGTCGATGCCGACCTGGTCGAGGCGCTGAAGGAAGGCCATCTGGCCGGTGCGGTGATCGATGTCTGCCGGCAGGAACCACTACCCAAACAACACCCGTTCTGGACCGCCTGGGGGCTGTTGCTGACCGGGCACAGTTCGGCACCCACCTCGCCGGCAGCGATGGTGCGGTTGTTTGTCGAGAATGTGCGGGCTTATGAAGCGGGGCAGGGGTTGCGTGGGGAAGTGGACTTCGCCCGGGGCTACTGATTGATGTTGCCTGTGCCGGCCTCTTCGCGGGCTCGCCCGCTCCCACAGGGATCGGGCCAGCTTTTAGAAGTTGAGCAAGACAGTTGCTCCCACAGGTACAACACCGTGCCTGTGGGAGCGGGCGAGCCCGCGAAGAGGCCAGTAAGGCCTCCACAAGGCTTACAGGCTGAAATCACCCTCGGCAGCCAGCTCGCTCAACGGCTTGCGCGGGCTCGGCACTTCACGCGACTGCAGCGCTTCATCCAGGCTGGCCTTGTCACCCAGCTTGCCAATCGCCACCATGGCATGCAGCACGTAGCCTTCGGGAACCTTCAGTTCCTGACGCGCCAGGTCCTGGTCGAAACCGGCCATGCCATGGGTATGCCAGCCGCTGATGCTGGCCTGCAGGGCCAGGTGGCCCCAGGCGGAACCTGTGTCGAAGGTGTGCCACAGCGCCGGTTTTTCTTCCGTGGCGCCCGGGGCGGCAAAGGTGGTCTTGGAAATGATCAGCACCAGCGCCGAGGCCTGTTGCGCCCAGCTGCGGTTGAACGGCACCAGCAGGTTCAGGTAGCGCTCCCAGTTCGGCGTGTCGCGGCGGGCATACAGGAAGCGCCAAGGCTGCGAGTTGTACGCCGACGGTGCCCAGCGTGCAGCTTCCAGGAAGCTCAGCAGGGTCTCTTCGCTGATCGGCTCGGCGGTGAAGGCGCGTGGCGACCAGCGGTTGATGAACTGTTCGTTGATGGCGTAATCGGCAATGCGGGGGGTGGCGCTCATGACAGCTCCTGCAAACGGACGGGAAAGCCGCACGCTACTGCGTCCCGTCGCGACTGACAAGCGGTCTGGCTTTGCCGAAGGCCAGGCTCTAGACTGGCGCCGCCGCGCGCCGTGGCCCCAAGATGAATGCAGGAAACCGTGTGATGATCGCTGAAAACGCGCCGTTCTGGCGGCGCAAGACCCTCGAACAACTCAGCCCGCAAGAGTGGGAGTCGCTGTGCGACGGCTGCGGCCTGTGCTGCCTGCAAAAGCTTGAGGACGAAGATGACAACAGCGTCTATTACACGCGTATCGCCTGCAAGTTGCTGGACATGGAAACCTGCCAGTGCAGCGACTACCCCAATCGCTTCGCGCATGTACCGGATTGCATCCAGCTCACCCCGGGCAAGGCCGACCAGTTCACGTGGCTGCCAAGCACCTGCGGTTATCGCCTGGTCAGCGAGGGCAAGGACCTGCCGGCCTGGCACCACCTTGTCTGCGGCGACCGCCAGCAGGTCCATGAACAGCGCATTTCCCAGGCGGGGCGTATGCTCAGGGAGCAGGATGTGCACGAAGACGACTGGGAAGACCACCTGATCTTCCGCGCCAGCTGACCGGTGCGGCCCGCTGCCACGGGGAAACAAGGAGTTTCTGTATGCGTTGCCAGCTGTTTTTGCTGTTGGGCCTGATGGCCAGTTCGCCAGCCTGGGCGAAAAAGGTCGACCTTGACTACCAGGTGCGCCTGTTGCCCGCCAGTGGCCAGGCTGAAGTCCGCCTCACCTTGGCTGAAGGCAGCGCCGTGCGCAGCCTCGACTTCGACCTGGGCAAGGCCGGGGCCTTCAGCGGCTTCCAGGCCGACGGCCAATGGCGAATGCAGGGGCAGCGCGGCGTGTGGCAGCCGGCAGCCGGCAAGACCAGCCTCAGTTACCGCGTGCAGCTGGACCAGAAGCTCGCCAGCGGTGCCTATTCCTCGCGTGTTACCCCGCACTGGGCGCTGTTCCTCGGCGACCAGCTGGTACCGCCTGCGCGGCTTGACCAGCAAGATGGCACGGAGCTTGTGGCACGCCTGGCGTTCGACTTGCCCGAGGGGTGGAAGAGTATCGAGACCTCCTGGCCACGCATTGGCAAGGACAAGTTCCGCATCGACAACGTTTCGCGCCTGTTCGACCGCCCGACTGGCTGGATGCTGGCCGGCGACCTGGGCAGCCGCCGTGCCCGCCTGGGCGATACCGAGGTCACCGTGGCCGCGCCGGTGGGGCAGGGCATGCGGCGCATGGACAGCCTGACCTTGCTGACCTACGTCTGGCCGCAGTTGCAGGCGGTATTCCCGCGCAACCCGCCCAAGCTGCTGCTGGTCGGTGCGCGTGACGGCATGTGGCGCGGGGCAATGGCAGCGCAGGGTTCGCTGTACCTGCACAGCGCCCGCCCGATGATCAGCGAGAACGGCAGCAGCCCGTTGCTGCGCGAAGTGGTGCAGCTGTTTGCGCAGATCCGTGGGCGCGACGGCAATGACTGGCTGGTGGAGAGCCTGACCGACTACTACGCCAGCGAATTGCTGCGCCGTTCGGGCGGGGTAAGCGATGACCGCTACCAGGCCTGGCAGGCACGCCTGAGCAAGCAGGGCGCCAAGGTCACCCGGCTCAAAGGCGAACGCGCCAGCCCCGCTCAGGTGGCCCGCGGGGTGATCCTGCTACAGGCGCTGGACAAGGAAATCCGCATCCACACCCAGGCCAAGCGTTCGCTGGACGATGTGGTACGCGGGCTGATGCGCCTGCCCAGCGTAAGCACCGAAGAGTTCGTGCAAATCAGCGAGAACGTGCTGGGGCGCAAGTCCGAGGTGCTACAGAGCAAGGCATTACGCTAAGTTCGCGTGTACGAAGCGGTACGCAATGCCTGTAGGAGCGGCCTTGTGTCGCGAAAGGGCTGCGAAGCAGCCCCAGCGATATCTGCAACTATTCTGAGATTTTTGGGGGCGCTTCGCACCCCTTTCGCGACACAAGGCCGCTCCTACAAGGGCTGTGCACGCCTTTGAGAGCGGGCAGGTGCCTTGATCAACTGTCAGCCAACGGATCCTTCCCGGTCACCGTCACCCCTCTGGTCGCTGCCTTGGCGCTGGCCTTCAACGCCTCCAGCTCCGCCGCACTCTGTTCTATATCCGAACGCAAGCGGTGGTACTCCTGCCGATGCCGCTGCCACCACGCCTTGGTCGAGCAATGTCCGCTGACACCGCGTGCCACCGCAATACCTCCCACCACCAGTTGCAGCAAGCCGACCAGGCCTCCATGGCGCAGCCCCTTGCTCACCATCAGCGCTCCGCCAGCCAGCGAACTGACCCGTTCCAGACCATGGACATTGTGCTGCGAAGACGCAGCAGAGTGGATATCGAGCATGGCAAGACCTCCGTGTGAAATGTAAGCAGCTGACCTGCCGGGTGTCGCCAGCGTTCATTCGGGTCGCTCAGCGGCGCCAAAAATTGCTCGCTGTGTCGCATTTGGCGAATTACCTGTCTGGTTTGGCAATGCAGCCTCAGGGGTGTTTAATCCCACCCTGGGATCCGCTGTAACCCTTGTAAACAAAGGGCCAGAGAGTTTCCACCGTTCATCGAGAATGCTGTAGACACATTGTCTAACAGTGCCCTATAGTCGTTATACAAATAGTAGACACAACGCTATGACAATAAAGAAGGCCGCCATGAAAGCCCCCGCCCAACCCCTCGCCGCAGATGTGCCGCAGGACCGCAAAGCCGTCCTCGCCGAAGCGCTGCGCCGCCGGATCATGAGTATGGAACTGGCCCCGGGCGCCGTGGTGGACGAACTGGCCCTGTGCGAGGAGTTCGGCCTGTCGCGCCCTCCGGTGCGCGAGCTGCTGCGCCAGATTGCCGCTGAAGGCTACATCGAGCTGGAAGCCAACCGCGCGCCACGCGTCGCCGCCATGAGCCACGAGTCGCTGCACAGCTTCTACGTTGCGGCGCCGCTTATCTACGTGGCCACTACCCAGCTGGCCGCCACTTACGCCAGCGCTGAAGAAATCGAAGTGCTCAAGGCTATCCAGGCCCAGTTCCGTCAGGCCATCGAAGAACGCGACGTTGAAAACCGCGTGCTCTACAACGACGCCTTCCACCTGGAAATCGGCAAGATGGCGCACAACGACTACCTGATGCCGAGCCTGCGTCGCCTGCTGATCGATCACACCCGATTGGGCAAGATCTTCTATCGCCATCCCACTACCGATGACATGCAGCGCGACCTCGAAATCGCCTGCGAGCAGCACGAGCAGATGATTCAGGCCATCGAGCGCCGCGACCCGCAAGCGGCTGGCCAGCTGGTGCGCGATCACTTCGAACTGTCGCGCCGCCGCATGGCCGAGTACGCCGCGCCGCAAGGGCTGGATGTACCGATTCAGATATGAACTACCAAGGTCAGGCCACCGGCGTTGACCACCCGTCGACAACAAGATCCAGGTTAGTGAGATGACAAGAATAAGTTCGTTACCTGCCGATGATGCCACCTGTGGCTGGTACCACCTGAGCAAACCGCGTACGCCACGGCCGACCCACAGTGGGCACAGTCAGGCGCGCTGGGTGGTGGTGGGCGCAGGCTTCACCGGGCTGGCGGCCGCTCGGCAGCTGGCAACGAACTTTCCGCATGACGAGATCGTGCTGGTCGAAGCCCAGGAGGTTGGCTTTGGCACTTCCGGGCGCAATGCCGGCTTTGCCATCGACCTGCCGCACGATATCGGCGCCGAGGACTACATTGGTGACATCGACATCGCCAAGACGATCCTCAAGCTCAACCTGGGTGGCCAGCAATGCCTCAAGGACCTGATCGAGCGCTACGACATCGAGTGCCAGTTCCGCCATTGCGGCAAATACCAGGCGGCCATCGAAGACCGCGGCATTGCCGTGCTGGATGCCTACCGCCGCGGCCTGGACAAACTGGGTCAACCCTACGAAGCGATCGAGGGCCGCGACCTGCCCGATCATATCGGCACTGACTTCTACCGCAAGGGCCTGTTCACGCCGGGCACCGCCTTGCTGCAACCCTCGGCATTGGTCAAAGGTTTGGCCGATAGCCTGCCGCCCAACGTCTCGCTGTACGAACACACACCGATTACCAACGTCGAGTACGGCGACAAGGTGGTACTGCGCCACGCCAAGGGTTCGATCACCGCCGACAAGCTGGTGCTCACCACCAACGCCTTCGGCATGAGCTTCGGTTTCCTCAAGGGGCGCATGCTGCCGGTGTTTACCTACGCCAGCATCACCCGGCAGCTGACCGAGGAAGAACAGGCGCGCCTGGGCGGCAAACCCTACTGGGGCGTGATCCCGGCCGACCCGTTCGGCACCACCCTGCGCCGCACCGTCGACAACCGCCTGCTGATCCGCAACAGCTTCAGCTACAACCCCGACGGCCGTAGCAACCGCAAATATCTGGAACGCTTTGTTCAGCGCCACCGCGAGTCGTTCGCCCGGCGTTTTCCGATGTTGCCTGGGGTGAACTTTGAATATACCTGGGGCGGTGCGCTGGCACTGTCGCGCAACCACATGGGCTTCTTCGGCAAGTTGGCGCCGAATGTCGTCGGTGCACTGTGTTGTAACGGCCTGGGCGTTACCCGTGGCACGGTCACCGGCAAGTTGCTGGCCGACTGGCTGGCCGGTGACAAGAACGAACTGATCGAGTTTTTACTCAATGCCCCAGGGCCTTGTGTAAACCCGCCCAAGCCTTTGGTTTCCCTGGGCTTGAACGCAAACCTGATGTGGGGGCAGTTCCGCGCTGGCAAAGAAAGCTGATCGTTATCTGAGTTAGATCATAAAGCATTTTACGTCGGCGTCAGTTGGCCGGCACGGGCGCGGCTTGCCTGAAATTGATGATCGAGATGCGTCGTCCGAACACCCGGGGCTGAAGACGGTTTTCAGTTTCGCGGACACGCTCGCCTTGAAAATGTGCATATAGCAGACGGGGTAGGAATAACAATGACAAATCCGAATGTTTCGATTGAAGATGTACCGATCAACAACTTCCACCAATTGCTGACCCTGCGTTCCGGCGGCGGTTCGTTCGTCGATGGCTATGTACTGAGCATTATCGGCGTGGCCATGGTGCAGATGTCCGCCGGCCTGAGCCTGAACAGTTTCTGGCAGGGCATGATCGCCGCTTCGGCGCTGATCGGTATTTTCTTCGGTGGCTTTTTCGGCGGTTGGCTGACCGACCGCTTTGGCCGCAAACGGGTGTTCTTCGTTGGCCCGACCCTGTTCATCCTGGCCTCGGTGGCGCAGTTTTGGGTGGAGTCGGCGCTGGTCTTGTTCCTGCTAAGGTTTGCCATCGGTATCGCCGTAGGTATCGAATACCCGGTTGCAACGTCGCTGCTGGTGGAGTTCCTGCCCAGGAAGAACCGGGGCCCGCGCCTGGCAACCCTGACGGTATTGTGGTTTGCCGGCGCCGCTACTGCCTACCTGGCCGGTGAGGCAATCTTGCGCCAGGGTGGCGACGATGCCTGGCGCCTGGTGCTGGCCAGTGCTGCCGTAATTGGTGCGTTGCTGTTCGCCATCCGCCTGGGTACCCCCGAATCGCCACGCTGGTTGATCAGCAAAGGCCGCTCGGCCGAGGCTGAGCAGGTGATCAAGCGGGTGTACGGCAACGGTTTTTCGCTGAAGAACCTGCCGGAAGAGCCCAAGACCCGCAAGCTGTCGTTCCTCAGCCTGCTGCACTCTGGCTACGGCAAACGCATGCTGTTCGTCACCATGTTCTGGACCTGCTCGGTGATCCCGGTGTTCGCCGTGTACGCATTCGCCCCGAAAGTGCTGGGCGCGTTGAACCTGAAAGGTGACTGGGCATCGATCGGCTCCATCGCCATCACGTTCCTGTTCGTGGTGGGCTGCATCGTGGGCACCCGCCTGCTCAACACCCTCGGTCGGCGCACCACGCTGCTGCACAGCTTCTTCTGGTCGGGGCTGGCACTGCTGGGCCTGGGTGCCTTCAGCAATGGCAACGAGATGCTCATCCTGGTGCTGTTCGGTGCCTATGCCTTGTTCATCGGTGGCGCCCAGGTGCTGCAACTGGTGTACCCCAACGAACTGTTCCCTACCGAAATCCGTGCCGGCGCCGTGGGCGTGGGCACCTCCATGTCGCGGGTCGGTGCGGCAGTTGGCACCTGGCTGGTGCCCATCGCCCTCGACAGCTATGGCATCGGCGCCACCATGTATGCCGCTGCCGCCGTGACCTTTGTCGGCCTGGCCTTCTCGGTCGCCCTGGCCCCGGAAACCCGTTCGCTGAACCTGCAACAAGCGGCTTCGTTGAGCTGAAACCTTACAACCCGCCGCTGCGTGGTTGCGCGGCGGTCTTTACAACACTGAGCAACGCACTGGAGAACCTACCGTGAAATTCGAAGGCATCTACACCCCGGCAATCACTCCGCTGGCTGCGGACGGCTCGATCGACAAGGCGGCGTTCGCCGAGGTCCTCGAATACCTGGTCGAGTCGAAAATCCACGGCGTCATCATTGGTGGCTCTACCGGCGAGTACTACGCCCACACCACCCAGGAGCGCATCGAGCTGGCCGCCCAGGCCAAGGACGTGCTCAACGGCCGCCTGCCGCTGATCGTCGGCACCGGTGGCATCCGCACCGAAGACGCCGTGGCTTTCGCCCAGCACGCCAAGGAAATCAAGGCTGACGCGCTGCTGGTCGGCACCCCGCCGTACGCCCTGCCGACCCAACAGGAAATCGCCTTGCACGTCAAAGCGGTCGACGCCGCTGCCGACCTGCCGATCATGCTTTACAACTACCCGGGCCGCATGAGCGTAAGCATGGGCGAAGCGTTCTTCGATGCCGTGGCTGATGTGAAGAACATTGTCGCCATCAAGGAAAGCTCCGGCGACATGGCCCAGCTTCACCGGCTGGCCATCAAGCGCCCGAACATCCAGTTGTCGTGCGGCTGGGACGACCAGGCCCTGGAGTTCTTCGCCTGGGGCGCCCAGAGCTGGGTCTGCGCCGGCTCCAACTTCATTCCGCGTGAGCACGTGGCCCTGTACGAGGCCTGCGTGATCGAAAAGGACTTTGCCAAAGGCCGCAAGATCATGGCCGCCATGATGCCGCTGATGGACTTCCTGGAAGGTGGCAAGTTCGTCCAGGCCATCAAGAACGGCGTGGCGCTGAACGGCCTGAAGACCGGCGGCGTGCGCAAGCCGCTGTACGACCTGGACGATGCCGAGAAGCAGGAACTCAAGCGCGTGGTCAGCGAACTGAAAGCCACCATCGCCCTGATCAAATAAGGAGGCTGGCACAATGGCTGAATTGCTGAACAAGGAACAATACGCGGCCATCGCCGCCGAACTGCAGCTGCGTACCCAGGCGTTCATCGACGGTGAATTCCGCGACGCCATCTGCGGCCGCACGTTCGTCACCACCAACCCGGCCACCGGCAAGCAGTTGGCCGAAGTCGCCGCCTGTGACGTCAATGACGTCAACGTGGCGGTGGCGGCTGCCAAGCGTGTGTTCGAAGAGGGCACCTGGTCGAAGATGCAGCCGAACGACCGCAAGCATGTGCTGCAGAAGTTTGCCCAGCTGCTGGAAGACAACGCCCACGAACTGGCGGTGCTGGAAGCGCTGGACAGCGGCAAGCCGGTCAGCGAGTGCCAGACTGTCGACGTGCCGGAAACCATCCACACCATTCGCTGGCACGCCGAGCTGATCGACAAGATCTACGACGCCACTGCACCGACCGGCAATGCTGCCGTGACCATGGTGGTGCGTGAAGCCATCGGTGTGGTCGGCCTGGTGCTGCCGTGGAACTTCCCGCTGCTGATGCTGGCCTGGAAGATCGCCCCTTCGCTGGCCGCCGGTTGCTCGATCGTGGTCAAACCCGCCAAGGAAACCACCCTCAGCGCCCTGCGCGTGGCCGAGCTGGCCCATGAGGCGGGCATTCCTGCTGGCGTGTTCAACCTGGTGCCTGGCGGTGGCCGTGAAGTGGGCGAGGCCATTGGCCGTCACATGGACATCCCGATGGTCAGCTTTACCGGTTCCACCGACACCGGCCGGCTGTTCCTGAAATACGCTGCCGAGTCCAACCTCAAGCGCATTGTCCTGGAGTTGGGTGGCAAGAACCCGGCTGTGGTCATGAACGACTGCGAAGACCTGGACGAAGTGGCGCAGTTCGTGACCGCAGGTGCGTTCTGGAACATGGGCGAGAACTGCTCTGCTTCTTCACGCCTGATCGTGCACAAGGATGTCAAAGACGAGCTGCTCGGCTTGATGGCCAAGCACCTGAAGGACTGGAAACTGGGCGACCCGATGGACCCGGACAATCGCCTCGGCGCCATGGTGAGCAAGGCGCACTTCGAGAAGGTGAAGTCGTACCTGGAGTACGCCGCCGAGCATAAGCTCAGTATCGTCCAGGGTGGCGAGACCGAGGAGGGCGTGTTCGTGCAGCCGACCATCGTCGACAACGTAGGCCGCGACAACAAGCTGTTCGTGGAAGAAATCTTTGGCCCGGTGCTGAGCGTGACCAGCTTCGAGACCATCGATGAAGCCATCGAGCTGGCCAACGACACCATCTACGGCCTGGCGGCTTCGGCGTACACCGGCAGCCTGCGCAATGCGCTGCGCCTGTCGCGTGAAATCCGCGCGGGCGTGGTCACGGTCAACTGCTTCGGCGAAGGTGACGTCACTACGCCGTTCGGTGGTTACAAAGAGTCTGGCTTTGGTGGGCGCGACAAGTCCATCTGGGCACACGACCAGTACACGGAGCTGAAGACCATCTGGATCAACGCTGCGTGATCTGAGCAAGGCCGGTGCTGTTCTGACGGAGTTCGGCACCTGGCCGTTTTTGTGGTGGCTTTGCTGGCCCTATCGCCGGCAAGCCAGCTCCCACAGGTAACACAGTCTTCACGGCCTGTGCACGACCTGTGGGAGCTGGCTTGCCGGCGATAGGGCCGGTACAGGCCAGCGCAAAAGTGGCCTTTTTATTTGAACTTGGGCCCCGAGCGGGTATTCAGCCCTTTGGCCAAGCGGTCATACAGCACCACATTCACCGTCGCCGCGAGGTTCATGCAACCTTCGGTGGGGATGTAGATGGTCTCTTCGCACCACGCCCGCACCTCGGGGCTGAGGCTGCCGTCTTCTGGCCCAAAGATATAGATGGCCCGGTCCGGGTGGGTGTATTCCGGCAGTGGTCGTGCACCTTCCACCAGCTCCACCGCCACCGGGGTACAGCCCAGCGGGATGATGCGCTGCAGGTCATCGATGCCGATCAGCGGAATGTCGTAGTGCACGCGCTTGGTGTCGGTGACGAAGTCACGCGCGCGTTCGTAGCGTTTGCCGGTGTAGAACACCGAGTTGACGCCATAGCAGCCCGCAGCGCGCATCACCGAGCCGACGTTTTCTGCCGACTTGGGGTTGAACAGGCCGATGCAGCTGTATCGTTTGTTTGCCACGTACCGGGGCCCTTCGCGAAAAAAGCGCGATTATACGGGCTGCCCGGTAACAGCGGGGGCCGAATCGATGGTCAGTCTTTCTTCAACATGCCCGCCAGCGCGGCGAACGGGTTGTGGGTGGCCTTGGCGATGCTTGGCGTGCTGGTGGAGCCTTCGCTGAAGTATTGCTGGTCGGTGTAGCGCGAGTGCTCGTTGTCGTGGCAGTACAGGCACAGCAGCTCCCAGTTGGAGCCGTCCTGCGGGTTGTTGTCGTGATTGTGGTCACGGTGGTGCACGGTCAGCTCGCTCAGGCGCTTGCCGGCGAATTCGCGGGCGCAGCGGCCGCACACGTGCGGGTACATTCTCAGGGCCTTGTCGCGGTAGCCCATTTCCTTGTCACGCTTGGCATCGGCCAGGATGCGGTCGAGGCGCGCGGTGGCGGCGGCGGAAGAGGTGGAGCTCATGGTGTTTCCTTTGTTCTGATCAGGCAAATGACAGTTATGGCATTGAGTCTAGCGCGCTTGCAGGGCAAGCGGACAGGCGAAAGCGGTGATTTAGGCGTAGCCTGTAAGCAGGTTCCCGACAGGAGGTTGCTGATGTTTCATGCGATCCTGACCGCGCTGTTGATGGCCGGCCTGCCCATGGCCGAAGCTGCCAGCACGCCACCCCGTCTCACTACGCCAGTGCCTGGTGCACCGGGTACGCCCACGCCCACGCCATACCCGCAGATAACCCCGAGTACACCGCCCAAGGCCTACGACAGCCAGCCGGGGGCGCCCTTGTTGCCGCCGATGCCAGTGCCCGGGCCGCCGAAGGACCAGCCATTGCCGGGGTTGCGCCAAGACCCGCCGAGGCCGGCGGTAGAGGATGATTGAATACGGCGCGCCTGCTCTGGCCGCTGTGGGAAGAACGCATGTGCGCAAGATCCACCGCGGTCCCTGTGGGAGCGGGTTCACCCGCGAACACGGGCGAAGCCCGTGCCAACCACCGCGGTGCCTTCTTCGCGGGTAAACCCGCTCCCACAGGGGCCGCGCGGGTGCTCGAATTTTATGCCACACCCAGCTCGCCAAACACGAACGCATATTCCAGGGCCACATCCTTCAACCCCTGGTACCGCCCGCTCATCCCGCCATGCCCAGCCCCCATCTCGGTCTTGAGCAGCAGCAGGTTGCTGTCGGTCTTGCGCGTGCGCAAGCGCGCCACCCATTTGGCGGCTTCCCAATACTGCACGCGGCTGTCGTTGTAGCCCGCCACCACCAGCATCGCCGGGTAGGCCTGCGCTTTTACATTCTCGTAGGGCGCATACGCCTTGATCCGCTCATACACCTCCGGCTCCTCCGGGTTGCCCCATTCGTCATACTCGGTCACCGTCAGCGGCAGCTCGGGGTCGAGCATGGTGTTGAGCACGTCGACGAACGGCACTTCGGCTATCGCACAGCGGAACAGCTCGGGGCGCAGGTTGAGCACCGCGCCCATCAACAGGCCGCCGGCGCTGCCGCCGCTGATGGCCAGCCGCTCGGCAGTGGTCACGCCCTCGGCAATCAGGTGCTCAGCGCAGGCGATGAAGTCGCTGAAGGTGTTGGGCTTGTGCTCCTGCTTGCCGGCGCGGTACCAGGCTTCGCCCAGCTCGCCGCCGCCGCGCACATGGGCGATGGCAAAGGCCACGCCGCGCTCCAGCAGGCTCAGGCGGGCATGGGAGAACCACGGGTCGAGGCTTTCGCCATAGGCGCCGTAACCGTACAGGTACAGCGGCACGGCTTTGCCCAGGTCCTGGCGGCGACGTACCAGGCTGATCGGCACCTGGGTGCCATCCGCGGCGGTTGCCCACAGTCGCTCGCTTACATAGTCGTCGGCATCGAACTCACCCAGCACCGGGGTTTGCTTGAGCACGGCCTGGGCGCCGCTGGCCAGCACCAGCTGGCGCACCTGGGCTGGGCGGTTGAGCGCTTCGTAGCGCAGGCGTATGCGCGTGCTGGCGAACTCCAGGCTGTCTTGCACGTACAGGCTGTAGGCAGCGTCGGGGAGTTCCACGCGGTAGGCCGGCAGGCCTTGCGGGCGTACTTCGATGATTGGCAGGCCGCCTTCGCGCAGGCTCAGGGTGAGGGCGCCTTCATTCAGGCTGAGGCCTTCGAGCATGATCGCATCGCGGTGTGCCACCAGCACCTGCCATTGTTCACGGCTGGGCACCGGTGTGACCGGGGCGTGGTACAGGGCGAAGTTGATGCCGTCCTGGTTGGTGCGGATGAACCAGCGCCACTCGCCCTCGAGCTGGCCATGGTCGGGGAAGTACTCATGGCCTTCGATACGCGGCGCCAGGCAGGTGAACGGCGCCCGTGGGGTTTCGGCGTCCAGTACCCAGGCCTCGCTGGTGGTCTTGCTGTTGAGCAGCAGCACCAGCTGGCGCTCGGAACTGGTGCGGTAGCAGTGCAGGAAGAAGCGCCCATCGGCTTCTTCGAACACGGTTTGCGCATCGTCGCTGCCCAGGGTGTGGCGGCGCAGGCGCCAAGGCCGGTGGGTGTCGTCCAGTTCGGCGAAGAACAGCGTCTGGCTGTCGTTGGCCCAGGTCAGGCTGCCGTCGCAGTCGTCGAAGGGCAGGGCGGTGATGCTGCCAGTGGCCAGGTCCTTGACGTACAGGGTGTAGATTTCATCGCCGCTGGTATCGAGGCTGTAGGCCAGCAGGCGGTGGTCGGGGCTGATATTGAATGCCCCCAGCGACAGGAAGCCGCCATTGGCCAGGGCGTTGGGGTCGAGCAGCAGTTGCTCCTGGCTTTCATCGACGGTGTTCGAGTCGTCGGCCGGGCGCGGGCAGCGGTAGTGGCGTGGGTATTCGTCGCCTGCGGTGGTGCGGGTGTAGTACAGGTAGGAGCCCCAGGGGGCCGGCAGCGACAGGTCGGTTTCCAGGATGCGGCCCTTGATCTCTTCGAACAGTTGCTCGCGCAACGGCGCCTGGTCGGCCAGGCAGGCTTCCTGGTAGGCGTTTTCGGCTTGCAGGTAAGCAAGTACCTCGGGGGTGTCGCGCTGCTGCAGCCAGGCGTACGGGTCGGCGGCGTTGTCGGCGTGGGCGATGGGAGGTTGGGGCTTGGTTTGCATTGAGGGTCTCTTGGTTGGGGTTGCCTGTACGGGCCTCTTCGCGGGCACGCCCGCTCCCACATGGCCACCACTGGCTTGGCTACTGTGCAGTGCCTATGGCTCTTGCAGGAGCACCACAGCTCTTGAGGGCTGTGGGGTCCCTGTGGGAGCGGGCGTGCCCGCGAAGAGGGCGGTACAGGCAAACGCTGTCTGCGCCCGGAAAAGTGTTTATCATAGGCATCTCTTTGCCTGGCTTGCACGAACACCATGACCGAGAACGACTACACCTTCGCCTGGGGCCTGTACGCCGTGGCCGCCCTGGGCTGCTTGCTGGTGGCCTTCAAGCTCACCGGCTGGATGTGGCGCTGGCTGCGCGAACCGCTGCGGGTGGTGCTGGCAGTGCTGCTGCTGACCCCGACCGTGGTCGATCCGGTCAAGGACAGCTTCGCCCCGGCCATCGCCATCACCGCCCTGGACCTCGCCTTCAAGGTGGGCAACAACGCCTGGCGTGCGGTGTCCGACTTCGCCATGTACGGCATGATTGCCTTCGGCCTGTATTTCCTCTTTGTGCTGGTGCGCTGGCCGCTGGAAAAACGCGCCCGCGAGCGCCGTGCGCAAGCCGAGGCAGCCGCCAAGCGCCAGGTGGACGAAGATAACCAGGTCGCCGGGCAAGCCCCGTTGGCCGCCGAACGCGGCGACCGTTACCGCGACGACCCACGCCCTGCCGCACCCCGCGGCAATGGCCGGGTCGAGCCCCGTCTGTAAACGGAGGAGACACGCCTGTGTGCGAACTGCTGGGCATGAGTGCCAACGTCCCCACCGACATCGTTTTCAGCTTCACCGGCCTGATGCAGCGCGGTGGCCGTACCGGCCCGCACCGTGATGGCTGGGGTATCGGTTTCTACGAAGGCCGTGGTCTGCGCCTGTTCCAGGACCCGGCCGCGAGCAGCGAGTCGGAAGTGGCCAACCTGGTGCAGCGCTACCCGATCAAGAGCGAAGTGGTGATTGGCCATATCCGCCAGGCCAACGTCGGCAAGGTCTGCCTGTCCAACACCCACCCGTTCGTGCGGGAAATGTGGGGCCGCAACTGGTGCTTCGCGCACAACGGGCAACTGGGCGACTTCAAGGGCCTGGCCAGCTTCTACCGGCCGGTGGGCGACACCGACAGCGAAGCGGCGTTCTGCGACCTGCTCAACCGCATCCGCAGTGCCTTCCCCGAGCCGGTGCCGGTGGAACAGCTGCTACCGGTGCTGGTCGAAGCCTGTGCAGGCTACCGTGGCCGGGGCGTGTTCAACTGCATGCTCAGCGACGGCGACTGGTTGTTCTGCTTCTGCTCGACCAAGCTGGTGCACATTACCCGCCGTGCGCCGTTTGGTGCCGCGCGGTTGAAGGATGTTGACCTGATCGTCGATTTTCATACCGAAACCACCCCCAACGACGTGGTCACGGTGATTGCCACCGAGGCCCTGACCGAGAACGAGACCTGGCACCGCTACGAGCCGGGTCAATGGGCCCTGTGGCGGCACGGCGAGTGCGTGGCGCACGGCCAGAGCTAAGGACGCTGCATGTTCAGAAGTTACCTGCGGTTGCTGCTGTTCACCTTCGGCCTGCTGGCCGGTATCCAGGTCCCGGGGCTGATCAAGGACTATAGCCAGCGGGTGGAGGCGCACCTGTTCGAATCGCGCGAGGCGCTTGATGGGTTCCGGCAAACGGCCGAGCGCTTTTTCAAGGGCGACTTGCAGGCGTTGCTGCAGCATTACCGCAGCAGTGACGACCCGGTGTTCAACAGCGATGCCAACAGCATCGAAAGCCTGATGATCCGCAACCAACTGCTGGAAAACGAATGGCAGGCGCTGCAAGGGCCGTGGGCCCAGCGTACCT
Source organism: Pseudomonas putida S13.1.2 (assembly GCF_000498395.2). Taxonomy (NCBI): domain Bacteria; kingdom Pseudomonadati; phylum Pseudomonadota; class Gammaproteobacteria; order Pseudomonadales; family Pseudomonadaceae; genus Pseudomonas; species Pseudomonas putida. The sequence continues at coordinate 6,532,439 of NZ_CP010979.1, forward strand.
GGCATGTGCTGGTGCAGGCCGACCCGCAGCTGCGCGAGGAAACCCTCAATGGCTACAGCTACCAGATACTGCTGGTGCCCGAGGCAATTGGCTGGGGTGTTGGCGCGGGGTTTGTGCTGGCCTTTGTGGTCGAAAGCCTGTTGCTGGGGCTTGGCTGGGTGATCCTGGGCGGGCGGCGCAGGGCGGTGAAAGAAAGCTGGCGCTGACGCCTTACTACATCAGTTTGTGCGCAGCGCAGTCGCTGTAGGAGCGGCCTTGAACTGGCCTAATGATTTTGGACACCTTCTTAGGGCGCTATCATGGCGCCCAATTGGAGGCAAAATCAGTGCGAAAGTCCTACTCGAAAGAACACAAAATTCAAGCTGCTGAGATGGTGTTAGACGGCGGCCAGTCGGTTCCTGAGGTGTGCCAAATCCTCGGAATAGGTCGTACAGCTCTCCGCCGCTGGGTTGAGCAGGTACGGCAGGAAAGAGCGGGGAAAGTCCCTGCTGGGGCCAAGGCTATCACCCCGGATCAACGACGCATTGAGGAGCTGGAAGCTCTGGTTCGTCAGAAGGATCGGGATCTCGAAATCCTAAAAAAGGCCAGTGCTCTCCTGCTTCGGGACTCCAAAGATCATTCTCGCTGATCAACGAGCTGAGTGAGCAATATGGTGTTGTCGACTGCTGTCGCGTGCTTGGGGTCAAGCGCAGCAGTTTCTATGCCTGGCGCAAACGCCAAGGGCGTGAAAATCTCGAAAGGGATGCTCTACGCTCGCAGGTAATCAAGCTTTTCAAGGCGTCACGAGGCTCCGCAGGCTCACGCACGTTGATGCAGGAAATGCGACGTGAAGGCCATAAAATCGGGCGTTACAAAGTGCGTGCTCTTATGCGTGAAGCTGGTCTGGAATGCCGACAACGAAGGCCCCATCGGTATCGCTCATCGGGCGCGGAAGCACTGATTGCGGAAAACCAGCTGAAGCGAAACTTCAAAGTTTCGACGATCAATGAGGTTTGGTGTGGCGATGTGACTTACATCCAGGTTGGCAGACGTTGGCTCTATTTGGCCGCAATAATCGACTTGTACGCACGCCGAGTTGTGGGCTGGGCATTCTCAATGACTGCCGATGCCAGATTGGCCTGTGACGCGCTGCGTATGGCGTCTGAGTCCAGAGGTAAACCTGCAGGGGTGATGTTTCATTCAGATCAAGGTTGTCAGTACACCAGCCATAAATTCAGGGCTGTGCTTGAAGAGTGCAGCTTGAAACAAAGCATGAGCCACCGTGGCCAATGCTGGGACAACGCCGCCATGGAGCGATTTTTCGGGGCATTGAAATCAGAATGGGTGCCAGCAGGGGGCTATGAGTCCGAAGCTGCAGCTAAGGCCGACATCATGGCTTATTTGGTGCGCTACAACCTCAAGCGCCTCCACAGCTACAACGGCTATGAGACCCCGGTAGCCATGGAGGAAAAGCTCAGGGCAGCGGCATGAACCTTAACCGGTGTCCAAAATTACTTGACCAGATCACCTTGTGTCGCGAAAGGGCTGCGCAGCAGCCCCGGCAATTTGTGCATTGCTGCTGAGTCCCTGGGGCTGCTGTGCAGCCCTTTCGCGACACAAGGCCGCTCCTACAGGGACCGAGTCAGCCTGTGAGAAGTGTGGCGGTTGAAATCGGTCAGACCAGTACTATCCGCTGCCCACCCACATCCCGGGCATACCGCTCCAGCACCTGCCGGCAAACACCAACCACCTCGTCCACCAACGCCACCCCGGTCTGCCACGCCACCACCAACTCCAGGCTCGGCGGCGGTTGCAGCCCTTGAAGCAACACCAGCTCACCCCGGCCCAGCTCGGCATCCACCAATGCCGGCGGCAACGCACCAATGCCAAAGCCGTCGCGCAACAGCCGGGTAATTGCCGCCACCGAGTTCACGCAGTTCAACCGCGGCGCCTCTGCCCCCGCCGCTTGCAGCAGGCTCAGCACCTCTTGGTGCGGCCGTGAATTTTTCGAGAAGGTAATGATGCGCTCGCGCCCAAGCTCGGCCAGCGACGCATAGTCCCGGTGCTGGTGCGAGCCGGCAGCCACTACCCAGCCCATCGGGTAGCGCGCCAGGTCCAGGCTGCGGATCGACTGCTCGCGCAGCAGGTCGGTCTGCAAAATCACGTCGAGAAAGCCCTTCTGCAACTGCTCGCGCAAGTTCAGCGCGGTATCGGCCACCAGTTCGATTTCCACCTGCGGGTAGCGTTCGGTCAGCTCCGCCACCAGCGCGCTCATCCAGGTGTGGATTACCGTGTCCATCACCCCGATGCGAATGCGCCCGACCTTGGCCCGGTCGCTGTCCAGCGACTGCTTCATGGCCTTGGCGGTTTCCAGCATGCGTTCGGCATACTCCAGCACCTTGCCGCCTTCCGGGGTCAGGCTCACCCCGCGTGAGTCGCGCAGCAACAGCTTCACCCCAAGGTCTGCCTCCAGCGCGGCAATGCGGCTGGACACGGAAGCTTGGGTGGTGAACAGCTTTTCTGCCGTCAGGCGGAAGCTTTTCAGCCGGGCGACCCAGACGAAGGTTTCGAGGAAGCGAAGGTTCATGATCAGTTTTTCTTGTTCCAGACCGGCGGTTTTTATCGTTGGACTCAATTGTCGCGGCCTCTGAACAATGGCACCCAGGCCGCGACGCTTTATGTCGCCCATAAAACAATACCAACAAGCCGAGGCATCCATGAACCCCACCGGCGTGCAGCAGCAGGTCAGTTCCCCACCTTCGTCCGGGCCTTTCGCCTGGTACCGCGACATCGACAAACAGCAACGGCGCACCTTCTGGAGCTGCAAGATCGGCTATGGCCTGGACGGCATGGACACGCAGATGCTCAGTTTTGTCATCCCCACGCTGATCATGCTGTGGGGCATCACCACCACCGAAGCCGGGTTGATCCATACCAGCACGCTGATCGCCTCGGCCGTGGGCGGCTGGATCGCCGGTATCCTTTCCGACCGCATCGGCCGGGTGCGCACCCTGCAATTGACGGTGCTGTGGTTCGCCTTTTTCACCTTCCTGTGCGGCTTTGCCCAGAACTACGAACAGTTGCTGATCGCCCGGACCCTGATGGGCTTTGGCTTTGGCGGTGAATGGACCGCTGGCGCGGTGCTGATCGGCGAGGTGATCCGCGCCCAGGACCGTGGCAAGGCGGTGGGCATGGTGCAGTCCGGCTGGGCCATCGGCTGGGGCCTCACGGCGATTCTCTACGCGCTGCTGTTCTCCTGGCTGCCGCCAGAGCAGGCCTGGCGCGCGCTGTTCCTGCTGGGGCTGGTACCGGCTATCTTCGTGATCTTCGTGCGCCGCCTGGTCAAGGACCCGGAGGTGTACCGCGAAGCCAAGGCGGTGGAAAGCGCCGAGGCACCTTCGCACTTCTACGAGATCTTCGCCCCGGGCATGCTCTGGACCACCGTTCGGGCGTCGCTGCTGACCACTGGTGCACTGGGTGGCTACTACGCCATCACCTCGTGGCTGCCGACCTTCCTCAAGAACGAGCGCGGCCTGAGCGTGCTGGGCACCGGTGGCTACCTGGCCATGGTGATTGTCGGCTCGTACGTGGGCTATGTGGTCAGCGCGTACCTGTCCGACCTGCTGGGGCGCAAGAAGAACTTCATCCTGTTTGCCGTGGGCTCGTTCGTCATCGTGCTGCTGTACACGCAGATGCCGGTCAGCGATGGCGTGATGCTGTGGCTGGGCTTCCCGCTGGGCTTCTTCGCCTCGGGTATCTTCAGCGGCATGGGGGCGTTTTTGACAGAACTGTTCCCTACGCGCATTCGCGGTTCGGGGCAGGGCTTTTGCTACAACATCGGCAAGGTCATTGCGGCACTGTTCCCGTTGCTGATCGGCATGCTCGGCCAGAACGTGCCGCTGGGCCTGGGGATCGGCATGTTCTCCGCCGTGTCCTACGGGATTGTGATCGTGGCGGCCTTGAGCCTGCCGGAAACACGCGGCAAACAGCTGCAGGCGCGGTAAGGTAGGCCTATGAACAACAACAAGGGAGACCGCGTGGTGGAACGCCTGCTACTCAATTGCGACATGGGCGAGAGTTTCGGCAGCTGGCGCATGGGCCTGGACGCCGAGGTAATGCCCTACATCGATTGCGCCAACATCGCCTGTGGCTACCACGCCGGCGACCCCGGCATCATGCGCCGCACCGTGGCCCTGGCGCTGGAGCATGGGGTAACCATCGGCGCGCACCCGGCCTACCCGGACCTGGTCGGCTTCGGGCGCCGCTCCATGGCCTGCAGCCCCGAGGAAATCCGCGACCTGCTGCACTACCAGATCGGTGCGCTGGACGGCATCTGCAAAGTGCTGGGTGGCCGCGTGGCTTATGTGAAGCCCCATGGCGCGCTGTACAACGACATGATGGCCGACCCGCTCAAGCTGCGTACCGTGCTGGAAGCTGTGGCGGCCTACGACAGCAACCTGCCTCTGATGCTGATGGCCACCGCCGACAACCGCGCCGCCCAGGCCCTGGGCGATGAAATCGGTGTGCCGCTGTGGTTCGAGGCGTTCGCCGACCGCGCCTACACCGCCAGCGGCCATCTGGTGTCGCGCCGTTTGCCTGGCGCGGTGCATCACGACCCGGCGTTGGTGGTGGAGCAGGCGGTGCGCCTGGCCCGTGGCGATGCGCTGGTGGCGGACGATGGCAGCGCCCTGCGCCTGCAGGCCAGCACCCTTTGCGTGCATGGCGACAACGACAGTTCGGTGGCGGCGGTGCGGCAGATACGCCAGGCTCTCGACGCCCTGGAGCCGCAATGAAAGCGCGTATCGAAGTGGTGGCCATCGACAGCCTGATGGTGCGCCTGTTCGACCGTATCGACGAGGCCAACATGCCGTGGATGCTCGCCGCCAGCCAGCGCCTGAGCGCCGTGTTCGGCGAGCACCTGCTGGACCTGGTGCCGTCCTACACCACGCTGATGGTGCAGTTCGACCTGCCACCGGGCGAGGCGAGGGCGCGGATCAACCAGGCGCTGGAGGGTTTGCAGCCAGACACCGGCAGCGGCGGCCGGCGCCACGAGATCCCGGTGTGGTACGACGCCAGCGTCGGCCCTGAACTGCCTGTGCTGGCAGCCCGCAGCGGCTTGAGTGAAGCCGAGGTTGTGCGCTTGCACAGCGCACGTGATTATCCCGTGTTCGCCCTGGGCTTCGCCCCCGGTTTCGGTTTCATGGGCCTGGTCGACGAACGCCTGGCCAGCCCGAGGCTGAGCACTCCGCGCAAGCGGGTAGCAGCGGGTAGCGTGGGCATCGCCGAGCGCCAGACGGCGGCGTATCCGGCGGTATCGCCGGGTGGCTGGAACCTGATCGGGCGCACGCCGGTGCGCCTGTTCGACCGTGAGCGTGACGGCTACAGCCTGTTGCAACCCGGCGACCGGGTGCGTTTCGTGCCGGTTTCGCGCACCGAGTTCCTGGCGTTGGGCGGCGATGTGGAGGCACAAGGATGAAGCAATTGAAGATCGAGGCCAGCACGCCGCTGTGCCAGTTGCAGGATGCTGGCCGCTTTGGCGTGCGTCACCTGGGCGTGACCCAGGGCGGCGCGCTGGACTGGGTGGCCATGCACTGGGCCAACTGGCTGCTGGGCAACCCGTTGGGGGCACCGGTGGTCGAGGTGGCGCTGGGTGGCTTTTGCGTAGTGGCCGAACAGGATTGCGTGCTGGCCCTGGCCGGTGCCGACCTGGATGCCCGAGTCGATGACCAGCCTGTCGCGCCTTGGCGCAGCTTTGCCCTGGGCAAGGGCCAGCGCTTGACCCTGAAGCAGCCAAAGCAGGGCGTGCGGGCTTACCTGGCGGCACCGGGCGGGTTTCTGGGCGAAGATGTACTGGGCAGTTGTGCCACGGTGGTACGTGAAGCACTGGGTGGCATGGATGGCCAGGGTGCGGCGCTGGCCAAAGGCCAGGCGTTAGCGTTTACCGGTAGCGATGCAACCCTGCGCGAGGTGTCGCCAGCGCTGCGCCCGCAGTACGCACACAAGCCTGTGCTCGACCTGGTGATGGGCGCACAGATCGGTGATTTCAGCGGTACCAGCCTGTTCGAAGCCTTCAACCGGGAGTGGACGCTGGACAGTCGGGCTGACCGCATGGGCATCCGCCTGTTGGGGCCGCAGTTGGTCTATCAGGGCGCACCGATGATTTCCGAAGGGATACCGCTGGGGGCGGTGCAGGTGCCGCCGGATGGGCAGCCGATTGTGCTGCTCAATGATCGGCAGACCATTGGTGGTTATCCGCGGCTGGGGGCGTTGACGCCGTTGGCGCTGGCGCAACTGGCGCAGTGCATGCCGGGGGCGGTGGTTCGGTTCCGGGCGGTGGTGCAGGATGAGGCCTGGCGGGAGCAGCAGATATATCTGGACCGTTGGCGGTGAGGCTACCGGCCTCTTCGCGGGTAAACCCGCTCCCACAGGTACAACACAGCCGTTGAGGAATGTGGAGTACCTGTGGGAGCGGGTTTACCCGCGAAAGGGCCGGTACCGGCAACATCACTTGGACAGGTAGCGCATCCCTTCTTCCAACCCCTGCAAGGTCAGCGGGTACATCTTGTCCTCGATCAGGTCCCGCACCAGGTGGGTCGAAGCGGTGTAGTCCCAGGCCTGCTTGGGGTACGGGTTGATCCAGATGATCTTCTTGAATTTCTCCATGAAGCGCTGCAGCCACACATACCCGGCCTCTTCGTTCCAGTGCTCCACGCTGCCGCCCGGCTGGGTGATTTCGTAGGGCGCCATGGCCGCATCGCCGACGAACACCACTTTGTAGTCGTCGCCATACTTGTGCAGCAGGTCGAAGGTGGAATAGCGCTCCGAGGTGCGGCGCAGGTTGTTTTTCCACACCGACTCGTACACGCAGTTGTGGAAGTAGTAGTACTCCAGGTGCTTGAACTCGGTCTTGCAGGCCGAGAACAGCTCTTCGCAAACCTTGATGTGGGCGTCCATCGAGCCGCCGATGTCGAACAGCAACAGCAGCTTCACCGTGTTGCGCCGCTCGGGGCGCATCTGGATGTTCAGCAAGCCGGCGTCCCGCGCGGTATGGTCGATGGTGCCGTTGATGTCCAGCTCTTCGGCGGCGCCTTCACGGGCGAACTTGCGCAGCCGGCGCAGGGCCAGCTTGATGTTGCGCGTACCCAGTTCAACCTGGTCGTCGAGGTTCTTGTACTCGCGCTGGTCCCACACCTTTACCGCCTTGCCCTGGCGTTTGCCTGCCTCGCCCACGCGGATGCCTTCGGGGTTGAAACCACCCGAGCCGAACGGGCTGGTACCGCCGGTACCGATCCACTTGTTGCCGCCGGCGTGGCGTTCCTTTTGCTCCTCAAGGCGTTTCTTGAATGCCTCGATCAGCTTGTCCAGGCCACCCAGGGACTGGATCTGCGCACGCTCTTCATCCGTGAGCGAACGCTCGAACTCCTTGCGCAGCCAGTCTTCGGGGATCAGCGCCTCGATGTGCCGGTCGAGGTTTTCCAGGCCTTTGAAGTAGGCCGCAAAGGCCCGGTCGAACTTGTCGAAATGGCGTTCGTCCTTTACCAGGATGGCGCGTGCGAGGTAGTAGAATTCGTCCATGTCGGCGAACACCACATGCTTTTGCAGGGCCTGGTGCAGGTCCAGCAACTCGCGGACCGACACCGGCACCTTGGCCGCGCGCATTTCATTGAACAGGTTGAGCAGCATGGCCCGGCTCCTGTCAGCGGTTGCCGCGCCGGCTCATGAAGGCCAGGCGCTCCAGCAGCTGCACGTCTTGCTCGTTTTTTACCAACGCGCCGGCCAGCGGCGGGATGGCCTTGGTCGGATCGCGCTCGCGCAGTACGGCTTCACCGATGTTGTCGGCCATCAGCAGCTTGAGCCAGTCGACCAGCTCGGAGGTGGACGGTTTTTTCTTCAGGCCCGGCACCTTGCGCACGTCGAAGAACACATCCAGCGCTTCGCTGACCAGCGACTGGCTGATGTTCGGGTAATGCACGTCGACGATCTGCTGCAGCGTGGTGCGGTCGGGGAAGGCGATGTAGTGGAAGAAGCAGCGGCGCAGGAAGGCGTCCGGCAGCTCTTTTTCGTTGTTGGAGGTAATGATGATGATCGGGCGTTGTTTGGCCTTGATGGTCTCGTCGATTTCGTAGACGTAGAACTCCATCTTGTCCAACTCTTGCAGCAGGTCGTTGGGGAACTCGATGTCGGCCTTGTCGATTTCGTCGATCAGCAGGATGACCCGCTCATCGGCCTCGAAAGCCTCCCACAGCTTGCCTTTTTTCAGGTAGTTGCGCACATCGTGCACCTTGTCCACGCCCAGTTGCGAGTCACGCAGGCGGCTGACCGCGTCGTACTCGTACAGGCCCTGGTGGGCCTTGGTGGTGGACTTGATGTGCCAGGTGATCAGCCGCGCGCCGAACGAGGCCGCCAGCTGTTCGGCGAGCATGGTCTTGCCGGTGCCGGGCTCGCCCTTGACCAGCAGCGGGCGTTCGAGGGTGATGGCCGCGTTTACCGCCAGTTTCAGGTCGTCTGTGGCGACGTAGTCGCGGGTGCCTTCGAACTTCATGGGGTCTGTCCTCTGCTGTAAGCCTGTACCGGCCCTTTCGCGGGTGAACCCGCTCCCACAGAAACCCCATATGGCCAGAGATTTGTGGGGTCCCTGTGGGAGCGGGTTTACCCGCGAATAGGCCGGCCCAGGCAACACATGATTTGATTTGTTACCGACTATAACGCGGGGCCACGCGGCTGCAAACGCAGACCGGGTATTCAGTCCCTGAATGCCCCGTCACGCCGCCTCAGTCGGAATCCGGCGCGCCTCGCTCGTAGCGGGCATTGAACGCCTGGATAAACCCGTTACGCAGGATCTGCAAAAACGCCTCAAAGGCGCTGATATCCTGCTTGCGCACACTGCCACTGAGCTCCACCCGGGTGGCGAACTGGTTTTTCGGCTGGTTCTTCAGCACCGTCTCGGTCGCCCCCACCACCGCTTCCCACACCGAGCGGAAGAAGCCCTTGTCCTTTTCCTCGACGTCCTGTTGCCAGTCGAATACATCGACGTCACGCAGCAGCGGCTTTATGTAGCCGTTAAGCCGACCGTTTTCCGCCTGCGCCTCGATCACCACGTCCCCATGCCCGGCATTGAAGTCGAATTTGCCATAGGCGCTGGCGAAGTCGTTCAGTTTGCGCAGCTCGATGCCGGTGGCGCGCAGCCTGAATTCGAAGTCATCGAAATCACTGAACGGGTCGAACGTGGCACGGCTTTCTACCTTCGCATCGCCCGCGATCAGTGCAGTGCCTTCAAAACTCGCATCGCGACGGCCTTTGGGGTCACGGACATTGGTCAGGTTGCGAATGTTGGCGTTCAGCCGGGTGGCCTTCAGGTCGACCGGTGGCTTGGAGTTGAAGTTGCGGAACGTCAGCACGCCGTTGTCGATACGCACTTCGTTGAGTGTGATGGGCAGCAGTTTTTCCAGTTGCTGGCGCCAGTCGGTACCCCGGCCGGTCTGCGACGCCTGCTTGCTGCCACCGTCGACGAAGTTCAGCTCCGGGCGTACGAAGGTCACCTCGGCCACCACGGCCTTGTCGTACCACAGCGAATGCCAGCTCACCGAAAGGTCGATCAGCGGCGCGTCCAGAAACGGTACCGGCACCTTGCCGCTGGTCTTGACGATCTTCAGGCCGTTGATCTGGTACGCGCCGCGCCACCAGGCCAGGTCCACATCGGCCACCTGGCCACGGTAATCGCCCATGTCGGCCAGTTTTTCGTTCAGGTAGTTGCGCACCAGGTAGGGCAGGGCAAGGTGCAGGGCCACCAGCAGCACGACCAGGCTGCCCAGGCCGATCAGCGGCCAGCGATAACGGGCTCTCATCGGGACGTCTCCAAGGCGGGATGTGCGGTTGACCGCAACACGCCCAGCCGAGTTCGAACAGGCTTTACGGGCCACCGGTCGGGGCTTACCCTTTAGGTCTTTCCCGCTGTTTTTCATGCCAAGGACTCCTGCCATGAGCCGTATCTTTGCAGACAACGCCCATTCCATCGGTAACACGCCGCTGGTGCAGATCAACCGCATCGCCCCGCGTGGCGTAACCATCCTGGCCAAGATCGAAGGGCGCAACCCGGGTTATTCGGTCAAATGCCGCATCGGCGCGAACATGGTCTGGGACGCGGAGAGCAGCGGCAAGCTCAAGCCGGGCATGACCATCGTCGAGCCCACCTCAGGCAACACCGGTATCGGCCTGGCCTTCGTCGCCGCCGCACGGGGCTACAAGCTGATGCTGACCATGCCAGCCTCCATGAGCCTGGAGCGCCGCAAGGTGCTGAAGGCGCTGGGTGCCGAACTGGTGCTGACCGACCCGGCCAAAGGCATGAAAGGGGCCATCGAGAAGGCCAACGAAATCGTCGCCTCCGACCCGGCCCAGTATTTCCTGCCGGGCCAGTTCGAAAACCCGGCCAACCCGGCCATCCACGAAAAAACCACCGGCCCGGAAATCTGGAACGACACCGACGGCGCCGTCGACGTACTGGTGGCGGGCGTGGGCACGGGCGGCACCATCACCGGCGTGTCGCGCTACATCAAGCACACCCAGGGCAAGGCGATCTTGTCGGTGGCTGTGGAGCCCGTGGCTTCGCCGCTGATCAGCCAGACCTTGGCCGGCGAGGAACTCAAGCCCAGCCCGCACAAGATCCAGGGCATCGGCGCCGGCTTCGTGCCAAAAAACCTCGACCTGTCGATTGTCGACCAGGTCGAAACGGTGACCGACGAAGAGTCCAAGGTCATGGCCATCCGCCTGATGCAGGAAGAGGGCATTCTTTGCGGGATTTCCTGTGGTGCGGCAATGGCCGCCGCCGTGCGCCTGGCCGAAAAACCGGAAATGCAGGGTAAGACCATCGTCGTAATCCTGCCCGATTCGGGCGAGCGTTACCTGTCGAGCATGTTGTTCAGCGACATGTTCAGCGAGCAGGAAAACCAGCAGTAATCGGCCTTGCCGCTGACCCTGCGCAACAATCGGCGGCCTGGTTTATTGCAAAATCTTCATGAATGCGATCCCGCCCGGGTTGTTTTTACCGCGGCGGGATCGGTTTATGATGGCAGGATGATTTTCAGGAGAGCAGGTGGCGCAGCCCTGGCTCTTCCCCAAGGAGTGAAAGCATGACCTTTTCCTTTGCAGCCAAGGCGGGCGTCTTGCTGGTGTTTTTCGGCAGCGTGCTGTTCGTGCACCTGCGCGGCAAAGCCCGCCTGCCGGTGTTGCGCCAGTTCGTCAACCATTCGGCGCTGTTTGCCCCGTACAACGCCTTGATGTACCTGTTTTCCGGTGTGCCGTCCAAGCCCTACCTGGACCGTCAGCGCTTCCCTGAACTGGACGTGTTGAAAGACAACTGGCAGGAAATCCGCGAAGAGGCCATGCGCCTGTTCGACGAGGGCTACATCCGCGCCGCCGAGAAGGACAATGACGCCGGCTTCGGTTCGTTCTTCAAGAAAGGCTGGAAGCGTTTTTACCTGAAGTGGTACGACAAACCGCTGCCTTCGGCTGAAGCCCTGTGCCCGCGCACTGTCGAGCTGGTCAGCAGCATCCCCAACGTCAAGGGCGCGATGTTTGCGCTGCTGCCCGGCGGCAGCCACCTGAACCCGCACCGCGACCCGTTCGCAGGCTCGCTGCGCTACCACCTGGGCCTGTCCACGCCGAACTCCGATGCTTGCCGCATCTACGTCGATGGCCAGGAATACGCCTGGCGTGACGGCGAGGACGTGATGTTTGACGAAACTTACGTGCACTGGGTCAAGAACGAGACCGACGTTACCCGGGTGATCCTGTTCTGTGACATCGAGCGCCCGCTCAGCAGCTCGCTGATGACCCGCATCAACCGCCAGGTCAGTGCCGTCCTCGGCCGCGCCACCGCGCCGCAGAACACCGACGACGAGCGCGTGGGCGGCATCAACCAGGCGTATGCCTGGAGCAAGCGGTTCAGCAATAAAATCAGCACCCACATGAAGCAGTTCAAGCGTGCCAACCCAAAGGCCTACCGCGTGCTGCGGCCGGTGCTGGCGGTGGTGGTGGCTTATTTGCTTTATCGCTGGTTGTTCTGAGTCTGGTTTCAGGGGCGTAGTGCCCCGTTGTTCCGGCTGAGTGTTCAACGACTAAGCCTTGCAACGGGACCTCGACGATTGCTGATGGAGCCAGAGCATCGTCGACCGTTTCCTTCTGGCCGGCGCGCCTGCATCGGCGCCGGCCTGCCAGCATGCTTCAGCTCATTCCCGCTACTTGGCGCAGGGCGCTTGCGGCGGTCGATTCGCCCGTGATCACGGCAGTATGTGGGTGGAAGGTCCAAGCGGTACCTGCACCGATGGCCTGCCCCCAGATGGCCAGATTAGGTAACCACTGCTTCATCTGGCTGCCGTAAGTGCTATTGAACAACGCAAAGTCGGACTGACTCGGTACACGCATACCCAGCCCCCTGCACAGTCTCTCAGCACCGCTAAAGGTCGCACTGCTAGCGAGCATTTCAAGCCCCACAAGGCCGGTTACGCGCAACACGTACTGCTGCGTGGCGCCATCGGCCAGGGTTGCGGTGATGGTGGTGTTCCCATTGCGCAACACGCTGACATTGCCCGTGCTGTCTACTGTCGCGACGCTCGCGTTACTGCTCGTGTAGCCAGTGGCGCCCGTCAGCGGCCGGGCAAAATGCATTTGGGCGGGAAGGTTCTGGGGCAGTTTGATCACCCCATTGTGATAGAAAACCGGCAAACGCTGGGCTGAAAGATCCACCACATGGTCACCGGAAAAGCCCTCACTGATGTCGAAGTCCAAGGGCGCACTTGGGCCATCTTCGCCTACCGTGTAATAGACCTGCAGCTTACCGCTGCCCGTGGTGAAATACTGGTTGGCAAAGCGCAGGGTGATGGCCTGGTCGTTATGGTTGACCGGCAGGCTTTTGCTTGCCAGTTGCGTCCCATCTGCTTTGGCCAACACTACGGTGAGCTCTTCGCCTGCATACATAGCGTCGAGCTGGATGTCGATCGCAACGCCCAGCGGCGGCAACCGGTCAGGGTCCAGCCAGCCGGCGACGGTGTGTTGGGAACTTGGCGCGTTAAGGTTGCTCATGCGGTTGTCTCCTGTTGAGGCTGCGGCGCTTTCTTTGAAGCGCCGGCCCTGTTGTTAGGCGCTGTCAGTTACGTTGAGCGCGCAGCTTCTGCACCAGCTTGGGCTGTGAAGACAGGCTGTTACCGCCATAACTGCTGTCGCCCCAGGTCAAAACCCTGCCATCGTCGGTCAGGGCGGTGAACGCGTAGTAGTTGGAATAGATAGCCCTGACGTTGACCAACTGCCCCGTGATAGCACTTGAGTTGCCACCAGACGCTGCATTGCCCCAGCTTCTGACCGAGCCGTCGGCAAACAGGGCCGCGAATGCCCCCCCGCTAGCGGCGACCTGAAGCACATCTGCACGCCTGGCGATGTCGGCTGGAAGGCTGCCCCCGCTGGCCGCGAGCCCCCACGCTACAATGTGGCCATTTCTACGGCGAGCACAGAAGGCGGACGCTGTGGCCGTCACTTCTACAATGTCGGTCAGCCTGGCTATTTCGGCAGGTACACTACCGCCGTGGTTTACGTGTCCGAACGCCAGGACCTGACCCTGGCTGGTCAACAGGCAGTATGCATAACTGCCATGCGCTTCGATCGACTCGATATCCTCCCGCTGCTGGATGGCGGCGGGCATGTTGCCAGCGCCGGATTCGTTACCCCAGGAGAACACTTTCTTGCGCCCATCCGATGTCACTCGCCGGGCAATGAAGCCGCTGCTACTGCCTCGGACTTCGACCACATCGTCAAATGTCTCGTAGGCTTGGGGAAGAACAGCGCCATAACTGGCATGCCCCCAGCAAGCCACGCGGCCATTATCGCGTAATGCTGCAAAAGCATAGTAACTAGCGGCTACGTCATTCACATCGCGCAGGTCAAGAATGTGTTGCGGAATTCTCGCGCCGTACGCCAGCTGTCCCCAGCCGGTCAGGCGACGTTCGCCAGAATCACTGCCATACAACGCGACGAACGCAGAGTAGTTGGAGCGCACCTTGATGAAGTCCCGCCTGCCGATGTCCTCAGGCCTCATGGTGCCGCCGTGACTCGTGTGTCCCCAGCAAGTAATCGCACCATTGAGCCCCCTGGCTGCCATTGCCAAGCCATTGACGGAAAGATCGACGACGTCATCGAGCCCTGGTGCAACAGCTATGCTCCCCCAGGAATGAAGGCTGTAGGCGCCCGGGGTCGATGTGTCGATCAGGGCTGTGAAGCCATTTTTATTGCCCAGCACGTTTGCGACGTTAAGCACTACGCTGCTGGCGTGGGTGCGGACCTCGAGCATCCGTTCAGGTTGCGTATCGCGCCAAGTCTGCCCCGGGGTCCAATTGGCATCTCCGCTGTAGCGCCATTCGGCAAGCACCGGCACCGATTCCGACGCATGGACCGCAGTCAGCCGGCGTGGGGGTGTGATGTCCGCCCTTCCATCGACGTTGTAGCGCGCGCCCATGACCCGCAACGGTGCAGCACTGACCTCCTGGTTGACCGAGTACAGTCGCTCGGCTGATTGTTCCACCCGACCATCCAGGATGCGTTTGATGCGGTAACTGAGCTTCAAGCCTTGATTGAGGTTGGCGGTGACGACGTCGGTCCGGACCACCACGTGCAAGGCTTTACCTTCCTCGCCCGCTTTCACGATGTGAGTGATGGTTTCCACATGATTTGAAACCAGCCCTACCAGCTGCACCACCACTTCATCGCCAATGGCCAGCTTCGCAGCAGCGGCAATGACGACCGTCGCCTGGCCGTTGAGGTCGAACGGGTTGATATTGTCTTGCACCGCCTCATTGATCACGGGCAACGGCAAAGGACCGCGTTGCACCCGAAAGCTGACCACGCCCGACCAGTCCGAAGGGCGGTTGTGATCGAAGCGGATAATTTCATACTGAACATCAACTTCGCCATTTTCACTGGCAAGTACATACGTCAGGTCAATCGGCAAGGTGCGCGACTGGCCTTCCTCTCCGCGGGCGACTGAGTCATGTACCTCGGTCACACTGTTCGCGTGATCGCCATCCCAGTAGACCACCACCTTGTCACCGGCAGCGAGGCCCGCGGACGCCGGAATGGTCACTGTTGCGCCATGGGCGAGGGTGGAAGGGTCGAGCGTGCTCTGTTGCAGCTCATTGACGGTCGGCAGAGCCAGGTCCAACTGCGGTTGTTCGCCCAGCACCAGATCGAGATCGTACGAGATCTGGTCGGGTTGGGCGGGCCGTACGATGCGGTAGTATGCTGTCACGTCCTCGGTCTGGGTCAGGCCTCCAACGAGCTGCGCCGGCGGAATCTGAAACCTTATGCTAGTAGCGTCCGCGTCAGTGACGCTTTGAGTGTCGTGGTAGACCCCGCCGCTGGATGTGCTCCATTCGATTTCCACATCATAGGGTACGGTGACTGTACCGGGTAGCGTTACCACCAGATCGACGCCTGCGGCATATTCCGGCAGTGACGGGTCCAGCACGCCATTTGCGGGGTCTGGATCGAGTGATGGCGGCGCCAGGGTTTCTGGCGTTTCACCGACATCCAGTAAAGCCGTCTCAGACGGGAGTTGCGCGTTGCCTCGGGTCACGGTGTAGAAAATTTCCAGCGTACCGCCATCCAGCGGCAACAGCGCCCTTGCCGCGTCGATCCGGAACACTACATCCTGCCCGGCCCGGGCATTGCTGATACGCAACGCAGCGGGCTGTTCCAGCAGCAGTGTGGTGTCTGGCCGCTTACCGCGCCATGTCAGGATGACTGTATCGTTGGCCTGCAGTTGCGCGGTTGCTGGAATCACCACGATGACTGGGTCCAGGTCGGCATCCACATAGCCTTGGCTGATGCCGTTGAGCTGAGGCGGTGGCAACCGCAGTGGAGCGCCGACGAAGTTGACCCGGGTGCGCTTGGAGTGCTCCACCTGGCTGCCCTGAATGACTTCGTAGCTGGCCGTCCCACGCCCGCCCCATAACGGCTGCAGGTGCTCGGCAGGCAGGTCGAATACCAACGTACGGTTGGGCCGCACCACCACCTGTGTGCCCAGGTCGACCAGGGTGATCACGCCTTGTGCGGTCTCTGCAGTCCAGGTCACGTGGACCTGCGCACCCAGCGCAAAGCCCTGTGCTGGTGGGTCTATCTCCACACTGAGCCCGCTACTGCCAGGCTCGCCGGGCCTCAGGCGCAGGACGTTTCTTGCCGTTTGCGGATCAATCACGAAGGGCGCTGGCAACCCTGTTGCCTGACCGTTCGGGATGACCGTATCGGCTGACCAGTCAGCGGATTCGTTACCCACCTCGTCAACTACGTAATAGCTGATTTCCACGTTTGCATCCGAGGTTCCATTCACCGCATCCTGGGGAATGTCGATTACAACCGCTCTGCCTACTTCGTTGCGCTTGACCTCGTGCTCAAGCACGTGGCCCGACCAGCTCAGGTGTATGCGGTCGTATCGGCGCATCTTGGCGTAGGCCGGAATAGTTACTTTTACGTTCGTGCTGTCCAACTCGATCGTGGTATGGGACACCTGGGGCGCCGCCAGCTCATCCATATTGGCGGCATCTTCACCCGGATAATTGAACCGCACCAGCACGTTCAGGCGTGCGGACTGTTCTTCGCTATCGGTGCCTGTGGGCGTCACGCTGTAATACAGTTCGGTGATGCCCTCCGGTATATCTTCGGGCGGGATATTCAGCGTCAGGGGAACGCCGGTCTGGCCTTGACGGACCCGGTGAGTCCAGACCAGATCATCACTCCAATAGACCTTGATGACATCGTCCACCTGCATGTTGGGATACGCCTGGACGACCACCGGCAGGCCGGCACTGCCTTCGTTTATCAGATCACCACTGACACCCACTTCTGCGCCCCTGGTCTTGAGCGGTCGCACAGCGTCCGGAATGTAAATATGGCCCAGAGTTCCTGCAGTCACGTTGTTGGGGTCGAGTTCATTCAGATACTCGATGAAATCATCAATATCCGTTTGGAGGCCATTTCCGGCAGTCGTATTAGCCATGACCATACTCCTCAGTCGATGCATGAGATGTTTAATGTAGGGGTGGCGTCGACTTGCAAGGGATCGACGCATTTGTGCGCACTGTCCATCATTGAAAGACTAAGCACTAGCCTATTGGAGGTTCTATTCGAAGTGCTGATCTTCAGGCCGATAGGTAACCAACTTCCCGTTTGGAGCCGCCCCATCCAAACGTAGCAGTGGCAGATACCCAGTGCCGGTATCTGCATGGTATTCACGCTGATAACGCCTTCCGCCTTCCACGCCCTCACCCAATCTGGAGAAAAAGGCTTCCAATGGAAGGCTGGCAGGAACATTGCTGGGCCAGGCTGCCATGATCGCTTCATTCCAGGCGCCAGCCGCGGGTATGTTCGTCTTGATATCGACGATGGTTTGAAATGAGGAAGCGTCTGTACCGAAAGCACACGATGAGCCAATACTGTTACGATACCTATTCAGCCATTGTTGAGCAGTTGCCACTCCCATGGCGGCGCAAGTACCCGTAAATGTACACATATCTGCCGAGCCACCAGTGAAGTTATTGTAGGGGTAAATACAGCGTAATGAGACCCGTTGTGGCGTCGGGGTCCCAGAGGGTAACATTATTAAACCCTGGGGGTACGCGGCGCGAGCGACATTCATGTCGGCGGCAAAGTAGCTAAAAGATATCCCGTTTCCCCTGATCGAAGAAGGGCTCGGATTCCATGCCCTGAAATTCCCCAGACCAGTCCCACGAACCCACACCCCATTGCAGTTATAGCGGCTTGTACCATCGTCACAGGTGGGGGCTGTATCAGCGAAGCGCGCATTGATGCGTGATGCCACTTCATAGCCTTCAAATAACTGCTCTTGTTGCGCGAAGCCGAATGGCGTCAGCGTGTCGTCCGGCAAATAGCGAAGTAGCGGTAGCCATTCCCCTGTTGCCTGGTACCACGCCAGTTGGTGCCTTTGCCCACGCCATAATGCGCCCGGTGCACCCAACCGGTAATACAACGCCTGGATAGCTACTTTCCCTGGCACCGTAGCATCCCAGTTACTCACCTCTACGGTGTCCGGTTGCGGTCTTGCATGCACGTCATATTCTTTTTCCTGAGCCATCGCTTCAAAACGATTCATCAGGATAAAGCCGGTTTTCTCCTGCAGCGGTGCAGCGGGCAGATCACTGCGCAGGTAGTTGAATTGTTCACTGCCCCGCTGGTTGGCTGCCGCATCGTGTTCCCAGAAATTTTGCGCATGAGTTTGCGCCAAAGGGCGGGCCAGTACCCCGCTGCAGGCATAATCAGGTTGATTGGCCGCGCATTGCTCGGGTGTATCGGCCAGGCGTAGATTGAGCGCATCAGCGGTTTCGGCACCACTCATGGCCCAACTGTCAAGCGTGAACAGGCATAGCAAAGCTAAGCCGCAGGTTCGCAGCAATACAGGACTCATTGTCGACTCCTTGGCGCGTGTAGTGAGATGTTGATTACCGGCGTAATGCGTTACTGCAGCATTTATTACAGGTAGGGGACTGCCGGCCAAACATTGCACCCTTCAGCTATAGATTGCTGATGGCTGGCGTCGGGTCGCACCGGCTCCATGTTAAATGTTGGTTTATTTCGTATTTGGCGACCGTTGTCCGCGCCGGTCAAATGACAGACCAGTTGCCTGCGCATGCCGCCACCATACTTGTCACCGCTCCAGCGTGGGTCATCACCATATTTTCTCAGCAGTTCTGCATACATGGCTTCGGTTTCATCCGCTCCAATGGTGCGTGCATGCGCCGTGGGGGTAACCGATAGCGTCCAGACACCATTGCCCAAATGAGGATCGCCATCACGCTGGATCCACGTTGCGCTCTGAATGTAGCCTGCGGGAGAAGTCTTGTTGATCGGTCGCGGCAGGTCTCGATGTTGCGCGTCAGCCTCGCAGGAGAAATTCGCTTTGCTATTGGCGTCCTGCGGGAATTCCATTTTAATTGCCGGCACCCATTGTCCGGTGTGCTGGTAATAATCAAACTGGTTTTTCATTGCTTGCTTTTTTCCAGTTTGGGCGCTATAGAAAAATGCTGCTACTGGAACTTTGTCATTTTCCCAGGTCGCAATGCGCAACTCTGTCTGTGTCTCTTTCGCCTCTGCGGTGTCGGCGATTGCTTGGCGCGCAGCAATGAATTGTTGAAACGCCTGCGTCCGTTGTGCACGTGTCAGGTCCTTGTGCAGGCTGAAGCCGCATTGCTTTCTGTGCCGTTCATAGAGGCTATTGGCGTTCAATGAATTGTAGTGTTGGGTCCAATTCGTAGCACTGTTGACCCCCAGCGCCTGGCAGCTGTCTTCCGCTTCTACAGTGGTTGAATTATCCAGGCAACCTCTACCACTGCGGGTGTCTGTCCAGGCGTCGATTGGAAACGCACAGACCACATTCAATTTCTTTTCTCTATCGTTAACGAATTGGCGTGGCGTAAAGATGATCCCGTTATTTGCTCTCATGCCCGGATCTTTATAGGCGATACGGTCACTCCGTATCCAGGACACCGACACGCCTCCGGATTCCACAGATGCGGGGCTGGGATTCCAAACGTGGTATTTCAGTGGATCCGTGGGCGCGGGGATTTTTTCAGGGTTGCCCGACCTTTCATCCCATCGATGAGTGGCCCTTAACATGACGCCACTGCAGTCGGCTGCCGGGTCTATACCGCAAGTCGAGCTTGTGTCGGAGTACCATTTATCAATTTCCTTGACAACACCTTCGCATGTTGCAGCATCAACAACTGTGGTAAAGAAAAACAGAGGCACTATAACGGCCGAGGCGAACCCCGTCTTTATGTCTTTCATGGTGGCTTCCTTCCCTGTTTTCTACAACTGAGGCCCATGCTAGGAGTGCGCTGTACCTGCAACAACTGGCAAAAATGCTAGTTTTTCGCGCTCGTTGATTGCACTTAATAAATGAGCCTGGAATTCAATGGGTGATGGTCACTCAATCAATGACATAAGGTTCGGCGAGCAAAGCCTGGGTCTCAGGCTGCTTTGCTATGCACTGTGAAAGGAAGAGAAGTAGTACCGCCGTCCTGTAGCGCGAGATGTTCCAGGCAAGCCGTTCTACGAAAAATCAGGCAGCGATTGTCAGCCGCTAAGCGCCGGGCTATAGTCGAGTTCGTTCATGTCTTTTGAAGATCCGGTAATGCCAGCCATCCCTTCCACCACAAGCTTTGCCCTCGCGCCAGTCGCGGGCATGGTCGTGCGTGGCAGCCAGCAGCCGGCCATGATCAGTCATTACCCACCACCTGTCAGTGGCGTTGTAGGCGGCGTAGCTCCGCCTCCTTGCGTGGTCGTGCTGGGCTGATCGGCTTCTTGCCGAACCCCTTCGCACACGCAACCTACTGAACACGGTCGGCTACTTCCCTCGCTGAAGCGCACGCCGTCCGTTTGGCTTTTCTGCCTACTATCAGGTGGCAATACATGTCTGTCTTTACCAAAGCATCCGTGGCCTCGGCGGCCACGACCAGCCTGTTCGTCCTGCTGTGGAGCAGCGGGGCGATCGTCTCCAAGCTGGGCCTGGCGCATGCCAGCCCGTTCGCCTTCCTGCTGTTGCGCTCGGCATTGGCCCTCGCGGGCCTGCTGCTGATCGGCCCGCTGCTGGGGCTGCGCTGGCCGCGCAGCCGCGGGGCCATCCTGCGCGCCCTGGGTACCGGGTGTGTGCTGCTCGGCGCGTACCAGATCTTCTACTTGCTGGCGCTCAACACCCATGTCACCCCTGGCGTCATGGCCACGGTCATGGGGGTACAACCGATCCTTACCGTGGTGCTGATGGAGCGCCAACGTTCCTGGAGCCGTCTGTTCGGCCTGGGTCTGGGGCTGGGCGGGTTGATCATGGTGGTGTACCAAGGCATCAACCTGGGCGGGGTGTCGCTGGCGGGGATGCTGTTTGCCCTGCTTGCGCTGGCCAGCATGACCGTGGGCTCGATCCTGCAGAAACGCATCACCGATAACCCCATGGGCACGCTGCCGCTGCAGTACCTCGCCGGCTTTGCCATGTGCGCGGTGTTCGCACCGTTACAACCGCTGCATGTCGAGTGGACCGGCGGCTTTGTCGGCGCGTTGCTGTGGATGGGCCTGGTGGTTTCATTGCTGGCGACCTTGCTGCTGTACCGGCTGATCGCCAAGGGTAACCTGGTCAATGTCACCAGCCTGTTCTACCTGGTGCCGGCAGTCACTGCGGTGATGGACTTCCTGATCTTCGGCAACCGCCTGGCACCGCTCAGCCTGCTGGGCATGGGGTTGATCGTGGTAGGCCTGCTGTTCGTGTTTCGCAAGCCCGCCGCGCGCCTTGCCCAGGCGTAGGCCCTAGCGGAATTCTTCGGGGATGGCGTGGCGTAGCACGCCTTCCTCGAAGTCCAGCAGGCCGGCTTCGCGCTGGGTGAGCAGGTAGTAGAGCAGGGTGTCGAGCGAACGCGCTGGCGGGACTTCGACAGCCAGCATTCTCACGGCCTTCTCGACTTCGCATGGGCAGCCGAAATCCTCGAGTGCTATGCACACCTGCTCCAGGTCGCCTGCGGCTTTCACAAGAACGCGGAACACCGAAGCGCCGCCGCTTTGCAGCAGGGCCTCGAACCAGGATTGTTCGCCGTCTTCGCGAATGCAGATGGTATCGCCGGGCGCGATGCCGTAGGCATAGAAGGGGATGCTGTCGACCTGGTAACCGGTTGCCGTGGGTTTTGCCCAGAGCCCTTCGACCGAAGCGGGTGGGTAGCCTTGGGCATCCTGCTCCAGGCGCCAGAGCACGATCTTGTAAGCTGAGTTTTGCTCGGGGGGCATGGGCGTGACGAGTCAGGAGGGCTGCCTATCGTAATGCCGTTTGCCAGCGTTGTCTGCACCAGGCCTCACCGCCGGCTTGCCGACGAAGGGGCCGGGTGCAGAAAGCGCAACGTTTCAGAAGTAATAGCCGATGTTGATGTTGGTCCGGTAATACCAGTCATTGCTGCCCACCGAGTTGGTGCTGGTCCACCCGGTGCCATTCTCGGCGCCACCAAACGGGTTGGCATTGCGCGCCCAGGTCAGGTCGACCCAAGCCATGATCGGCATGGCCAGGAACTGCGCGCCGACGGTGAACATCTGCGAGTCGTCCCAGCCGTGCTCATCCTTCATCATCCGGCTGTAGTCGGTGTAGAACTTTATCTTCTTCAACTGCCCAAGCTTCGGGGTGAATACGTCATAGCCAAGGTTGACTGCGGCAATGCTCGCCTTGGAGGCGATCAGGTAAGCCGGGGTCAGGCCATTGCCACCCATCAGCACTGCGCTGTCACTGACGCCGGCCGGGTTTTTCGGGTTGTATTCATAGCGGATCGCCTGGCCCGTCAAAGTCCAGGGGCCTTTGTTGAACAGCGCGTGCACGCCGCCTGCCCAGTAATCGCCATCGTCATGGGTGGTGGCGTTGTACAGTTCGGCAGCGGCCAGCGAAGCGCCCAGTTCGGTCTTCCAGCCGTCGCCTGTGAAGGTGCGGGCGACACGGGCGTTGATCTGGTTG
Organism: Pseudomonas putida S13.1.2; assembly: GCF_000498395.2. Lineage (NCBI taxonomy): Bacteria > Pseudomonadati > Pseudomonadota > Gammaproteobacteria > Pseudomonadales > Pseudomonadaceae > Pseudomonas > Pseudomonas putida. The sequence continues at coordinate 6,554,946 of NZ_CP010979.1, forward strand.
CGTTTCTCGTTGTCCTGGCGCGATTGGGTGAACGGTACGGCATTGTCGTCGAGGTCGGCGTAGCGGCCAACCTCCGGCGAATAGCGCAGGCTTGAGGGCAGCATGCGCGGGAAGTAGCCCAGTTGCAGGTCCCACTGCGCATCCTTGTAGCTGTATTTCAGGCCCGTGCCAGCGCTGACGCCGTAGCCCATGAAGAACGGGATGTGATAGCTCCAGCCAAACTGTGGGTAGGGCTCCAGGCCGAACGGCTTGAACGGTGCGCCAAGTTGCAAGTTGGCTTGTGGGTTGAAGCGGTAGCCGATGTAGCCGCGGTCGATAGAGCGCTTGCCGTCGTCCTGGAACCAGTAGCCGACATCGCTGAACAGCTGGCGGTGGCTGGCCTGCACATCGATGCGAAAGGTGTCGAACAGGAAGCGGCCGTTGTTTTCCGTGGTGTCCCAGTGTTCGTCGCGGTAGTTGATACGCAGGGCGCCGCCGATGTCCAGGCTGCTCTGGCCGTCGTCGCTGCGCCAGGCAATGTGCGGGAAGGGCTTTTTCGCGCTGGGTGGCTGGTCCGGGGCGGCGGGGCCGGGTTCGGAGGCCAGGCTTGCGCAACTGCTGATAATCAGACCGAGGCTTATTACATATCTTTTCATGCCATGCCCTGCAAGGTTGGGTGGTTTTCCGCAGGCAAAGGGCGAGCGTCGCCGCGAAACTGCGGGTTATTGTTTTATGGGTGATATGTTGTTTTACGCAGGGAATGGAGCAGGTTCTGTGCCAAACCTGTTAATTAAATAAATGTTCAATTAAAACAATTATTTATATTTGAAACGGGTGGTTTTGTACCGTATCTGGAACAGGCTGGAAGTTTGGTTACCGTTATGCCCACTCGTTGTGCACGTGTGCCATTGTTTGTGTCAGTAACGAAGAGCGCCAAGTGGCCAATGCCCGTGCAAAAAAAACCGGCCTTCAAGGGCCGGTCAAATTACGCGTGAGCAAAACATCACATCACAGATCAAGCACCAAGCGTCGGCTCTTGCATCCGGACACACACACCATCATCGATTTGTTCGCCGCCCGCTCAGCCTTGGTCAGCACCCCATCGCGGTGGTCCACATCCCCCTCCAGCACTCGGGTCTCGCAAGAGCCACACACACCCTCACGGCAGCTGTACTCGATATCGCATCCGGCTTCGAGCAGCACATCCAGCAGGTTCAACCCCGGCTCGACGCTGACCGTCTTGCCCGATTTGCTCAGCTCGACGCTGTAGCTGTCCTGGGCATCCGCCGATGGCGCCACTTCTGTTGCGCTAAAGCGCTCGATGTGTGCATGCGGGTAGCCCAGCCGTTCGCAGGCCTGCTCGAAGGCATCGAGCATCGGCGTTGGCCCGCAGCAGTAAAAGTGCGTATCCGCAGGACGACCGCCCAGGTAGCTGGCCAGGTCCGGCAGGCCGCCTTTCTCATCGTTGAAGTGGTACAGCACCTTTGCACCCAGCCCAGTGATCTCCTCCACCAGCGCCGCCTCGGCGCGCGAGCGGGCGCAGTAGATCAGCTCGGCCGAACGCCCCAGCGCCAGCAACTGGCGGAACATGCAGTAGATCGGCGTGATGCCGATACCGCCGGCCACCAGTACGCTGTGGCTGGCGCGGGTGTCGAGGGCGAAGTTGTTGCGCGGTTGGGAAATCTGCAACTGCGTGCCCACCCGCAGTTGCTCGTGGACGTAGCGCGAGCCGCCGCGGCTGGCGCGGTCACGCAGGATACCGACCACATAGCGGCCCTGATCGCTGGGCGCGTTCAGCAGCGAGTAGCTGCGCACCAGGCCGTTGGGCAGGTGCAGGTCGATGTGCGACCCGGCCTCGAAGGGGGCGAACACGGTATCGCCCCACGGGCGCAGCTCGACGCTGATGATGCCTTCGGCTTCATGGCGCAGGGTGTGCACCAACGCGCTGATGGTGGAGGAGTTGGACATCGGTCACCTCATGCTCAGGCCAGTTGCCGGGTTTCGATCAGGGCCAGCTGTTCCTTGGCCTTGCCCTTCAGGTAACGGCGCAGGCGCACCACGCCAAGGTCGTGCTGGTAGAGGTTTTCGCGCTGGTTGGCTTCAAACTCCATGAACTCCAGCAACACCCGGTCCTGTTCCAGCACTGCCCAGTGGCGCGCCTCCAGGCGGTTCTTGTAGAGGAAGCGCCAGGTGTCGCGCTGCCAGCCGCTCAGCCGCCGCGTGCGCCAGTGAAATACTGCGGACAGGGCGCGGCTGCTGGGGGTGTAGCTGGCGACAATCGAGAAGTTGCCGCCCGGGCCACCGGTCTTCGGGTAGGGTATTTCCAGGCGCAGCCAGTGGCAGCCGTTGTCGAGGAATTCGGTCCAGTCGAAGTTGACCCCGCGCTGGCCTTCCTTCTCGAAGAAGAAGCCCTGGTCGGTGTCGCGGGTGACGAACTTGGCGGTAGCCTCACCCTCGCTCATCGAATGCGACATCTTGTGCAGGTAGGTGCCGTGCATCGGGTCCATGACGTTGTCGAGCACGTAGCGGTAGTCGCCTTTCCACTCGGTGTAGCAGAGGAAGCTGCTCCACTCGGGCGAGCTCAGCTGTTCAGGCAGCACCAGCTCCGGCGGTGTGTCCAGGTTCGGCTCGGTGGCGTTGAACAGGAAGATCGCGCCAGCGGCCTCGCGGGTATGGAACATCCGCGTCGGGCGGCTGCCTTCGAGCTTGCAGCCGGGGCTGCCGGGCACTTTGGTCACGGTGCCGTCACAGCGCACTTCGACACCGTGGTACGGGCACTGCAAGCGGTCGCCCAGTACCGGCCCCTGGGACAACGGCGCACCGCGGTGCGGGCAGTGGTCTTCGAGGGCATGGACGCTGCCGTCGTTGTCGCGCCACAGGGCGATCTTGTAGCCCAGGCGGCGAATCGAGACGGGTTTCTCGCCGAGCAGCTCCGACGGTAAAACCGGGAACCAGAGGTCTTTCAGGCCGTTGGCCAGGTGGTTTTCAACAGGGTCGACGGTAATCTGCATGTTCATCTTGTTCTACCTCCGGCGGGTCATTCGCCCAGCCGTGCCATCAGGGTTTTGAAAGTGTCTTCGGTCCATTCACCGCTGGTCAGCGGGCAGGGCGGGCCGGCCAGGTTCAGGTGCGCAACCAATTCGCCCAGTTCGCTCACGCCGTTGCCGTAGGCGCGTTCGATCGAGTCGCCGAGCAGGTCTTCGAACGGCGTGTTGGGGCGTTTACGGGCCTGGTGCGGCTGCAGGTAAACCTCGGGTGTGCTCATGGGGTTGGCCTCAATTGTTCTTGGGTTTGTCGGTGAGGAACTTGCCTTGCGGTGCTTCGATATGCTGCTGGCGCCGGGTGTTGCCATCGATGCCACCGGCGATCGCCCATTCGGCGAACACGGTCGGGCCGGGTTCGAATTCGCGCGGTTGCCAGTCGCCGGTCAGTTGGTCTTCGTCGGCGTAGTACTCGACCAGTGCGCCTGCGGGGTTCTTGAAGTACCAGAAGAACGCCGACGACACCGGGTGCCGGCCCGGGCCGATTTCGGTGGCCCAGCCACAGCGGGAAATGTGCATGCCGCCGCCGAACACTTCATGCAGGTCGCGCACGGTGAAGGCCACATGGTTGAGCCCGGCACGTGGGGCCGGCAGCTGCAGCATGAACAGGTCGTGGTGGCCGCCTTCCTCGGCGGTGCGCAGGAAGGCGCCGCGGTTGGGGTAGCGGTCCGAGGCCTGGAAGCCGAAACGCTCGTGGTAGAAGGCTTCGCAGGCATTCACATCCTTGACGAAGAACACCACGTGGCCCACTTCGATGGGCGTGGCGCGTTCGTAGACCGGCGCCGGCTTGTTGATCCGGCCCTTGCTCTGCCAGGTGTTGTGGCCGCTGCACTCGATGTCCAGCGCGCGCTTGCGGGTGACCTGCAGGCGGATCGCCAGGCCGTTGGGGTCGGTGCAACCGATGCGGCCGTTGCCTTCGACGAAGCCCGGGTCGTTGGCGATGCGCTGGCTGTACAGTGCAAGGTCCGCCTGGCTCTCGACGCCCCAGACCACTTCACGCACGGTCGAACCGGGCTCGATGGCTGGCGGCAGGCCAGGTTTGTCGAGGGCTGCCAGTACCACGCGGCAGCCGTTGAGGGTTTCGAAGACGACCTCGTCGGCCTGCTCGCTGACTTTGTTCAGGCCCCAGTCGGCGAAGAAGCGTGCGCAGGTGGCGAGGTCTTCCACGCCATAGGTGACTTCGTCGATGCCCAGTACGCTCATTGCCCTGCCTCCACGCCGGCCCAGGCCAGCGGCTGTTGGTTCATGCCCCAGTAGAGGCTTTTCTGTTCCATGTACTGCAGGATGCCCAGGCGGCCTTTTTCGCGGCCCAGGCCGCTGTCACGCCAGCCGCCGAATGGCGTCGAAATGGAAAACTGCTTGTAGGTGTTGATCCATACCGTGCCGGCCTGCAACTTGCGGCCCAGGGCCCAGGCGCGTTTGTAGTCGCGGCTCCAGATGCCGGCGGCCAGCGCGTAGAGGCTGTCGTTGGCCTGAGCCAGCAACTCGTCTTCGCTGTCGAATGGCATGGCTACCAGCACCGGGCCGAAGATTTCTTCCTGGCAGACCTGCTGGTGGTTGCCAAGGCCTTCGAGGATGGTCGGCGGGTAGAAGTAGCCTTGGTCGAACAGCCCGCCACGCGGGCGTTCACCGCCCAGGCGCAGGCTGCCACCTTCGGCCAGGCCCAGGGCTACGTAGCGTTCCACCGATTCACGGTGGGCAGCGCTGATCAGCGGGCCCATCTGCGTACGCTCGTCGGCGGGGTCGCCCAGGCGCAGCTGCGAGGCAGCGGCGGTCAGGCGAGCCATGAACGGTTCGTACAGGGCGCGAGCGACGAACAGCCGCGACCCTGCGATACAGGCCTCGCCCGAGGAGCTGAAGATGCCGTACAGCACACCGGCCACGGCGTGGTCGAGGTCGGCGTCGTCGAGGACGATGGTCGGCGACTTGCCGCCCAGCTCCAGCGACACCGGCATCATCTTGTCGGCGGCAATATGGGCGATGTGCTTGCCAGTGCGGGTGCCGCCGGTGAACGACACGCGCTTGACCAGCGGGTGGCGGGTCAAGGCGTCACCGAGCAGCGAGCCCTTGCCCGGCAGCACGCTGACCAGCCCCTTGGGCAGCCCGGCCTCTTCGCAAATGTGGGCCAGTTGCAGGGCCAGCAGCGGGGTGATTTCCGCCGGTTTGATCACCACCGCGTTGCCGCCGGCCAGGGCCGGGGCAACCTTTTGCGCCTCGCTGGCGATGGGCGAGTTCCACGGTGTGATCGCTGCGACCACGCCCATGGGCTCGTACACGCTCATGCTGACGAAATCGCCGCGCGACGGTGTGATGGTTTCTTCCAGCGTTTCGCAGGCGGCGGCGAAGAACTGGAAGGTACCTGCCGCGCTGGCGACCAGCGCGCGGGTTTCATTGATCGGCTTGCCGTTGTCCTGGCGCTGCAGTTGCGCCAGTTCTTCGCTGCGCTCACGTATCAGCCCGGCGATGCGGTACAGCACGGCCGCGCGTTCGTGCGGTTTGCGCTGCGCCCAGCCGCTGTGCAGGAAGGCTTGGTGCGCGCCCTGTACGGCGGCCTCGACATCCTCAAGGCTGGCGGCGTTGAGCCAGGCCACCGGCTCGCCGCTGGCCGGGTAGCGGGTGGCGTAGCGTTCGCCACCGCCCAGGCGCCAGGTGCCGGCGATGCAGATGGGTAAGGTCTGTTCCTGTGTCATTGGCAGTCCCCTAGATGGATATGGCATGGGCGTGGTTGCCGAGGGCACGCACCACGCTGTAGACGGTCAGTGCCGAGGTCTTCGGGTTGGCAGCCAGCGGTTTGCCGCGCAGGCTCATCTCGAAGCGGCCAAAGGCGCCGCAGGCTTCGACCTGGTGCACGTTTTCTTCGCTGTGCGGGTCGGCGATCAGGGTCACGCGGGTGCGGTCCAGGCCGAGCCCTGCCAGCGACAGGGTGGCCGCGACGTTGGCGTTCTTGGGGTACAGCCGCGCCGCCTCACGGGCGCTGCCGTCGAAGATCACTGTCGCTTCGCTGAGGCTGTCCAGCGTGCACACCTGTTCGGCAGGGGTGTGCTTCCAGGCCTGTGCCGGCTTGCGGCCGATGTAGGCGACAGCGTCGAGGCCGCCGACCTTGGCCGCCGACAGGGCGTCGATGCCACCGATGGCGCCTGGCAACAGCTCGATCCGCGTATTGCCGCGTGCCGCTGCCGCCTCCAGGCGCTCGACCAGGCCGGGCTCGGACAGCGCGCCGACCGAGACGATCAGGCAGGCGATGCCCCGCTCCAGCGCTGGTAGCACGTGCTCCTCAATCGCCTTGTGGCCGGCGCACTCGACCAGCAGGTCGGGGCGCGCATCGGCGGGCAGGGCGGTGAGCACCTGGGGGGGCTGACGGAAGCTGGCCAGCCGCTGGCGCACCAGGACTTCGGAGCCGGCAGAGGCAATCACCGCGTCAACGCACAGTTGCGGGTCTTGCTCCAGCAGTTCGAGCACGCCGACGCCAATGGCGCCGCAGCCGATCATGGTGATATGCAACATGGCGGGGTCCTCAGGCCGTAGCCTTCTGCGCCTTGGTTTCGCTGTTGGGCGGGCCGGCGAACTGGGTGGCGAAGCCGCCGACGCTGAGCATGTCCACTTCCAGCAGGAACGGGCCTTGTTCGCCCAGGGCACCTTCGAGCACGTTGCCGAAATTGTTCAGGTCGCTGACCAGGCCATGGCGCAGGCCGAGCGATTCGGCGAGCTTGCTGTAGTCGGGCGTATGCAGTTCGACGTAGGCATGGCGTGCGCCGTAGATGGCATCCTGGATGTTGCGGATCACGCCGTAGCGCTGGTCGTTCATCAGCAGGATGACCACGTTGGCCTTCTCCTGGACCAGCGTTGCCAGTTCACCCAGGTTGAGGATGAAACCACCGTCGCCTGCCAGGGCAAACACCTTGCGCCCCGGTGCGGTTTCTGCCGCTGCCACCGCCGCGCCAATGCCCATCGCCAGGCCCTGGCCGATGCCGCCACCGAGGGCGTGCACGCCGGCCAGCGGGTGGTAAAGGTTAAGCAGGCGGTTGCCCCAGATGCTGTTGGACAGGGTCACGTCGCGCACCCAGGTGAAGTTGCGCCCGGTTTGCGCTTGCAACTGTTCGACCAGCGCCGAGTACGGGCCAAGGTCGGCGACCAATTGCTTGCGCGCTTGCTCGCGCACGGCCTTGAGCTCGGCCAGGAAGTTCGGGTCGATGTTCAGGCGGCCCTGCAGGCGGTCGGCCAGGCCTTCCAGGGCCAGGGCGGCGTCACCGCAGACGAACAGGTCGCTTGGGTAGCTGCGGCCTTCGATGGCGGGGTTGACGTCGATGCGCAGGGTGGTGCGCGGCAGCTTCAGGGCATATTTGAAGGTCTCGTTGCTGCGCAGGCGCGAGCCCGCCACCACCAGCGCGTCGCAGGTCTGCATGAAGCCTTCGACCAGCTTGTTCTGCGAGAACGCGCCCAGGCAGCGTTCGTCGTCCTCGTTGACCACGCCACGGCCTTGGGTCGAGGTAATCACGCCGACACCCATGTCCAGCAGGCGTTTGACCTGTGCGCCCGCATGCCGGGCGCCGCCGCCCAGCCACAGCAGAGGGCGGGTGGCGTTGGCCAGGCGCTCGGCGACCAGGTCGAGGGCTTCGGCGGCGGGGGCGGCGACCGGGATCGGCAGCGGTGACAGGTCGGTCGGCATGGGAATGAAGGCCGACTGGATATCGATCGGGATCTCCACACTGACCGGGCCGGTGGGCGCGGTCAGGGCCGTCTGCACAGCCAGCTTCAGGGTACTGAGTGCGGTCTCGACACTGCGTACGCGGAATGCTGCCTTGGACACCGCCTTGAGCATGGTCAGCTGATCACGCGCTTCGTGGATGTAGGCCAGCTCCTGGTCCAGGTAGGGCGTTTCGATCTGCCCGGTGATGTGCAGCAGCGGCGTACCGGCGGTGAGTGCTTCGACCATCGCCCCGGCAGCGTTGCCGGCGGCGGTTCCGGTGGAAGTCAGGCACACTCCCAGGCCACCGCTGCTGCGGGCGTAGGCGTCAGCCATATTGGTTGCCCCGGCTTCACCGCGGGCCATCACGAAGCGGATGTTGCCGCGCACGGCGAATGCATCGAGGATCGGCATGTTGTGGATCGAGATCACGCCGAACGCCGCCTTGACGTCGCATTGCTCGAGGAACGCGGTGATGACGGCACCGACGGTGACAGTGTTTTCGTTACGCATGGCGAGACAGGCCTCCGGATACATCGATATGACTGCCAGTGGTGTAGGCCGACAGGGGGGAGGCGAGGAACAGGATGGCCTGCGCCGCTTCCTTCGGCAGGCCAAGGCGGCCCAGGGGAATTTGTTTGCGTTGCGCCAGCTGCGCGGTCCATTGCGACCAGTCCAGCTCGCGTTCTTCGCGGGCCTCGAAACGGCGCCGCCATTGTCCGGACTCGACCAGGCCGATGAGGATGCCGTTGACCCTGATGCCGTGTTCGGCGAATTCGAAGGCCATCGAGCGCACCAGGTTCTTGAGCCCGGCGCGGGCGGCCGAGGTGGCGACCATGTGTGGCTCGGGCTGGCTGGCCAGCAGCGAGTTGACGCAGACGATCGAGGCGTTTGCCTGGCCTTGCAGCTGCGCCAGAAAAGCCCGCACAGGGTGGATGACCGAGAAAAACTTCAGCTGCAGTTCGTCGTTCCAGGCGTCGTCGGTGGTACTTGCGAAGGTCGACACGCGGCCTTGGCCGGCATTGTTGACCAGTACCTGGGCTGGGCCGAGGGCGGCCAGGCTGGTGGCGGCAAAGGCCTGCACGGAACCTGCGTCGAGCACGTCGCACACCTGGGCCAGCAGGCGCGCTTGGGGGAACCGCTGGCGCAGGCGCGCTTCGGCGCTGCGCAGGCGGTCTTCGTTGCGCCCGCAAAAGGCCACGCGGGCGCCGGCTTCGAGCAGCAGTTCGACGCAGGCGTAGCCGATGCCGGACGAGCCGCCGGTGACAATCACCGTGCTTTCGTGAAGTTGATAGGGGTTCATCTCAATCCCTCATCAGGGCGGTGACGCGGCCGTGGCCTGCGTTGGGTGTGTAGTTGAGCAGCCGCGACAGCTCATCGGCGCTATTGCGTACCTGGCCCAGCATGTTGTCGAAATTGACGTGGCCGATCTGCACGGTGGGTATGGTCAGGCCGAGCGCGGCGACCACCTGGCCGCTGACATCGCGCACCGGCGCTGCGACCGTGGAGATGCTCGGTTCGAAAAAGCCTTCGCCGCTGACATAGCCCCGCAGGCGGTCGGCCTGGACCAGGTCGAAGAGTTCCAGCACGGTTTTTGGCGTGCACGCTGAAAACTGCTCCAGGTGCTCTTCCGGGTACAGTTCGCGCAGTTCGCCCAGGCTCAGGTCAGCCAGCAGGATGCGACCCAGTACTGTGGCATGGGCGGGGAGGCGGGTGCCGACGGTGACCGCACTGGAGAACACCGAGGGTGGCGAGACCTTGGCCACGTAGACGATCGAGCGGCCGTCGCGCACCACCAGGTTGCTCGGGTAGTTGAGGTGGTCGCACAGCCGTGCCAACAGTGGCTGGCCGAGCTCTGTCAGCTCCAGCGAGGCCAGGTACTCGAAGCCCAGGCGCAGCACCGACATGCCGAGGCGGTACTCGTTGCCGCTGCGGGTGACGAAGCCCATGGTTTCCAGGGTGGTCAGCAGGCGGAAGATGGTCGAGCGTGGTAGCGACAGGCGTCGGGCCAGCTCGGGGGCGGTCAGGGTACGGTTCTGCCGGCTGAATTCGCACAGCAGTAGCAGGCCGCGTTCCAGGCCCGGAACAATGTACTTGTCCTGGTTTTCCTTCAACGGATCCATATCGTTCATAGCACGCTACCTGTGAGGGAGGTGTCCAGGGCACGGGCAAGCAAGCCCGTCACCCTGTCAGGTTGTTCGATGGCGCAGGCATGGCCGGCGCCAGGTATCAGCTTGAAAGGCGCGCCCAGTGCCTCGGCCAGGGCCTGGCAGTCGCGCGCGGGGGTGATGGCATCGGCGCTGCCGCAGTGCACTTCGCAGGGCACGGTCGGCGGCGCAAAGCGCAGCAGATGGTCGCCGCACAACAGCTCGATGGCTTGGCGGTAGCCGTGCGGCAGCAGCCGCGCCATGTTCCAGTGCACCCAGGCCAGCGCTTGGGTGCTGGCGCTGGCAGACAGCAAGTGCGCGCTGCGCTCACGGGCCATGTGCTCGATGCCCATGTGCTCCAGGGTGTGCAGGCGCTTGCTGCGTACGGCCTGGCCTTGCTCGGGTTGCTCCCCGTAGCCGCGCGCCGGGCTCAGCAGTACCAGGCGGCTGACCCGGGCCGGGTGGGCCTGGGCAAAAGCGGCGGCGGTCAGCGCGCCGAGGGAATGGCCCACCAGCACGCAGCGTTCGATGTCCAAGGCGTCGAGCGTGTGCAGCAGGCGGGCGGCATAGTCGCCGGCCTTGGGCGCAGCCATTGGCAGTGGCGTGGACTGGCCGTAGCCCGGGGCGTCCCAGGCGATCACCCGCGCCCGCTCGCTCAGGCCCAAGGCCACTTGCAACCAGCTGGCCGCGCCCGACCCTATGCCGTGCAGCAGCATCATGGCCTGGCCACTGCCAGCCTCGCGCACCGCTTGCTGGCCTTGGTCCAGGCGTAGCAGGCGCTCGGCGAAGCGCTGGTCGAGTTGCCCGAGCAGTGGGGCAATGGGGGTGATCGGCATCATCGGCTTACCCGCGCTTGATCGAAGCCAGCGGGTGTGCTGGCGGGTAGGTCGGGGTCACCGGTTTCTTGGCGCCCAGCATCACGCACATCAGCGCGTCTTCATCACCCACGTTGATCTCTTCGCGGTACACCCCGGGTGGTACCGAGATCAGGTCGCGGTCGGTGAGGATGGTCTCGAAGCGCTCGCCGTCCTTTTCGATGATCACTTTCAGCTTGCCGCGCAGCACGAAGAACACTTCCTCAACGTCGGTGTGCAGGTGGGGCGGGCCTTCGTGACCGGCCGGGATGACCATGGTGGAGAAGGTGAAGTGCTCGGACGGAATGGTGTTCATGTCACTGCCCACACCGGTGCCGCCAGTGCCTACATAGCGCATCTGCGCGCGGCGGAACTTGGGGTCGTAATCGGCCTGGAACTTGAGCGCGTCCCAGTCGTAGCGACGGGTCTCGTAGCGGGCGATGCGGCTCTGCATCCAGCTGGCGAGGTCGGCGTCGGCCGGGCGGTCCCAGGATTTCGGGGCGTCGTGCTGTTGGGAAAGGTCGGTCATGGGATTCTCCTTTGCTCAGGGCATGACGAACCCGCCGTTGACCGGCAGGGTTTGTCCAGTGATGAAGCGCGACAGGTCGGACAGGGCGAACAGCACCGCACCACTGACGTCGTCGGGCAGTTGCGGGCGCTGGATGGCCCGTTGTTCGGTGTACAGGCGATGGCGGGCCTCAGGCACGTAGGCGGTGGCCTCGACCAGCACCAGCCCGGGGGCGATGGCGTTGACGGTGATGTTGGCATTGCCCAGCTCGCGGGCCAGGCTGCGGGTCATGGCAATCACTGCGCCCTTGCTGGCCACATAGGCCAGCAGGTTCGGCGCGCCCCACAGCGGGGTGTCGGAGGCCAGGTTGATTACCGCACCACGGCCGCTTTCACGCAGGGCCGGCAGGGCGGCGCGCGTCATCAGCCAGGTACCGCGCACGTTGACTTGCATGACCTGGTCCCAGGTCTCGATGTCCAGTTCTTCGCAGTTCTTGCCGCCGGAGTTGGTGATCGAGGCGTTGTTGACCAGGCCGTCCAGGCCGCCCAGGCGCTTGACCGTGCGTTCGATGCAAGCGTCGATCGATTCGGGGCTGGCCAGGTCCAGGCTGACGCCAGTGACATCCAGGCCCATGCCGCTCAGTTCGCAGGCTGCCTGCTGCACGCGGCCGGCGAGGACATCGGCGATCACTACCCGGGCACCGGCCTGGGCGATGGCTTGGGCAAAGGCATAGCCCAGGCCGCGGGCACCACCGGTTACCAGCACGCGGCGGCCTTCGAGAAGGGTGTTGAAGCTGCTCATCATTGGCTACTCAGCATGGCTTTGGGGAGGTAATGCAGCACGCGTTTCTCGGCCCAGACCACGGCGCCGTAAGCCAGCACGCCGATCAGGGTGAGCATGACGATGGCGACGAACACCCCTGCGGTGTTGCCTTGGCCTTCTGCATCCACCAGCAGGAAGCCCAGCCCTTGGTTGCCCCCGACCAGCTCGCCGACGGTGACGCCGATGACCGCAAGGGTGGAGGCGATGCGCAGGCCCGAGAACAGTGCCGCCATGGCCGAGGGAAACTCCACCAGGCGGAAGATCTGCCAGCGGCTGGCGTTCATGGTGCGTACCAGGTTGATCATGTCCGGGTCGACGGTGCGGATGGCCGAGAGCACGTTGATCATCACCGGGAAGAACACGATCAGGATGGCGATGAGGATCTTCGGGTAGATGGTGTAGCCCAGCCACATCACGAATAGCGGCGCAAAGGCCACCTTGGGAGCGATCTGCAATGCCAGGATGTAAGGCGACAGCATGGCCTCGGCTGACGGCGACAGGCCCAGCGATACGCCGATGGCCACACCCAGCAGGGCGCCGAGGGCGAAGCCGACGATGATCTCGAAGGCGGTGATCAGGGTGTGTTCGAGCAGGCTGCCGGACTGCCACATCAGCAGGCTTTCCTGAGCCACACGGCTCAGTTGCGGCATGACGAACTCGGGCATGCCGACCAGCCCCGGGCCCCATTGCCAGAGCACCAGGAACAGGACCAGCAGGGCGATGCTGCCGGCCACGGAGGGGTTAAGGTTTTTCATCGGGCGTCTACCTTGTTATTGCCGCGCCTTCACTTGGCTGCGGTGCTGGTTTCGATGAACTGGTTGCTGTAGAGCTCGTCGAGCTTGGGTTCGCGGGGGACGATGCCCTCGCTGACGTAGAACTTGCGCACCGTGTCCAGGCGTGCCGGGTCGATACGGCCAAGCACTGGCTGGCCGGCATAGACGTACTCCACATACAGGCGCAGGGTTTTCTCCAGCGACGCTTCCTTGCCGGCATAGGCCGGAACGGCGCGGGCAAAAGTGGCGGCGGCGGCCTTGGGGTCGTCGATGATGTCCTGCAGCCCGCGCAGGGTCGCCTGGACGACACCGCGGACGATCTGCGGGTGATGTTCGATGGCATCGTCGGAGGCGAGGATGGCCTGGGCCATGCTCTCGAACACTTGCTCGCGTGGGATCAGCGAGTACTTGAGCCCGGCATCCTCGGCGTTGACCACCCAGTCCGGCACGCCGGCCATGGCCTGGGCCTTGCTGGCCGAGAACAGTTGCCATACACCCGACGGGCCGGCGGCCTGGATGTCCACGTCGTCCTTGCTCAGGCCGGCTTTGCGCAATGAGGCGAGCAGGGCGTAGTAGGTGGTGTCGGAGTAGGACATCACCGTCACGGTCTTGCCCTTGAGTTGCTTGATCGACTGGATGTTCTCGCTGGCGTTGGTGGCGATCATGGTCACACCGCCGCCACCGAGCACCGCCACCGTGCGTACAGGGATGCCGTTGGGCCGGACGATGATAGGCGTGTCGCCAATGGCACCGCCTACCAGGGCGTTGCCGGCGCCGATCTGCTTGGCCACGTCGACCCCGCCCTTGGCGGCGATGAAGGTCAGGTCCAGGTCCTGAGCCTGGTAGTAGCCCTTCTCCTTGGCGATGATCCACGGCGCGAATGCCGGCAGGCTGGGTGGGGCGGGCAGGAGGTAGGTGACCTTGGTCGGCTCGGCCTGAACCTGGGCGGCCAGGCTCAGGGTGAGGGCGGCGAGGGCAGCCTGTGCGGTGAGCGCCGCGTGCTTGAGGTGTGTGGTGAACATGCTAACTCCCGAGTGGTGAGTGGGGCGTCGGTCAGTGCAGGTCGAGGTCTTCACCGACCTTGAGCAGATCCATCAGGCGGCCCGCCAGCGGGCCGATTTCCGGCAGCTTGCGGCGCTCGAGCGGGTTGTTGCGGTGTGGCAGGTCGATCTCGATTTCCTCGATGATCGTGCCGGGGCGTGCGCTCATCACCAGCAGGCGATCGGACAGGGCGATCGCCTCGACCAGGTCGTGGGTGATGAACAGGGCGGTTTTCTTTTCCTCGTACAGCATCTGCGCCAGGTCCTGCTGCAGGATCATCTTGGTTTGCGCATCGAGGGCCGAGAACGGCTCGTCGAGAAACAGCACCTGCGGGTCGATCGCCAGGGTGCGGGCCAGTGCGGCGCGCTGGCGCATGCCGCCGGACAGCTGGAACGGGTAATGGTCGGTAAAGCCTTGCAGGTGGCAACGCTTGAGCAGATCCTCGGCGATGACCTTGCGCCGGGCGGCGGGCATGCCTTGGATCTCCAGGCCCAGCTCTACATTGCGGCGGATGCTGCGCCACGGCATCAGCAGGTCTTTCTGCAGCATGAAGGCGACCTTGGGTACCGGGCCGTTGACCGCTTCGCCGCTGACCAGCACTTCACCCTCGGTGGGGCGGTACAGGCCAGAACCCATATTCAGGATGGTGCTCTTGCCACAGCCGGATGGCCCGATGATGGACACCACTTCGCCGCGACGGATCTTGAAGTTCACACCACGGATGGCGAATGGGGCATCGGCCTGCCCTTTGGCCGGGAATGCCTTGCCGACGTTGCGAAATTCGATTTCCGTCGGGGCTTCATTGCGCTGAGGTTCATGCCATTGCGGGGCGATTGCGTACATCTCTTTCACAGCCATGGGAATGCTCTCTGGTCTGTTTTATAGGTGATACGCCGTTTAGTGCATGAAAAATGCCAAGTGAGGAATTTCGCTTACATTATTGGAAATGGCTTATTTATTAATAAGTTGCGATTTTGTTGCACAGCAAGTGCTGTTTTATATATGAAACATGGTTTTTTATATGGCACGAAAATGCCCAGCAACTGCGCACCGATTTAGCGTCGTGCGAGTTTCCCGGGCATTTTGGGTAACGTGATCAGGTGGGGTTTTACAGGTGAAACGGGCTGCGACGCAGCCCCATGCAATTTGTCAGGCGCTGCGCCGTGCGGGCTTGAGAACCAGCCACAGGGCAGCCGCGATCAGCAGGCCGCCATACAGGTGGCCCATCGACAGTGACTCATCCAGCAGCCAGGCGCCCCACAGTACACCGAACACCGGGATCAGGAAGGTCACGGTGCTGGCCTTTACCGGTCCGATTTCTTCCAGCAGGCGGAAATAAAGGATGTAGGCGAACGCCGTGCACAACAGCCCCAGGCCCAGCAGCGACAGCCACACCTGCCAGCCGCCCCAGCTGGCGGGCGGCTGGCTCAGCGCGCTCCAGGCGAACAGCGGGCTTAGCAGCAAGGTGGCGCCGAGCATGCTGCCCAGTGCTGACAGGCGGCTGTCCAGGCCGCTGACCCAGCGGCGGGCAAGGAAGCCGGCAAAGCCGTAGCAGGTGGTGGCCGCCAGGCAGGCGAGGGCACCTTGCAGCAGGGCCATGTCCAGTGCGACCGGGCCGGCGCCGCTGAGGATGCCGACGCCAAACAGGCCAAGGAAGATGCCGCACAACTTGGCCAGGGTCATGGGCTCGCGGAAGAACAGCATGCCGATCAGCACGCCCATCAGTGGCGTGGTGGCGTTGAAGATCGCCGAGTAGCCGGCCGGCAATACCTGAGCGGCAACGGAATAGAAGGTGGCCGGGATTCCGGAGTTGATCATGCCCAGCACCAGGCAGGCACCCAGCTTGCCCTGGAAGTCCCACCGCACGCGGGCGACCGCAACGATGCCGATCAACCCCAGGCAGGCAATGGATACACGGAAAAACGCGGTCGGCACCGTGCCCAGCTCGGGGGCGATGATGCGCATGAACAGAAAGCTCGCCCCCCAGACGGCAGCAAGTGTCAGCAGGCGGGCTAGGGCGATGGGGCTCACGGCGGTCTCCGGGTACAGGGCAGGGCGCGAGTGTACGCCAGGGGGCGGGGGGATTCTTGCGCTTTCTTGCGGTGCAATCCTGTACCGGCCCCTTCGCGGGTGAACCCGCTCCCACAGGTACACCACAAGCTTCAAGTGCCGTGCGTTACCTGTGGGAGCGGGTTTACCCGCGAAGAGGCCGGCACAGGCTCCACACCCTCGATAGTGCGACTAAGCTGTCTATCTCACCCCGCACCGAGGTGTCCTGCATGACCCAGCACTGGCCTGCCGGCGAGATCGCCCGGATGATCCTCGATGGCTTCGACGACTATCGCGAGCATTTCCGCCGCATCACCCTCGGCGCCCGCGAGCGCTTCGAGCAGGCGCGTTGGCAAGACAGCCAGCGGGCAGCCGCTGCTCGGATCAACCTTTACGAACAGAAGGTCGGCGAGGTCAACGGCTGGCTGCGTGATGCGTTCGATGACGAGGTATTGCTGGAGGTCGAGCAGTGGCCGCTGGTGAAAAGTGCCTACATACGCCTGATCGACCCGCGCCTGGACGATGAACTGTCCGAGACCTGGTACAACTCGTTGTTCTGCAGCCTGTTCAGCCATGACCAGATCAGCGACGGCTGCATGTTCATCCACACCACCCGGCCGTCCATCCGCAGCCACCAGCGCGCCACACAAACCTGTACCTATCGCCCCGATGGCAATCTGCAGGGTCTGCTGCGGGCGATGCTTTCCGACTACGCATTCGCTTATGGCGACCTTGAAAGCGACGTGTCGCGCCTTGAGGAGCAACTGCGCGAGTGCCTGCCCGACTGGGTTTGCAAGGACCCGACGCTGGCGGTGGAGCTGTTTTCGCCGGTGCTGTACCGCAACAAGGGTGCCTACCTGGTCGGCCGGCTGTACAACAGCGATGAGCAGTGGCCGCTGGTGATACCGCTGCTGCACCGCGAAGGGCATGGTATCGAGGCCGATGGGCTGATCACCGACGAGGCAGAGGTGTCGATCATCTTTTCCTTCACCCGCTCCTATTTCATGGTCGATGTGCCGGTGCCCGCAGAGTTCGTCAACTTCCTCAAGCGCATCTTGCCGGGCAAGCACATTGCCGAGCTTTACACCTCCATCGGTTTCTACAAACACGGCAAGTCGGAGTTCTACCGGGCGCTGATCAACCACCTGGCCGGCAGCGAAGACCGCTTCGTCATGGCGCCTGGGGTGCGCGGCATGGTCATGAGCGTGTTCACCCTGCCGGGCTTCAACACCGTGTTCAAGATCATCAAGGACCGCTTCTCGCCATCGAAAACCGTCGACCGCGCCACGGTGATCGACAAGTACCGGCTGGTGAAAAGCGTCGACCGCGTGGGGCGCCTGGCCGATACCCAGGAGTTTGCCGATTTTCGCTTCCCACAGGGCAAGTTCGCGCCGGAGTGCCTGGCCGAACTGCTGGAGGTGGCGCCGTCGACGGTAATACTGGAGGGTGACACGGTACTGATCCGCCACTGCTGGACCGAGCGGCGCATGACGCCGTTGAACCTGTACCTGGAGCATGCCAGCGAAGGCCAGGTGCTGGAGGCGCTGGAGGATTACGGCCTGGCCATCAAGCAGCTGGCGGCGGCGAACATTTTCCCCGGCGACATGTTGCTGAAGAACTTCGGCGTTACCCGCCATGGCCGGGTGGTGTTTTACGACTACGACGAGATCAGCTTCCTGACCGAAGTGAACTTCCGCCACATCCCGCCACCGCGTTACCCGGAGGACGAAATGTCGGGCGAGCCGTGGTACTCGATCGGGCCGCACGACGTGTTCCCTGAAGAGTTTCCGCCGTTCCTGTTTGCCGATCTCGGCCAGCGGCGGCTGTTCAGCCGCTTGCATGGGGAGTTGTATGACGCGGATTACTGGAAGGGGCTGCAGGCAGCGATTCGCGAGGGGAAGGTGATTGATGTGTTTCCCTACCGGCGCAAGGCCCGGTAATCTTGGTTCAACCGGGCCGGCCTCTTCGCGGGCACGCCCGCTCCCACAGAAACCCCACAGCATTCGAGTGGTGTGCGGTACCTGTGGGAGCGGGCGAGCCCGCGAAGAGGCCGGACCTGGTGTTCGCAATTACCCCTTCAAACACTTCAACTCACTGAAGTCCGTGCGCACCTTGCCCAGCTTTTCTTGCAAGAACCGCCGCTGTTGCGGCGTACTCTGCTGCACCAAGTCCACCAGCAAACTGCGCGCCTGTTGTTCGGTATTTTGAAATGCTGAGCGGTATTCAGGCGTCCACAAACTTTCCTTGCGTTGCAGCAGCGTCGCCAGGCGTGGCTCGAAGCTGGCGTCGTTACGCTGGTTCATCGCCAGCAACAATTGCTGCTGCCAGTGGGCGCGGTTGGCGATCCATTCGCGGTTCTGGTCGCCCAGCGCTGCGGACCAGGCCTGCACCCGCTGCTTCTGTGCTGCGGTCAACTCGCCAAACCACGGAGTCAGGCGTTTCTCCATGCGTTCGCTACGCCGGGCGACCTGCTTGGGCAGCGGGGTATCCACGTACTTTTTCTGCCGTTCGTTGATGTCCTCGCGGAACGCCTCGCGCATTTCAGCCACCTGACTGTCGCTCATGCCGCGCAACAGTTCCGTGGCCGACGGGGTGATCTCCTCTGCTACCCGGCCAATCGCCTCACGGGCCTCGCGGGTACGTTGCTCCAGCGCCTGGTCGGTCACTTGGCCATCGGCGACCATACCGCGTACCCGGTCCAGCCAGTCGATGTAGCCGGGCAGCTGGGTCTTGCAATGCCATGCCAGGTGTTCGCGCAAGCGGTCGTCGAGCAAGGCCTTCTGCTCGCTGTTCATGTCCAGGTAATCGCCCAGCGACCACGGCACCAGGCGGTCCAGGTTGCGGTAGGCCAGGTCGATACGGCTGCAGGCGGCCAGGGCCAGGGCGAAGCCGAGGGTGATAAGCAGGGCTTTGGACAGGCGTGCAGGCATGTGCTGTTCCTTGCAGTGGCGGCCAATCGGTAGAGGTAAGGGTAGCCGCAGGGTTCCATTGCATCGCTGCAATGGCGATTCCCTTCCATCGGCAATCTCACTATTATTGCGACTAATTCTTATCCGCATCGTTACAAGGATGATTGCGTGTACAAGGTCCCGCCTGCACCGCACGATGACATGCACTGCCTGTACCGCGACCACAGCGGCTGGCTGCAAGGCTGGCTGCGCCGGCGCCTGGGCGACCGGGAGCGGGCGGCGGACTTGACCCAGGACACCTTCGTGCGGCTGATCGCCTGCACGGTGGCCCACCCGTTGCGTGAGCCACGCAATTTTCTGGCGACGGTGGCCAAGCGGGTGATGGTCGACCATTTGCGCAGGCGCTCGCTGGAGCAGGCCTACCTGGAGGCGTTGGCACTGGAGCCGGAGTTGCTGGAGGTGTCTGCC
The DNA here is from genome assembly GCF_000498395.2 of Pseudomonas putida S13.1.2. Classification (NCBI taxonomy): domain Bacteria; kingdom Pseudomonadati; phylum Pseudomonadota; class Gammaproteobacteria; order Pseudomonadales; family Pseudomonadaceae; genus Pseudomonas; species Pseudomonas putida. The sequence continues at coordinate 6,574,221 of NZ_CP010979.1, forward strand.
GAGCAACGGGTGATCCTGCTGGAAACCTTGTTGCAGCTCGATGCCATGCTGGACGGCCTGAACCACAAAGTGCGCCAGGCGCTGTTTCTGTCGCACCTCGAAGGCCTGAGCTATGCCGAAATCGGCAAGCGCCTGGGGGTGTCTGTAAGTTCGGTGACCAAATACATCGCCAAGGCCACCGAACAGTGCCTGCTGTTCGCGCTGGATGCCGAGCTGTGAGCCCGGCGCAGCAACGCCAGGCGCTGCGCGATGCGGCGCAGTGGCATGCCCGCTTGAGTGCCGGGGCGGACTACCCGGCGCTGTATCAGCGTTGGCAGGCGTGGCACCAGGGCGACCCTGTTCATCAGTGGGCCTGGCAGCGGCTGGAGGCGTTTCACGCCGAGCTGAGCAGCGTGCCGGCGACCATGGCACAGCGAACCTTGGCGGTGGAACAACCACTGGCAGGCAGGCGTACCGTGCTCAAGGGCCTGGTGCTGGGCCTTGGCGTGTCGGGCCTGGCCTGGACTGGCTACCGGCAGACGCCGCTGTGGCTGGCCGATGTGCGCACGGCCACGGGCGAGCGGCGTCAGCTGCGGCTGGAAGATGGCACCCAGCTCACCCTGAACACGGGCAGTGCCGTGGACATCCGCTACGACCACCAGCAGCGCCTGATCATCCTGCGTGCTGGGGAAATCATGGTGACCACAGGCAAGGATGCACGACCACTCAGCGTGCGCAGCCAGCAGGGCGAGATGCGCGCGTTGGGTACGCGTTTTGTCGTGCGCCAACTGGACGGGCAGACCGAACTGGATGTGCTGGAACACGCTGTTGCCGTGCGCAACCGGGCAGATGCCGAGCCGTTGCGGGTGGAGGCGGGCATGAGCTTGCGCTTCGGGGCTGGGCCATTGCCCGAACCACAGGCGCTCGACCCCAACAGGGACGAGTGGGTGAATGGCCGGCTGGTGATCGACAACTGGCCGCTGGGCAGGGTGTTGGACGAATTGCAGCGTTATCGCCCGGGCTTTATCGAGTGTGCCAAGGAGGTTGCGCACCTGCGCCTTTCGGGGGCCTTCCCGCTGGACGATACCGCGCGAGCGCTGGAGGCGATTGCACAGGCGCTGCCGGTGCGGATCGAGACACGTACCCGGTTCTGGGTGCGGGTGCGGCCTTTGGCTTGACGCTGTAATTGGGGCTGCTGCGCAGCCCTTCGCGGGCACGCCCGCTCCCACAGGGGCAAGGCTGTTGCAGTACATGTGGGAGCGGGCATGCCCGCGAAGGGTCGCAAAGCGACCCCAAAGTGCCGCAGACAGTTTTTAAAATATTTCTCGTTTGCATTGTCGGTTTTCCGGTTTCACACGACCCCTCCTGCAAACCGCCACCACAGGCATTTGAAGGAGCCCCCCATGCACCCCCGTGTTACCCGCCACAGCTACCCCAGAAAACCCCTTGTCGTTGCCATGTTCAGTGCCGCCTTGCTGCTGCAGGGTGGGGTAGTTCATCCACTGACGAGCGCCGGGCGAGTCAGTGCCGCTGAAGCCGCTCGCAGCTATTCCATCGCCGCAGGGCCACTGGGCGCGGTGCTCAGCCGCTTTGCCAGCGATACCGGGGTGGTGTTGTCGTTTGAAGCCGAACTGACTCAAGGCAAGCACAGCCCGGGGTTGCAGGGGACATACAGCGTCGAGCAAGGTTTTGCCCGGTTGCTGGCGGGCACTGACCTGCAGGTGATGGCCGCGAGCAATGGCAACTACGTGCTGCTGCCTCGCTCGAAGGATGGTGCGCTTGAACTGGGTGCGACCAGTATCAATGCCTCGGGCTTGGGGGCTACGACGGAGGCGACAGGGTCTTATACGACCGGGTTAACCAGCACGGCAACAAAGATGAATTTGTCCATTCGTGAAACGCCGCAGAGTATAAGTGTAATTACTCGTCAGCAAATGGATGATCAGCACTTGGCTAGCATGACCGACGTACTTAATCAGACGCCTGGTGTAACTATGTCCCAAGATGGTGGCGAACGTTACAATATCTATGCCCGCGGCAGTGCCATCAACACTTATCAGTTTGACGGTGTGAACACTACCCAGGAGAACCAGACCCGCAATATGCCCAGTACCCTGCTCGACATGGCCCTGTACGATCGGGTAGAGGTTGTCCGGGGCGCTACCGGGTTAATGACCGGTGCTGGTGATCCAAGCGCCGTGGTGAACTTGGTCCGAAAAAAACCAACTCACGAGTTTCAGTCTTCTTTCCAGAGCACAGTTGGAGCCTGGGATTATTATCGCGCTGAGGCCGATGTGGCCGGTCCGCTGAACGAGCAAGGTAGCGTACGCGGACGCTTCGTGACGGCAAAGCAAGATAACAAGAGCTACATGGACTGGTACAGTCAGAAAAGAGATATTTTGTATGGCGTAGTGGAAGCCGACGTGACGGATTCGACCCTGATTCGCTTCGGTGTCGATTATCAAAAATACAAAGCAATGGGCTCGCCTGGCGTTCCATTGTTGTATAACAATGGAGCGGCCACAAACTTCTCACGTTCGACCAGCTCAGGATCTCGTTGGTCGTATGACGAATTCGAAACGACCAACTACACCCTGACCTTCGAGCAGACGCTCGCTAATGACTGGAAAGCAAGGCTGGTCACCAACTACATGGATATCGACCGCGACTCTCCGTCGGCTCGCTATCGAAGTACTAGTGGCTTATCCTATCTTGACCCGGTTACCGGGGCAGCAAGTCTGGAGCGCTCGACCACCACCGCCGACCAAACCCAGCGCGGCGTAGACTTTTCAATCCAAGGTCCACTCGAGTTGTTTGGCCAAACCCATGAGCTGATTGCCGGCTACAATTATTCTGACTACGAAAACAACCACTACTCGACCTCGGGCGGCATAGTCAGTGTTGACTTCAATAACTGGGAAAATGAAGTTGATCGTGGCACTTATGTACCCGGGCTGGATTTTGATATCAGTTCACGGCAGTCCGGTTATTATCTGGCAGCCCGGCTTAATTTTACCGAAAACCTTCATCTGATCCTGGGTGCGCGCGCCTCCAATTACAGCTATGACTATTACCTGAAGAGCCTAGCTGTCGTAAACGCAAAACCTACCACCTATGGCATGACTGAACGTGGAGTGGTCACTCCCTATGCGGGCTTGATTTACGACTTGACCCCAGAGCAGTCGGTATATGTAAGCTATACCGATATCTTCAAGCCGCAGAGCAACGTTGATATCGCCGGTAAACCGCTTGACCCCGAAGTCGGCAAAAACTACGAGCTGGGCTGGAAGGGTGAGTTTTACAATGGCCGCCTGAATGCGAATATTGCCGCGTTTATGGTGAAGCGCGACAACTTCGCCGAAGACATCGGTACAAATGTACCGGGTACGACTATTGCGGCTTCTCGCCCGATCGACGGCGCTGAAACCAAAGGTTTCGACCTTGAACTCTCTGGAGAGATCGCGCAAGGCTGGAACTTGCACACAGGCTTCAGCCACGCCAAATCCAAGAACGCCGATGGCGAGCGCTTGAATACACAACTGCCACTAGAAACATTCCGCCTGTGGAATACCTACCGACTGCCAGGCGAATGGGACAAACTGATGATTGGCGGCGGCGTCAACTGGAATTCAAGCTCCTCCTTGACCTATACCCGTTACAACACAAAAATCAAGCAGGACGATTATGCAGTGACCAGCCTGATGGCGCGTTACAAGTTAAATGAAAACTTAGCTGCAACGCTGAACCTGAACAATGTCTTCGACAAGAAGTACTACGCTGGGATGGCCGGCAGTTACGGTCACTACGGAGCCCCTCGCAACGCCACTCTGAACCTGCGCTACGACTTCTGATCTAGCGCCCCAAAAACTCAAGCACAAAGGGGCAACCGTCCGGAAGCTTTGACACCACCCCGTGTCTGTCTGGAAAATAGCCCCCTTGTCTTGAGGATCATCGGAAATGGCTCTGCTTGGGCGTTACAACAGTTTGCAAATCGTGAAGCACGTGGACTTCGGCCTGTACCTGGACGGCGGCGCCGATGGCGAGATCCTGCTGCCGGGGCGCTACATCCCGAAAAACGCCGAAACCGAGGTGGATGACTGGCTGAACGTATTCATCTACCTGGACAGCGAAGATCAGCTGATCGCCACCACCGAAAAGCCCAAGGTGCAGGTGGGTGAGTTTGCCAGCCTCAAGGTCAAGGACATCAATGGTGCCGGCATCTTCCTGGACTGGGGCCTGCCCAAGGACCTGCTGATGCCGTACTCGGAAGAGGCACGGCAGCTGAAGATCGGCGATTACTGCGTGGTGCACGTCTACCTCGACAAGCGCACCCGCCGCATCACCGCCACCTCGCGCCTGGACCGTTACCTGGACGTCACCCCGGCCGACTACAAAGTCGGGCAACCGGTGGAGTTGCTGGTGGCCGGCGAAACGCCGATGGGCTTCAAGGCCATCATCAACAACCGCCACTGGGGCCTGATCCACAAGAACGAGGTGTTCAAGTTCCTGCGTTCGGGCATGCACGAGAAGGGCTTCATCAAGGAAGTTCGCCACGACGGCAAGATCGCCCTGAGCCTGCAACCGGTAGGTGCGGCCCTGGCCGACAGCCTGCAAGAGCAGATCATGGCGCGCCTGGAGGCTGAAGGTGGGGTGTTGGCCGTGTGCGACAAGAGCGACCCGGCGCTGATCAGCAAGCTGTTCAACGTCAGCAAGGGCAACTTCAAGAAGGCCATCGGCGCATTGTTCAAGCAGGGCCTGATCGTCATCCATGACGACCGTATCGAAAAGGCCTGACGGCCTTACGCCTGCACGAAGTTGCGGAAGTCCAGCTGCTCGCCGCCCGGACGGGTGTCGCGCAGCAGCGAGTCGCGGTCGGCGCTGAGGGCCAGGCTGATGGTGGAGCGGCGCTTGCCGGGCTTGCGCACTTCCATCTGCTCCAGGTGAGCCTTGAGGAAGTTGGTGGGCACCTTCAGGTGCTGCAGCTCATCGCTTTCTGGCGTGTGCAGCAGCAGGTTGACCCAGTCGGCCTGGCCTTTGCCCAGCAGCTTCACGGGCACTTCGAACCACCACAGGTTGCGTTTGTTGTCCAGGATGGCGAACAGGGTGTTGCTGCTGTTCAGCACCGGCTTGGCCAATGCTTCGTTGCGCCGGGCGATGGCGGCGGGTTTGTCGAGTTTCATGCAGGTTCCTGCGGGTTGACGCTATGAAGGCCTGCATTGTGAGGGGTGGCACGGGGCGGGGCAAGGTTTGTAACTTGCGTTGCCTGTGCCGGCCTCTTCGCGGGCTTGCCCGCTCCCACAGGTTTACCACAGGTTTGTAAACCGTGCGGTCCCTGTGGGAGCGGGCAAGCCCGCGAAGAGGCCGGTAGCGTTAGCGTCGAACCGGCAGGCTCAACTCGGAAGTTGCCCCGTCAGCTGTCGTCACGGTCGCAGTAAAGCTGCGCAACCCGCCGATGTTCTCCAGCACTTGCGCAAACTGCGCCTGCCCCTGCTTGCCACTGTTTACCAGCACCTCCCCAAGGTACTGCTCCGCCTCGGTGCCATCCGCCTCGGCATTGCCAAAGAACTCCACCCGCAGCAGGCTCGACACCGGCCCCTGCACTTCACCACGCAACACATTGCCCTCCAGCGCAATCAGGCGTGGCGCCTGCTGGTTATGATTGGGCAGCGGCTGGCAAGGCTTGGGCTCGCCGTTGGCATCGCAGATGATCGCCTGGTCTTTCTTCGGCAAGTCGGCGCCCACCCCGCGCGAACCCACATACAGCGCATGCGCCTGCGCCGGCACGCCAAACACGATGGCACCGGTGCGCTGGCCCGGCACGCACGAACCGCCGGCTTCGCAGCGGCGGATATCCTGGCTGTTACCCCAGATGCGGTTGCCGGTCAGGCGGGTGGCGGTGGCCTCCGGCTCCGGGCGCAGGGCCACGCCGATTCGGTTGCCGTGGATCAGGTTGCCGTCGAGCATGTTGCCCTCGCCGGTGACGCTGACGCCGATCGAGTTGCCGCTGAACGTGTTGGCTGCCAGGTAGTTGCGCTTGCCCCAGTTGATCTGCAGGCCGTCGGAGTAGTTCTCGAAACGGTTGCGCACCACGCTGTTGTCGTTGCCCAACAGAATCTCGATACCCTGCGAGGGCTCGGGGTTGGCTGCAGTGGAGCGGAACAGGTTGTCGGCCACCAGGTTGAATGCCGCGCCGCGGGTCAGCTCCAGGCCGTCGCCATTGTCGAGCAGCTGGTTGCGCAGCACCTTGTTGTGGTTCGTGGTGGTGGCGGTGGGGTTACCCGCGCCGTCGTCACCGGTCAGCATGATGCCTGCGCCGCCTTTGTTGGCGACGATGCGGTTGTCTTCGATCACGTTGCCACTGGCGCGGTTGACCAGGATGCCGATGCAGAAGTTGCGCACTTCCAGGCCGCGCAGGTGCACGCCCTGGGTGTCGCGCAGCACCAGCCCGGGGTTGGTGGTGGTGCGCACGTTGGTGCCGAACTGGCCGGGCAGGGCGCCGGGGCAGGTGCGTACGCCCTGGTCCTTGATGTAGGCCGAACCGTCGATGGCGATGTATTGGCCATCGCGTGCCCAAGGCAGGCCGGTGATGCGCACCGGGCCCTTGATTTCCGGCAGTGCACGGCTGGGGCGGATCACGTAGGGCGGTTTGCCGACTGCAGCAATGTCGATGCTGTAGTGGCCGGGGTTCTGGTTGCTGGTTTCGATGGCCCAGCGCAGCGAGCCGGGCTGGTCGTCATCGGCGTAACGCTCGACACGCAGGGTTTCGGGGTTGGCCGGTGCGGCGGCCAGGGCGGGCAGGGGGAGCAGTGGCAGCAAGGCCACCAGCGCAGGCATCAGACGCATGGGTGCGGGTATCCGGAAAACATTGTTCTTATCGAGTGCCAGCCTGCTGTGGGCGGACGTTTGCGGGGATTCTAGGGCAGCTGCGTGAACTGCGTAGGTGCGCCGGGCTGATTTGGTGCGGTATTCGCCCGCAGTTTTACCGCTCGGCTTGTGACTGGAAAATCCGTTGAAACTCTCGGCGAGGGTGTTGGGTCCACCTTCTGTCGACACGGTTCACGTGTCTCCATTTGCAGGAGTTTTGCCATGAGCGGTACTAAAGACAAAGCGAAAGGTCTGGCCAACGAAGCAATCGGCAACGTGAAACAGGGTGTTGGCAAGGTGACCGACAACGACAAGCTGCGCGCTGAGGGTAAGGCGCAGGAGCTTAAAGGCGAGGCGCAGCAGGTCAAGGGCGATGTAAAGGATGCAGTGAAGAAGCCTTGATTTGAGGCAACCTGAACCGGCCTCTTCGCGGGCATGCCCGCTCCCACACGCACGTACCTGTGGGAGCGGGCGTGCTCGCGAGGAGGCTGATACAGGCTTACACATTTTTTGATGCATTGGCCGGGAGCAGCACAGCAGCGGTATGGTCTATTAGACTTGTCTGTTGAATCGATCGAGCGGCGAAAGGAGACGCTATGATTTTTTCCGCCCTGCAGGGCCTGCCCTTGCACCGCGTGCTGGTTCGTACCATCAAGGAATTTCTTGATGACGAGATGTCCACCTACGCCTCCGCGCTGGCTTACCAGGCGCTGTTCTCGCTGTTCCCTTTTCTGCTGTTCCTGATTGCCCTGATTGGTTTCCTGCATTTGCCGGACTTCTTTTCATGGCTGCGCCTGCAATCGGAACTGGTGCTGCCACCTCAGGCGCTGGAACAGGTCAACCCGGTGATCGACCAGTTGCAGCAGTCCAAGGGCGGGCTGTTGTCGGTGGGTATCGTGATCGCCTTGTGGACCGCGTCGGCCGGCGTGCGCCTGATGATGAGCGCGATGAACGCCGCTTACGATGTGCCTGAGGGCCGCCCGGTATGGAAGCGTATCCCGCTTTCCATTTTCTATACCATCGGCCTGGCTGGCATGCTGCTGGCGGCCGCAGCACTGATGGTGCTGGGCCCCCAGGTGATGGAGTGGATCGCCGCCCAGATCGGCATGCAGGAGTTCATCGTCACGCTTTGGACCATTCTGCGCTGGCCGGTGATCATCATATTGCTGATGGTGGCGGTGGCCCTGATCTACTACGTAATGCCTGACGTGAAACAGAAGTTTCGCTTCATCACACCCGGCTCGGTACTGGCAGTGGTGGTGTGGATCGTGGCGTCACTGGGCTTTGCCTACTACGTGAAAACCTTTGCCGACTACAACGCCATGTACGGCAGCATTGGTGCAATCATCGTGCTGTTGCTGTATTTCTATATTTCCGCTGCCGTGTTGCTGCTGGGTGCGGAGATGAATGCGGTGATCGAGCACATGTCGAGCGAGGGCAAGAACCCTGGCGAGAAGGATTTCGAAGGGCACAAGGCCCCGGAAACCATCACCGTGCTGGGCCATGAACACCCGCAACCGAGCCAGCACCAACCTTCCGAGCCGAACCCCAGATGATCCGTGACATTCTCAAGATGGGCGACGAACGCCTGCTGCGCATCGCCCCGCCAGTGCCCGAGCACATGCTCGGCACTGCCGAACTGCAGCAACTGATCGACGACATGTTCGAAACCATGCGCCATGTGGGCGGCGTCGGCCTTGCCGCGCCACAGATTGGTATCGACCTGCAGTTGGTGATTTTCGGTTTCGAGCGCAGCGAGCGCTACCCGGATGCCGAGGCGGTGCCGCAGACCATTTTGATCAACCCGGTCATCACGCCCACGTCCACTGAACTGGAGGACGGCTGGGAAGGTTGCCTGTCGGTGCCCGGCCTGCGGGGTGTGGTGCCACGCTTCAAGCATATCTGCTACGAAGGGGTCGACCCCCAGGGCAACCCCATCAACCGCTTTGCCGACGGCTTCCATGCGCGGGTGGTGCAGCACGAGTGCGACCATCTGATCGGCCGGCTGTACCCGTCGCGTATCCAGGACTTTGCCAAGTTCGGCTACACCGAGGTACTGTTCCCCGGGCTTGAGGTCAGCGACGACTGACCCCGCTGCAGGGCCACCAGGCGTTTGCTGCGCTGGTAGCGCTGCAGGCGGCTGGCCAGGGGTTCTGGCAGTTGCCCGGCCATGTGGAAACCCAGGCGCTCATAGAACGGCACCAGGTCCGGGTGGCAGAACAGCCAGGTCGGCCCCTTTGCCTGTTTCAGCGCCGCCTCGATCAATTGCCCAGCCACCCCTTGGCCGCGTTGCTGCGGGTCGACAAACAGCCCCGTCAGCCATAAGCCTTCGCCCACCGCGCTCAAACTCAAGCCTGCAATAATGCCCGGGGCCCTTGCCACCCACAGTTCAGCGTCGCCCGCAGCACGCATGCGCGAGGCGTGTTGGCGGTAAAAGTGGTCCAGCAGCCGGCGTTCTGTGGCCGAGAGTGTCGAGCAGTAAATATTTTTTAATGAGATGGCGGGTCCTGCCCTGAAAGCTGGCCAAAGGCTCTGGCCTGAGATGTTGCGGCCAATTTGACGCAGATTGTTGCAAATGCGGCAAGGGTGAATATCCGACTTCAGGGTTCAACTATTGCCAACCGGGAGTAGAATTTTAATCATCCCCCCTGGCAGTACGAAGCGGGATCGGTACTTCGTGCCATCTTCACCGTAGATGGCAACTTCTCCGCGCCATTGACGGCATTAGAAGTCAATCGATCAGCTTGAATGCTCAAAAGGCACACTCACATGAAACCATTACTGATTCTTGCATTGGTCGGTATGTCCTCGTTCGCCCTTGCCGACGAGGCCAAACCTGTCTCCAGCGAGCCTGTGGCCCAGCAGTACGACTACACCATGAACCTGGACATCAAACGGGTGATCAACCTCTCGACCATCCCCAATGTCTGCGAAGTGGTGCCTGCGACCATGACCTACGAAGACCACCAGGGCCAGGTGCATACCATCCAGTACCGGGCCATGGGTGAAGGTTGTCAGCAGGGTTGATCGGGGCAATGACTGATGGCCCCATCGCCGGCAAGCCAGCTCCCACAGGTGCTGCACAGGCCTCGGGCTTTGTGTAATCGCTGTGGGAGCTGCCTTGCCAGCGATGGGGCCATCAGCATTCAGAATATTTTCAAGCGTTGTCGATTACTCTGCTCTCCGTTCGACCATAGGTGAAGGCACGCCGCACTGCGTGTCAAAACCTATGCACTGTCGGAGAAACCCTCGATGAGCACCGCAGCCGAAACCGAGATCCGCCAACTGATCGAGCGCTGGATGCAGGCCGTGCGCGATCGCGACATCCCCAGCATCACCGCCCCCTATGCCGATGACATCGTTGCCTTTGATGCCATCCAGGCCCTGCAATTCAAAGGCAAGGACGCCTACACGGCGCACTGGGAAATGTGCATGGGCATGTGCACCGGCCCCATGGTCTTCGAACTGGCCGAACTCACCGTACATGCCTCTGGCGACCTTGCCCTGGCCCACTGGCTGAACCGCTGCGGCCCGGGCGACGATGAAAGCCAGTGCGGCTTCATGCGCGCCACCGTGGGCTATCGTCGTCAAGGTGGCCAGTGGCAGGTGATCCACGAGCACTGGTCGGCGCCTTTCGACATGGAAACGCAAAAAGCCCTGTTCGATCTCAAGCCCTGAGCCGTTATCGCCAAACGCACTTTGCCGCTGCCCTGGAGGCGACCATGAAATACCTGTGCCTGGTCTATTGTGACGAGGGGCTGCTGCACAGCCTGCCCGACAGCCCGGAAGACGCCGAATGCATGGCCTACGCCGAAGCCGTGCATGGCTCGGGGCGAATGCTGGCGGCCGAGGCGCTCAAGCCTGTGCAAACCGCCACCACGGTGCGTGTGCGTAACGGGCACATGAGCCTGACCGACGGCCCGTTCGCCGAAACCAAGGAGCAACTTGCCGGCTTTTACCTGGTGGAGGCCCGCGACCTGAACGAAGCGTTGAACATCGCCAAGGGCATCCCTGCGGCACGGGTCGGCAGTGTCGAGGTGCGACCGGTGCGTGAACTGCAACCCTGACAGCTACGGAGAACCATCAGCATGAGCCTTGCACACCCCACGCAAGCGCAACACGAGTTGTCCATCAGCCGCCTGATCGACGCACCACCGGCCAAGCTGTTTCGCGCCTGGACCGAGCCCCGGTGGCTGATGCAGTGGTGGGGGCCGCATGGCATGACCACCCCGGAGTGCGAGATGCAGTTGTGGGTCGGGGGGTATTCCGCACCCTGATGCGCGCGCCAGATGGTAGCGAATACCCGACCCAAGGCGTGTTTCTGGACATTGCCGCGCCGCGTCGGCTGGTGTTCACCGATGCATTCGGCCCCGGTTGGGTGCCGTCGGACAAGGCCTTCATGACCGCTGTGATCAGCTTTGACGAGGAGCAGGGCAAAACCCGCTACACCGCCCGCGCCTGGCACTGGAATGCTGCCGACTGCCGGGCCCATGAAGAAATGGGCTTCTATCAGGGCTGGGGAGAAAGCCTGGACCGCCTGGTGGAGGTGGTGACCCAAAGGATGCCGGACTGATGACAGCACTGGCGCAGGTGCGCGCCGAAGTCGAGGCGGTGTATCGGCGGGAGTCGCGGCGCATCCTGGCGACGTTGATCCGCCTGCTGGGTGATTTCGACCTGGCCGAGGAGGCCATGCATGACGCGTTCTTCATCGCCGTCGAGCGCTGGCAGCGCGATGGCATCCCCGATAACCCCCGGGCGTGGCTGGTTTCCACCGGGCGCTTCAAGGCTATTGATGCGTTGCGACGACGCGCCCGTTTCGACCGTTCCCAGGCAGACCTGAGCATGCTGCTCGATGGCCAGGCGCAGGACCCCAGCGAAGAAGAGCTGCTGGCGGACGACCGCCTGCGGCTGATTTTCACCTGTTGCCACCCGGCGCTGTCCGCCGATGCCCAGGTGCCGCTGACCCTGCGCGCAGTCTGCGACCTGACCACCGAGCAGATCGCCCGCGCCTTCCTGCAAAGCCCGGCCACCATCGCCCAGCGCATCGTGCGCGCCAAAGCCAAGATCCGCGATGCCGGCATCCCGTACCAGGTACCAGAGCTGGGCGAACTGCCCGAGCGCCTGGAGAGCGTGTTACGGGTGATCTACCTGGTGTTCAACGAAGGCTATTCGGCGTCATCGGGCGAGTCACTGCTGCAGCAGGAGCTGAGCGATGAAGCCATTCGCCTGGCGCGGCTGCTGGTGCAATTGTTGCCTGATGCGGAGGCTATCGGCCTGCTGGCCTTGATGCTGCTGCAGGCGTCCCGGCAGCAGGCGCGAACCGATGCCCAGGGCAACCTGGTGCTGCTGGAACAGCAGGACCGCAGCCTGTGGGACCGGCAACGCATTGACGAGGGCTGCGAGCTGGTGCGCCTGGCCCTGCAAAGCCGGGCGTTCGGTGCTTATACGGTGCAGGCGGCGATTGCCGCGGTGCACGCTGAAGCGGCAACGGCAGAAGAGACGGACTGGGCGGAAATCGTCGGGCTGTATGATGTGTTGCAGCGGCATTGGCCGTCAGCGGTGGTGGAACTGAACCGGGCGGTGGCGCTGGCGAAGCGCGATGGGCCGGCGGTTGGCTTGCGGGAGGTCGAAGGTATTCTGGCGCGCGGTGAGCTGCTGGACTATCACCTGGCGCATGCGGCGCGGGCCGAGCTGCACTACCAGCTGGGGCAGGTGGAGGAGGCGCGTGAGGCGTGGCGGCAGGCGCTGGCGCTGACCCGGCAGGCGCCGGAGCGGCGGCATATCGAGCAGCGGCTGAAAGTCATCGAGTGATGTTGGCTGCGCTGGCCTCTTCGCGGGTAAACCCGCTCCCACAGGATCACCACAGATTGAGCATTTTGCTGTACCTGTGGGAGCGGGTTTACCCGCGAAGAGGCCGGTGCGGTCTACATCAATCTTCAGCTGGCGACGAAATTCGGCGGCGACACGAGTTCGACTGTCTGCTGCTTGCGCGGTGCGAGGATCTCGGCCTCACCCTGCACCACCAGCTCATCGTTCTGGTTGTACACATTGGTGGCGATGCGCACCTTGAACTTGGGCAGTTTCTCGAGAATTTCCAGGCGCACGGTCAGGGTGTCGCCAATTTTTACCGGTTTCTGGAAGCTCATCTGCTGGCCCAGGTAGATGGTGCCTGGGCCAGGCAGGGTGCAGGCCACTGCAGCACTGATCAGCGCGCCGCTGAACATGCCATGGGCAATACGCTCGCGGAACATGCTCTTGGCGGCGAACTCGGCATCCAGGTGAACCGGGTTGTGGTCACCGGACATCGCAGCGAACAGCTGGATGTCGCGTTCTTCAACGGACTTCTTGTACTCGGCCGTCTGGCCAACTTCGAGGGCTTCGTAAGGCGTGTTGGTGACCTGGGACATCGGTGCTTCCTTAAGCGTTGGGCGAGGGCGGCTATCATTCACTGCGCACGGGGCGGCCAAGGGCCAGCGCCTGTTCTAGCCAGCCGAGAATATCGGCGGTGACCTCGTCACGGTTGGTTTCGTTGAGTACTTCATGCCGCGCCTCAGGATAGACGCGCAGCTGTACATGTCGATTGCCGGTCGCACGCAGGGCGTCGGCCAGATGGGTTAGACGCTTGCCGGCACTGACCGGATCACATTCGCCACCGATCACCAGCATGGGCAGGTTCGGATCGATCTGCGCGAGGTTACCCGGCTGGCTGATCTGCGCCAAGCCTTGCAGCAGGTCGAGCCACAGCTGGTTGCTGCAGCGAAAGCCGCACAACGGGTCGTTGACATACAAGTCGACCTCGGCCGGGTCGCGGCTGAGCCAGTCGAACGCCGTGCGGTTGGGTTTGAAGGCTTTGTTGAACGAACCGAACGACAACCATTCGATCAGCGCACTCTTGCCTTGCGGCCCCTGGCGCCAGCCCTCCAGCCGGGCAATCAGCCGCGCCACGCGGTACAGCGCCGCCGGTTGGTAGTTGGAGCCACTGAGAATCGCCCCGTGCAGGCTGGCGCTGTGGTGCAGCAGGTAGGCCTGGGCAATGTAGCTGCCCATGCTGTGGCCGAACAGAAACAGCGGTGTACCCGGGAACTGCTGGCCGATGTGCTGGGCCAGCAGCCCAAGGTCGTTGACTACGGCATTCCAGCCATGATGGCGGGCGAACAGGCCGAGGCTGCCCAGCTCGGCGGTGCGCCCATGGCCGCGCTGGTCGGCAGCGAACAGGGCAAAGCCGGCCTCGCTCAGGGCATGCCCCAGGCGCAGGTAGCGCCCGGCATGCTCGGCCATGCCGTGGGCCAGCAGCACCACGGCTTTTACCGGTGTGGCCGGCAGCCATTGGTGCACGTACAGGCTGCAGTGCTCGCTGGCGGGTAGCCAGAAGGCGTCGTGGGGCATGGCGGGTCCTTGTGCGCGCGGGTACCCGAACAGTGTATGCACAACCGGCCGGATTGCAGGAAGGGCACAAATAAGATTCACAATGTTAATGGCGGCACTTGGCGTATATGCCGTCCTGGGCTTACCTGCTAACGTCGGATCAACGCCTTTTCGCCAGCAGGCGATCAGGTAAAGGACTAAAGGACGCAGTGCAGGTCCAGGCAGAGGAACAATAATAAATGCAAGCCGACTTCTGGAATGACAAGCGCCCGGCGGGCGTACCTTCCACCATCGACATCAATGCCTACACCTCGGTCGTCGAGGTGTTCGAGCGCTCCTGCAAGCGCTTTGCCGACCGCCCGGCGTTCAGCAACCTGGGCGTGACCCTGAACTACGCGGAGCTGGAGCGCCATTCGGCAGCCTTTGCCGCCTGGTTGCAGCAGCACACCGACCTCAAGCCGGGCGACCGCATCGCGGTGCAGATGCCCAACGTGCTGCAATACCCGATCGCCGTCTTCGGTGCCATGCGCGCCGGCCTGATCGTGGTCAACACCAACCCGCTGTACACCGAGCGCGAAATGCGCCACCAGTTCAAGGACAGTGGCGCACGCGCGCTGGTGTACCTGAACATGTTCGGCAAGCGCGTGCAGGAGGTGCTGCCCGATACCGGCATCGAGTACCTGATCGAGGCGAAAATGGGCGACCTGTTGCCTGCCGCCAAGGGCTGGCTGATCAACACCGTGGTCGACAAGCTGAAGAAGATGGTGCCAGCTTACCGGTTGCCCCAGGCGATATCGTTCAAGCAGGTGCTGCGCCTGGGCCGCGAGCAGTCGCCCAAACCGGTGCCGTTGAGCCTGGACGACATTGCCGTGCTGCAGTACACCGGCGGCACCACCGGCCTGGCCAAGGGCGCCATGCTCACCCATGCCAACCTGGTGGCCAACATGTTGCAGGTGCTGGCCTGCTTCTCGCAGCACGGGCCCGATGGGCAGAAGCTGCTCAAGGACGGCCAGGAGGTGATGATTGCGCCCCTGCCGCTGTACCACATCTATGCCTTTACCGCGAACTGCATGTGCATGATGGTCACCGGTAACCACAACGTGCTGATCACCAACCCACGGGACATCCCTGGCTTCATCAAGGAGCTGGGCAAGTGGCGTTTCTCCGCGCTGTTAGGGTTGAACACACTGTTTGTCGCGCTGATGGACCATCCCGGTTTCCGCCAGCTGGATTTCTCGGCGCTGAAGGTCACCAACTCCGGCGGCACGGCGCTGGTCAAGGCCACTGCCGAGCGCTGGGAAGCCCTTACCGGGTGCCGCATTGTCGAAGGCTACGGCCTGACAGAAACCTCGCCGGTGGCCAGCACCAACCCTTATGGCCAGTTGGCGCGCCTGGGCACCGTGGGCATACCGGTGGCGGGTACCGCGTTCAAGGTTATCGACGATGACGGCAACGAATTGCCGCTGGGCGAGCGGGGCGAGTTGTGCATCAAGGGCCCGCAGGTGATGAAGGGTTACTGGCAGCAGCCTGAGGCCACTGCTCAAGCGCTGGATGCGGACGGCTGGTTCAAGACCGGGGATATCGCGGTGATCGACCCGGACGGCTTCACCCGCATTGTCGACCGCAAGAAGGACATGATCATCGTCTCGGGCTTCAACGTGTACCCCAACGAGATCGAGGACGTGGTGATGGGCCACCCCAAGGTTGCCAACTGTGCGGCTATCGGCGTGCCGGACGAGCGCTCAGGCGAGGCGGTGAAGCTGTTCGTGGTGCCGCGCGAGGGCGGGTTGAGCGTGGAAGAGCTGAAGGCCTACTGCAAAGCCAACTTCACCGGCTACAAAGTACCCAAGCACATCGTGCTGCGCGAGTCGTTGCCGATGACGCCGGTGGGCAAGATCCTGCGGCGAGAGCTGCGCGACATAGCGTGATACCGAAATGGCATTCGCGGGCTTGCCCGCGAATGCTTTAAAAACCGCTCTAAAAGGATGATTACAGCCTGATGTGCGACATTTTGGTTAAAAACTCTAAAAATGACCTGTATTGTTCATTGAGTCATTTTTGTGACTGCAAGGCCTGTTTTGGCCTCTAGGCGACCCCAGGCAAAGCTGTTACTCTCGGCCCGCTTTCAGACGATCCGGTTTGCAACGAACCGCCGTCTCATATCAATAATAAGCGCATCGACGCGCCAATCGAACTTCGCTGTTGCTGAAGGAGTGGGCTTCCATGATCGAAAATTTTTGGAAGGATAAGTACCCAGCCGGGGTTACGGCGGAAATCAATCCTGACGAATTCCCCAATATCCAGGCAGTACTCAAGCAATCCTGCCAACGCTTTGCCGACAAACCGGCCTTTAGCAACCTGGGCAAGACTATCACTTATGGCGAGCTGTATGCGCTGTCGGGGGCGTTTGCCGCCTGGCTGCAGCAGCATACCGACCTCAAGCCGGGTGACCGCATTGCCGTGCAACTGCCCAATGTCCTGCAATACCCGGTCGCGGTCTTCGGCGCCATGCGTGCCGGGCTGATCGTGGTCAACACCAACCCGCTGTATACCGTGCGGGAGATGGAACACCAGTTCAACGACTCCGGCGCCAAGGCCCTGGTGTGCTTGGCCAACATGGCCCACCTGGCCGAAAAGGTGGTACCCAAGACCCAGGTCAAACACGTCATCGTCACCGAAGTGGCCGACCTGCTGCCGCCGCTCAAACGCCTGCTGATCAACAGCGTGATCAAGTACGTGAAGAAGATGGTGCCGGCCTACAGCCTGCCGCAGGCCGTGCGCTTCAACGACGCCCTGGCCCTGGGCAAGGGCCAGCCGGTGACCGAGGCCAACCCGCAGGCCAACGACGTGGCTGTGTTGCAGTACACCGGCGGCACCACCGGCGTGGCCAAGGGCGCCATGCTGACCCACCGCAACCTGGTGGCCAACATGCTGCAGTGCCGGGCGCTGATGGGCGCTAACCTACACGAAGGCTGCGAAATTCTCATCACCCCGCTGCCGCTGTACCATATCTACGCCTTTACCTTCCATTGCATGGCGATGATGCTGATCGGCAACCACAACGTGCTGATCAGCAACCCGCGTGACCTGCCGGCCATGGTCAAGGAACTGGGCAAGTGGAAGTTCAGCGGCTTTGTCGGCCTCAACACCCTGTTCGTTGCCCTGTGCAACAACGAGGCGTTCCGTGCCTTGGACTTCTCGGCGCTGAAAATCACCCTGTCGGGCGGCATGGCCCTGCAACTGAGCGTGGCAGAGCGCTGGAAGGCCGTTACCGGCTGTGCCATCTGCGAAGGCTACGGCATGACCGAAACCAGCCCGGTGGCGGCTGTGAACCCGGCAGAAGCCAACCAGGTGGGTACCATTGGCATTCCGGTGCCGTCGACCTTGTGCAAGATCATCGATGACGCTGGCAACGAGCTGCCGTTGGGCGAGGTGGGCGAGCTGTGCGTCAAGGGCCCGCAGGTGATGAAGGGCTACTGGCAGCGCGAAGATGCCACCGCCGAGA
The DNA here is from genome assembly GCF_000498395.2 of Pseudomonas putida S13.1.2. Lineage (NCBI taxonomy): Bacteria > Pseudomonadati > Pseudomonadota > Gammaproteobacteria > Pseudomonadales > Pseudomonadaceae > Pseudomonas > Pseudomonas putida. The sequence goes on from NZ_CP010979.1 coordinate 6,591,934, forward strand.
TCCTCGACAGCGAAGGCTGGCTGAAGACCGGTGATATCGCGCTGATCCAGGCGGACGGTTACATGCGCATCGTCGACCGCAAGAAGGACATGATCCTGGTCTCGGGCTTCAACGTGTACCCCAACGAGCTGGAAGACGTGCTGGCGGCCTTGCCGGGCGTGCTGCAGTGCGCAGCCATTGGTGTGCCTGACGAGAAGTCGGGTGAAGTGATCAAGGTGTTCATCGTGGTCAAACCGGGCATGACCGTGACCAAGGAGCAGGTGATGGAGCACATGCGTGCCAACGTTACCGGCTACAAGGTGCCACGCCTGATCGAGTTCCGCGATACGCTGCCGACCACCAACGTGGGCAAGATCCTGCGCCGCGAGCTGCGCGATGAAGAGCTCAAGAAGCAGGGCTTGAAGAAGATCGCCTGACGCCCCGCCAGCGCGGTCCCTGTAGGAGCAGCCTTGTGCTGCGAAAGGGCCGCAAAGCGGCCCCAGGAATTTCAGCATTACGGCTGAGAACCTGGGGCCGCTTTGCGGCCCGATCGCGACACAAGGCCGCTCCTATGTATGGACTCGCCCACACTGTCTAGCTGCTTTTGAACATAGGAACCCGGTTGCATCTATGTATCAGGCCTATTCGAGGAAGCTTTTCGCTTCTGGCCAACATCGTGGTGAGCTCGCAGTGTGCCGTTTACATTGAGGCCATTACGTTAGGCCTGTAGGAGCGGAGGCATCTGTCTGCGACGGTCTTACCTAGGGTCAATGTTCACTAGCAGGGGTTGGAGCGCTCAGCGCCCCGGTGGCATTGCTCGGTTGGTCAGAGGCTCATAGCAGCCTCCGGGTTGTTGTTCGGTTTACGTTGGTAGACCTGATTGCTCTGTAACAGAGCCCAGATAATGCGCAGATTTCGATTAGCCAGTCTGATCGCCGCCTCCTTGCGTCCAAGGCGGGATAGCCAGCGCAACAGGCGGCGATCGTCTGGCTGATCGGAATCAGGTCTTAGCTGACTCAAGACAGCATGGGCGCCCTGGATCATCAGGCTGCGTATGTAGCCGTCACCTCGCTTGCTCATTCTGCCCAGCCTGATTTTGTTTCCGCTACTGTGCTGGTCCGGCACGATACCGAAGAAGGCGGAATACATTCGGCCACTCGCGAAGCGGCTGGGTTCGGTCTGTTTTGCCACGATCGCCGTGGCGATGATTGGGCCAACGCCACGAATGGTGATCAGCCGCTGTGCCACCTTATCTTGCTGGGCTGTCACTTCGAGCCGTCCACTCAGCGCCGCAATGCGTTCACCTAAAGACAGCCAGTCAGTCAGCAGCTCATCAAGCAACTCGCGCAACAAATCGGGCAGAGGCAAGGAGGCATCCTCAAGCGCCCGCGGTACCTGCTGACTGATCGCGGCATCGCCTTGAGGCATGGATACGCCATGCTCAAGCAGCAGGCCACGTATCTGATTGCCCAGCGCTGTATGCCGCTTGATGTTGCCGCGCCGGATGCGATGCAGTGCTTGAATAGCCAGCGCTGTGGTGCTCTTGATCGGTACGGAGGCAATGCTGGTATCGCGACCGGCACGCAGAATGGCATGGGCATCGTTACGGTCGTTCTTCGCGCCGCTACGGTGTTCGGCGACGCGTTGCGCAGGCAGGATGCGAACCGGATTACCTTTGGTTTGCAGCAGCCTGGCCCAGGCTTGTGCACCTGGACCGCACTCCATCAAGACGGCCACGGTCGTTGGCAGCCTGATCAGGAAGTCATGGAATGCTTGACGGGATTTGATGCGATCTTCGTAGATCACCCGACCAGTAGCGTCCTCGCCTGCCAACTGGAAGACCTGTTTGGCCAGGTCAACGCAGATGGTTGTGCAAAGTTCCACGTCGGTGGAAGACAGGGAATCGTGCTTCGAACTATGCTTTTTCATGGTCTCGCCCTCGCTGCCGTTGGCTTCTTCGAACGCCACCGTGGCACTGTGATGCCTCGGCGGGGGCGAGTCCATCGATTACAGATGTCGAGCAGAACTCGGATTCAGCGCAGTTTTTCCAGCATCTGGTAGTACCACATCCCCGCCGCCAGCAGCGGGTTGCCCAGCAAATCCCCCATCGGCACCCGCACATGCTTGCACTGGGCAAAGGTGTCGAACTTCTCCAGCGTCCCGGTCAGTGCCTCGGCCATGATCTCGCCCATGATGTGGCTGGTGGCAATGCCGTGCCCCGAATAACCCTGGCAGTACCACACGTTGTCCGACAGCTTGCCCAGCTGAGGGATGCGGTTGACAACGATGCCCATTGCGCAGCTCCACTGGAACTCGATCGGCACGCCTTTCAATGCCGGGAAGGTGCGCTCGATGCACGGGCGCAGTTCACTTTCGATATCCCGTGAGTCACGGCCGGAATAGTTGGCGCCACCGCCGAACAGCAGGCGCTTGTCGGCGGTGAGGCGGTAATAGTCGAGCACGAAGCGGCAGTCGTACACCGCCAGGTCCTGCGGGTTGATCTGCTTGGCCAGCTCGCCCAGCGGCGCGGTGGTGACGATACCGCCCATGGCCGGGAAGATCTTGCCCTTGAGCTGGCGCTTTTCCAGTTTGTGATACACATCACCGGCCAGCATCACCTGGCGCGCCTCTACCCGGCCGTGGGCGGTGACCACCGCCGGGCGCGGGCCGTGGACGATGTCCAGCACCTCGGAGTTCTCGAAGATAAGCGCACCCAGGCTGTGGGCAGCGCGGGCCTCACCCAGGCACAGGTTGAGCGGGTGCAGGTGCAGGTTGCGCAGGTTCTTCAACGCACCCAGGTACAGCGGGCTTTGCAGGTGTCCGGCCACTGCCGCGCGGTCCAGCAGTTGCACCTGCTCGCCCATGCCCCGGCGCTGGGCCTCGGCCTCGAAGGCACGCAGCTCGTCCATGTGCGAGGGCTTCATCGCCGCATGCAGGTGGCCGTGCTTGAGGTCGCAGTCGATGCCATAGCGCGTCACGCGCTGTTCGATCACCTGGTGCCCGCGCCAGCGCAGATGCCAGATGAAATCGTCGACGTCGGTGCCCAGGTGGTTGCGCATCTGCGTGCGCATGGCCTCGTCGCCCGACAGGCTGCCGGTGACCTGGCCGCCATTGCGCCCGCTGGCGCCCCAGCCGATGCGGTTGGTTTCGACGATAGCCACCTTCAGGCCACGTTCGGCCAGCTCCACCGCCGTGGCGACGCCGGTGAAGCCGCCGCCGATGATGGCCACATCCACCTGCACCGTGCCCTTGAGCTGCGGGTACTCGGTGTGGTCGTTGAGGGAGGCGCTGTAGTAGGACGGCGCACGCTGCGCCGGGCCTTTGTTGAATGCTGCGTTCATGGGTGTTCCTTGTTATGTAGGGGCTCAGGCCTGGTGCAGGTACCAGCGCCAGTCCTGCTCGCTGACTTCGGCCATGAACTGGCGGTACTCGGCGCGTTTGACCTTCAGGTACACGCCAAGGAAGTCTTCGCCCAATGCTTCGCGGGCCCAATGGGAATGTTGCAGGGCGTCGAGGGCCGTCAGCCAGTCGGTAGGCAGGTGTTCGGTGGCCTGGGCATAGCCGTTGCCTTCCACCGGTGCGCCCGGGTCCAGCTGTTCGCGGATGCCTCGGTGGCTGGCGGCGAGAATTGCCGCTGCGGCCAGGTAGGGGTTGGCGTCGGCGCCGCAAATGCGGTGTTCCACATGCCGGCTGTTGGCCGGGCCGCCTGGCACGCGCAGGCTCACGGTGCGGTTGTCTACGCCCCAGGTCGGTGCCAGCGGCGCATAGCTGTTGGCCTGGAAGCGGCGGAACGAGTTGGCGTTGGGGCAAAACAGCAGCAGCGAGTCGCGCAGGTGGCGCAGCATGCCGGCCACAGCCTGGCGCAGCAGCGGGGTACCGGCTTTGTCTTCACTGGCGAACAGGTTGTTGCCAGCGCTGTCGGCCAGGCTCAGGTGCATGTGCATGCCGGTGCCGGCCAGGTTGGCAAACGGCTTGGCCATGAAACAGGCCTGCATGCCGTGGGCATGGGCCACGCCTTTCACCAGCCGCTTGTAGCGCACGGCCTGGTCCATCGCCTGCAGCGCATCACCGTGCTCCAGGGTGATTTCCACCTGGCCTGGGGCGTATTCCGAAATGGCGGTACGCGCCGGAATGCCCTGGGCCTTGCAGGCAGCATAAAGGTCGGCGAGGAACGGTTCGATCTGCTCCAGTTCGCGCAGGCCATAGACCTGGGTTGTGCGAGGGCGGCCGCCATCGTTGTCCAGCGCCGGTTGCGGGCGGCCCTGGGCGTCGCGTTGCTGGTCGAGCAGGTAAAACTCCAGCTCGCAGGCCATTACCGGGTGGTAGCCGTCGGCTTTCAGCGCTTCGATGGTGCGCAGCAGCACATGACGCGGGTCGGCGACGCTGGCCGGCAGGCCCTCGCTCGGGTGCATGCTGACCTGCACGGCAGCCGTTGGCACCCGGCGCCACGGCAAGCGCACCAGGCTGCCTTCAAGCGGGTAGGCCCGGCAGTCAATGTCGCCCACGTCCCACACCAGGCCCGAGTTTTCCACGTCGTCACCGTTCAGGGTCAGGCCGAGGATGGTGCTGGGCAGCGGCCGGCCGGTCTGGTAAACGGCCAGCAGTTCCTCGCGGTGCAACAGCTTGCCGCGCGGTACGCCGTTGGCGTCGAGGATGAACAGTTCGAACAGCTCGATATCGGGGTTGTCGGCCAGGAAACGGGTAGCCTGCTCTACGGGTGCAAAGTGCATGATTGATTCGCTCGCGTGCGCACAGGGCCACCGCACAAGCAGGCGGCCCAGTTGAGTCAAACGGCCAGACGCCGGCCGTGTTTGGTCACAATGGCGTGAGCGAGGTGTCCGGTGGGCGCGCGTGGCGGCAGTGCCACAGGGCCCAGAAGGCGAGGATGATGTGAACCAGCGGATTTTCCCCGGCACGGCTCCGGGCCTTCGGGAGCGAAGGGCGGGAGGACGGTGGCGCGATGGGCTGGACGGGAATCATGCCTTTGATACTCACATGCGGCGTAAGGTTGATTAAAGCAGTGAATGGCAACCTTTACATATGCCCTTGCTAAACTTTCAGCCGCTATCCGATCCCTGTAGGAGCGGCCTTGTGCCGCGAATGGGCCGCAAAGCGGCCCCAGGTTTTCAGTGGTGTTGCTGAAATTGCTGGGTCCGCTTTGCGGCCCATTCGCGGCGCAAGGCCGCTCCTACAGGGACCGTGCCAGGCTGGACAGCAAAGTAGGCCCAAATCTGCGACAATCGCGCATCCTTCGAATGCCGATCATGAAAAAGCAGGCTCACCTGCATCACTAAAAAGCCCCATGACTGACCACGCCATCGACAAACTGCTGCAAAACCTCGACCACGCCATGATTGCCGACCGCCATCGCCTGCGCCGGCAGCTGCACGAACTGCGCAAGCGCCCCGACGAGGCGAAGCTGGCGCAGTGGGTGGAAAAGGTCCAGGCCTCCTGCGCCCAGGTCACCGCGCGCCAGCAAAGCGTGCCGACCGTGCGCTACGACGACAACCTGCCGATCGCCGCCAAGCGTGATGAAATCAAGAAGGCCCTGGCCGAAAACCAGGTGCTGGTGATCGCCGGCGAAACCGGTTCGGGCAAGACCACCCAGCTGCCGAAAATCTGCCTGGAGCTGGGCCGTGGCAGCCATGGCCTGATCGCCCACACCCAGCCGCGCCGGATCGCCGCGCGTAGCGTGGCGGCGCGGGTTGCCGAGGAGCTGGGCACGCCGCTGGGCGGGCTGGTCGGTTACCAGGTGCGGTTCGAAGACCAGAGCGATTCCAACACCCTGGTCAAGCTGATGACCGACGGCATCCTGCTGGCCGAAACCCAGCACGACCGCCTTCTGGAGCGCTACGACACCATCATTGTCGACGAAGCCCACGAACGCAGCCTGAACATCGACTTCCTGCTCGGCTACCTGAAGACCCTGCTGCATCGCCGGCCAGACCTGAAGCTGATCATCACCTCGGCGACCATCGACCTGGAGCGCTTCTCCAAGCACTTCGATAACGCGCCAATCATCGAGGTGTCCGGGCGCACCTTCCCGGTAGAAACCTGGTACCGCCCGCTGACCAGCGAGCAGGACGAGGAAGGCAACCAGATCGAAGACGACCTCACCGTCGACCAGGCCATCCTCGCCACCCTGGATGAGCTGGCGCACCATGAGCGCAGTGAGGGCAAGGGCCCGGGCGATGTGCTGATCTTTTTGCCGGGCGAGCGGGAAATCCGCGATGCCGCCGAGATCCTGCGCAAGGCGCAACTGCGCCACACCGAGATTTTGCCGTTGTACGCGCGCCTGTCGCCGGCCGAGCAGCAGCGCATCTTCCAGCCACACACCGGGCGCCGCGTGGTGCTGGCCACCAACGTTGCCGAAACCTCGCTGACCGTGCCTGGCATTCGCTATGTGATCGACACCGGCACGGCGCGCATCAGCCGTTACAGCTACCGCGCCAAGGTGCAGCGCCTGCCCATCGAGGCAGTGTCGCAAGCCAGTGCCAACCAGCGCAAAGGCCGCTGCGGCCGGGTAGAGCCAGGCATCTGCGTACGGCTGTACAGCGAAGAAGATTTCAACAGCCGGCCCGCGTTCACCGACCCGGAGATCCTGCGCACCAACCTGGCGGCGGTGATCCTGCAGATGCTGCACCTGCGCCTGGGCGCGATCGATGCCTTCCCGTTCATCGAGCCGCCGGACGGCAAGGCCATCAGCGATGGCTTCAACCTGTTGCAAGAGCTGTCGGCGGTCAACCGCGAGAACCAGCTGACCCCGATCGGGCGCCAGCTGGCGCGCCTGCCGGTCGACCCACGGCTGGGCCGCATGCTGCTCGAAGGCGCACGCCTGGGCAGCTTGCAGGAAGTGCTGATCGTCACCAGTGCGCTGTCGGTGCAGGACCCGCGCGAACGCCCGCCAGAGCGCCAACAGGCCGCCGACCAGGCCCACGCACAGTGGAAGGACGTGGACTCCGACTTCGCCGCGTTGGTCAACCTGTGGCGTGGTTTCGAAGAGCAGCGCCAGGCGCTCACGGCCAACCCGCTGCGCAACTGGTGCCGCAAGAACTTCCTGAACTACCTGCGCCTGCGTGAATGGCGCGATGCCCACCGCCAGCTGGCACTGATCTGCCGTGAGCTGCAGTTGACGGTGAACAAGGAACCGTCCGACTACCTGAAGATGCACAAGGCCATCCTCAGTGGCCTGCTCAGCCAGATCGGCCAGAAGACCGAAGAGGGCGACTACCAGGGTGCCCGCCAACGGCGCTTCTGGGTGCACCCTTCATCAGGCCTGGGGCGCAAGCGCCCGCAGTGGGTAATGGCCGCCGAACTGGTCGAGACCACCAAGCTGTATGCGCGCATGGTCGCCAAGATCGAGCCGGACTGGATCGAGCCGCTGGCCGGCCACCTGGTCAAGAAGAACCACTTTGAACCGCACTGGGAGAAGAAGCGCGGGCAGGTGGTGGCCTATGAGCAGATCACCCTGTACGGGCTGATTCTGGTTGGCCGCCGCCCGGTGCATTACGGCCCGATCGACCCGGTTACCTCGCGCGAGCTGTTTATCCGCGAAGGCCTGGTGGGGGGTGAAATCCAGTCACGGGCCAAGTGCCTGGCAGCCAACAAACGCCTGCTTGAGGAGCTTGACGAGCTGGAGGCCAAGGCCCGCCGGCGCGACATTCTGGCCGACGAAGAAACGCTGTACGCCTTCTACGAAGCGCGCCTGCCGGCAGAAATTCACCAGACCGCGACCTTCGACAGCTGGTACCGCATGGGCAGCCAGAAAGACGCGAACCTGCTGATCATGCGCGAGGAAGACGTGCTGGCCCGCGAAGCCAGCGAAGTGACGGCAGCGCAGTACCCCGACAGTATGCAGGTGGGCGAGCTGCGCCTGCCGCAGAGCTACCACTTCGAGCCCGGTCACCCGCGTGACGGCGTGACCGTGCGGGTGCCGGCACCGCTGTTGCCAAGCCTGCCCGGCGAGCGCCTGGAATGGCTGGTGCCAGGCCTGCTGGAGGCCAAGTGCGTGGCGCTGGTGCGCAACCTGCCCAAGGCCCTGCGCAAGAACTTCGTGCCGGTGCCGGACTTCGTCAAGGCCTCGCTGGCGCGCATGACGTTCGGCCAGGGGGCGCTGCCGCAGGCTCTGGGCCAGGAGCTGTTGCGCATGACCGGTGCGCGGGTGTCCGATGAGGCCTGGGAAGAATCGGTCAAACTGGTCGAAGGCCACCTGCGGATGAACATCGAAGTGGTCGATGGCCAAGGCAAGTTCCTTGGCGAAGGCCGCGACCTGGCCGAGCTGACTGCACGCTTTGCCGCTGCCAGCCAGGCAGCACTGGCGGTGCCGCGTGATGCCAAAAGCGAACAACCGGTGCAGGCCAAAGCTTTCAGCGAAGTGAAACAGACCGCCCAGCAGAAGATTGCAGGGCTGTCGATGACCGTGTACCCGGCGCTGGTCGAAGACAACGGCACCGTGCGCGAAGGGCGCTTCTCGACCCAGGCCGAAGCCGAGTTCCAGCACCGCCGCGCGTTGCAACGGCTGTTGCTGCAGCAACTGGCCGAGCCGGCCAAGTTCCTGCGCGGCAAGCTGCCGGGGCTGACCGAGCTGGGCCTGCTGTACCGTGAAATGGGGCGGGTCGAGGCGCTGGTCGAAGACATTCTGCTGGCCAGCCTGGACAGCTGCATCCTCGAAGGCGAACAACCACTGCCTCGTGATGGCGCGGCCCTGGCCGGGCTGGCTGAGCGCAAGCGCGGCAGCTGGGCGGAGCATGCCGAGCGCCTGGCGCGCCTGACGTTGGAGGTGCTGAAACTCTGGCATGGCCTGCAGAAGCGCTTCAAGGGCAAGATCGACCTGAGCCAGGCGGTGGCGCTGAACGACATCAAGCAGCAGCTGGGTAACCTGGTGTACCCGGGCTTTGTGCGCGAAACGCCCGCGGCTTGGTTCAAGGAGCTGCCACGCTACCTCAAGGCGGTGGAACTGCGCCTTGAGAAGCTGGGTTCGCAAGTGCAGAAGGACCGGGTCTGGTCCGGCGAGCTAGCCAACCTGTGGGCGCAGTACAAGGCCCGTGCCGACAAGCATGCCCAAGAGGGCAAGCGTGATGAGCAACTGGCTTTGTACCGTTGGTGGCTGGAGGAATATCGGGTGTCGTTGTTTGCCCAGCAGTTGGGGACCAAGGTGCCGATTTCCGACAAGCGATTGAGCAAACAGTGGAGTCAGGTGGAAGGCTAAACTTCCACAGTTGTGGCAATATTGATGCAATTTGGGGCCGCCTTGCGGCCCTTCGCGGGCACGCCCGCTCCCACAGGGGTGAGCGTACGCGCCTAAATTGGTACTAAAGTGCCATTAATCTGTCATATTTCCAGCCAGCGCCCCGTGGCGATGGCCTTTGACCAGAGGAACGACCGTGCATAACGTCGTGATCAGCGGCACCGGCCTGTACACCCCGGCCCAGAGCATTTCCAACGAAGAACTGGTGGCCTCCTTCAACGCCTGGTCGCAGCAGTTCAACCAGGACAACGCCGCCGCCATCGAGCGCGGTGAAGTCGAAGCGGCGCCGTTGTCCGACGCGGCGTTCATCGAAAAGGCCTCGGGCATCAAGAGCCGCTTCGTCATGGACAAGGCCGGCATCCTCGACCCCCAGCGCATGAAACCACGCTTGCCAGAGCGGTCCAACGACGAACCGTCGGTGCTCTGCGAAATGGCCGTGGCCGCTGCCCGCCAGGCCCTGGAGCGCGCCGGCCGCACGGCTGCGGATGTCGACGGGGTAATCGTCGCCTGCTCCAACTTGCAGCGCCCGTACCCGGCGATTGCCATCGAAGTGCAGCAGGCGCTGGGCATCCAGGGCTTTGCCTTCGACATGAACGTGGCCTGCTCGTCCGCCACCTTCGGCATCCAGACCGCCGCCAACAGCGTGGCCCTGGGCCAGGCGCGCGCGGTGCTGATGGTCAACCCGGAGGTGTGCACCGGCCACCTGAACTTCCGCGACCGTGACAGCCACTTCATTTTCGGTGATGCCGCTACCGCGGTACTGATCGAGCGTGCCGACCAGGCCACCTCGGCGCACCAGTTCGACATCGTCAGCAGCAAGCTGTGGACCGAGTTCTCCAACAACATCCGCAACAACTTCGGCTTCCTCAACCGTGCGGCGGAAGAGGGCGAAGGCGCAGCGGACAAGCTGTTCATCCAGGAAGGCCGCAAGGTGTTCCGCGAGGTGTGCCCGAAAGTGGCCGAGCTGATCGGTGAGCACCTGCAGGAAAACGGCCTGCAATCGAGCGATGTGAAGCGCTTCTGGCTGCACCAGGCGAACCTCAGCATGAACCACCTGATCGTCAAGAAGCTGCTGGGGCGTGAAGTGGCCGAGGAAGATGCACCGGTCATTCTCGACCGTTATGCCAACACCAGTTCGGCGGGTTCGGTGATTGCCTTCCACCTGTACCAGGATGACCTGGCCAAGGGCTCGTTGGGCGTGTTGAGCTCGTTTGGTGCGGGGTATTCGATTGGTAGCGTGATTCTGCGCAAGCGCTGATTTATCAGGCGCCTGTAACGGCCTCTTCGCGGGCTCGCCCGCTCCCACAGGTACAGCATAGTTCTCAAGGTCTGTGGTGATCCTGTGGGAGCGGGCAGGCCCGCGAAGGGGCCGGCGCATTCGCACAGGCAAAAAAGAGGGAAACGCCGGATGGGGTCGGCGTTTCCCGCTTCAGCGTGAAGCAGAGAGGTTGCCGCTTAGAACTTGGCTTCCAGGTCCACCTGCAGGGTGTCGACGTCAGCATTGCTGTTCGGCAGCTGCGACAGATCTGTCTTGGCCATCAGGTAGGCAGCACCCAGGGAGAAGTTCTTGTCGATCTCGTAACCGACCTTGAACTTGTGACCACGCGAACCGGTGAAGCCGTTGCCAAAGTCCGAATCGGTGAACAGGCTGACCACCGCGTTACGCTGCACATCGCGGTAGTTGTAGTCCAGGCTCCAGGCTCCCACCTTGGTTTTCAAACCAGCCAGCCAGGCTTGATCTTCGCCATCGGTGCTCTCGGTATTCTTCACGTACTGACCATAGGCCGACAATGGAATGGCCAAGCCGGTGAAATCGATCTGGCCAAAGCCTTCCACCAGATTGAACTCGTTGGTGGTGTTGCCGAACGACTGCAGGATGGCTGCTTCCTTGTCGTTGTCGTAACCATAGATGCTGGCACCCACGGTGAGCTTGAGCACGTCAGCCGGGGCGAACTTGGCGCCCAACTGGCCGTGGTAAACCTGCGCATCGTGCTTGTACTGGACACCATCACCATCGACGTTGTCTTTCAGGGTGTACTGACCGGCGCTGGCAAAGACTTCGGCTCCGCCCAGGTCAGCCTTGTAAGTGGCAGCCACACCTTCCGGGTTGATGTCGCTATCCCAGATGATGTCGCCCATGCTTACCCAAGGCTGTGGCATCTTGCCGCCAATAAGGTGCAGGTTAGGGACTGCAGTAGGGTGCCAGTCGAGGTAGGCGAGGTCGACCCACAGCGACTTCTTGTCAAAGTAGTTGTCGAGGCTCTGGTTGGTCGAGCGCCGGTCGGCGCTGCTGCCGGTGGCTATACGAACGCCGGCGTCGACCTGCGGGTTGATCTCGCTGTAGAAGCCGACACGGGCACGCACTCGCTGGCGGTCCTGGTTGCCGCTGCTGCTGTTCGGGTCATCGACGTTGACGTCTTCGTAACGCAGGCGCACGTCACCCTTGATCTGGGTCTTGGCGGCCCATGCCACTTTTTGTTCAAACGAGCTCATGCGTTCGGACTGAGCTTTCTGGTCGGCCTTTTCCTTGGTTTCTTTTGCCAGGTCGCCCTGCAGTTCGTTGTACTGCGCCTGATTGATCGAGCCGTTGGCGCGGAGCATTTCGAGCAGCTTGGCGTCGACAGCAGCACTGGCCGGGGCGCTCAGAGCCAGCATCATGCCGGTGAGGCTTACTCCGGTAAGTGTAGAAACAAGACGCATAAGGTTCTCCCTACTGAAAAAAATGGGGGAGGCTCAAGCGCCTGCCCCTGCGTTGGCATGTCTTCGGAAAGGGCCTGAATAGACAGGTTCTGGGGTTCCGGAAAACAGGCGCAAGTATTGCGGGGGCCAATGACAGATTAATGTCTAATTAGTGGCACTGCTGTTAAGTAATTGAGAATAAAAGGATCAGCCCGGCGTTCGTCATTTGAGTGCCGAGCGTTCCTTGGGGATACTGAACGCCTTCAGACAGCGAGCCGAAACCGTGACCAGCCTGTATAGCCTTGCCCATTTGCGTGATCTTCCGGCGGCCACCTGGGATGCCCTGGTGCCGGCGGGCCAACCTTTCCTGCGCCATGCCTTCCTCAGCGCGATGGAAGACAGCGGCAGTGTGCAGCGCAACACAGGCTGGGCCGCCGAGCACCTGGTGCTGGAGCGTGACGGGCAGGTGCGGGCACTGTTGCCGGCGTACCGCAAGTGGCATTCGTTTGGCGAGTATGTGTTCGATCATGGCTGGGCCGATGCCTGTGAGCGGGCCGGCATTGCCTACTACCCAAAGCTGCTCGGCGCCGTGCCGTTCAGCCCGGTCAGCGGCCCACGCCTGCTGGCGGCCGACCCGGCTGACGGTTTATTGATGCTGCAGGCCCTGCCGGAGTATCTGGGCAAGGGTGGGCTTTCCGGTGCGCACATCAACTTCACCGACCCGGCGCTGGACGCGCAGTTGGCGGGCCTGCCAGGGTGGATGGAGCGCCTGGGTTGCCAGTTTCACTGGCAAAACCGGGGGTACCGCGACTTTCAGGATTTTCTCGACAGCCTGAGCTCTCGCAAGCGCAAGCAGATGCGCAAGGAGCGTGAGCAGGTGGCGGGGCAGGGCATCGAATTCCGGTGGTACCGCGGTGATGAACTGGACGAGGCACAGTGGGATTTCGTCTTTTTGTGTTATGCCAACACCTATGCGGTGCGCCGACGCGCGCCTTACCTGACACGCGAGTTTTTCAGCCTGCTGGCCGAACGCATGCCCGAGGCGCTGCGTGTGGTCATGGCCCGCCAGGGTGGGCGTGATGTGGCGATGGCCTTGAGCCTGGTGGGGGGCGACAGCCTGTTTGGCCGCTACTGGGGGTGCCTGGATGAATTCGACCGGCTGCATTTCGAAACGTGTTTTTACCAGGGCATGGACTTTGCCATTGCCGAGGGTTACCAGCGTTTCGATGCCGGGGCGCAGGGCGAGCATAAGCTGATACGCGGGTTTGAACCGGTGTTGACGCGGTCCTGGCATTATCTGCTACACCCGGGGTTGCGGCGGGCGGTGGAGGATTTTCTGCTGCAGGAGCGGGAAGGGGTCAAGGGGTATGCCGAGGAGGCGCGGGGAATGTTGCCCTACCGCCGGGACTGATGCGTCTTCGGCTGCAGCGCGATCCCTGTAGGAGCGGCCTTGTGTCGCGAAAGGGCCGCAAAGCGGCCCCGGCAATTATTGCTGCGAAGCTGAAGACCTGGGGCTGCTGCGCAGCCCTTTCGCGACACAAGGCCGCTCCTACAAGAAACGCGCCGTAGCGCAGATCAGTCGACCCCGACAAAGCCCCCGGTCTGGTGGTGCCACAACCGGGCATACAACCCTTGTTGCTCCAGCAACTCAGCATGGCTGCCACTTTCGACAATCCGGCCCTTGTCCAGCACCACCAGCCGGTCCATCCGTGCAATGGTCGACAGCCGGTGGGCAATGGCGATCACCGTCTTGCCCTGCATCAGCGTCTCCAGGCTTTCCTGAATGGCTGCCTCCACCTCCGAATCCAGCGCCGAAGTGGCTTCGTCCATGATCAGGATCGGCGCATTCTTCAACAGCACCCGGGCAATGGCAATGCGCTGGCGCTGGCCGCCCGACAACTTGACCCCACGCTCACCCACATGGGCATCGAAGCCGGTGCGCCCCTGGGCGTCCGACAGTTGCGGGATGAACTCGTCGGCGCGGGCGCGGCGAACCGCCTCGTGCAACTCAGCCTCGCTGGCATCGGGGCGGCCGTACAGCAGGTTGTCGCGGATCGAGCGGTGCAGCAACGAGGTGTCCTGGGTGATCATGCCGATCTGTGCGCGCAGGCTGGCCTGGCTGACTTCGGCAATGTTCTGGCCATCGATGAGGATGCGCCCGCCCTGCACGTCATACAGGCGCAGCAGCAGGTTGACCAAGGTCGACTTGCCCGCCCCGGAAGGGCCGATCAGGCCGATTTTCTCGCCCGGGCGAATGTTCAGGTCGAGCCCTTCGATCACATTGGCAGCCTTGCCATAGTGAAAGTCGACATCATCGAAATGCACCGCGCCGCGGCTGACCTTGAGCGCCGGCGCGTTGGGCGGGTCGGTGACGGTAACCGGCTGGGCGATGGTCTGCAGGCCGTCCTGGACCATGCCGATATTCTCGAAGATGCCGTTGACCACCCACATGATCCAGCCCGACATGTTGACGATGCGGATCACCAGGCCGGTGGCCAGGGCGATGGCGCCAACGGTGATCAGCGACTGGCTCCACAGCCACAGCGCCAGGCCCGTGGTGGTGACCACCAGCAGGCCGTTGAGGGTGGTGATGACCACGTCCATGCTGGTAATTACCCGCGAGGCCAGCTGGGTTTTCTCGGTTTGCTCGCGGATCGCCTCACGTGCGTACTGCTGCTCGTAGTCGGTGTGGGCGAACAGCTTCAGCGTCGCGATGTTGGTATAGCCGTCGACGATACGCCCCATGAGCTTGGAGCGAGCGTCGGACGAGATCACCGAGCGCTCCTTTACCCGTGGCACAAAGTAGAACAGCGCGGCGATGTAGCCGGCGATCCAGACCAGCAGCGGCAGCATCAGGCGCCAGTCGGCCTCGGCGAACAGCACCAGCGAAGTGATGGCGTAGATCAGCACGTGCCACAGCGCGTCCACCGCCTGCACGGCAGAATCACGCAGCGAGTTGCCGGTCTGCATGATGCGCTGGGCAATGCGCCCGGCGAAGTCGCTCTGGAAGAAGTTAAGGCTCTGCTTGAGCACATACGAGTGGTTTTGCCAGCGGATCAGGCTGGTCATGCCAGGGTTGATGGTCTGGTGTACCAGCAGGTCGTGCAGGCCGAAAAACAACGGCCGCAGCAGCAGGATCACCACCAGCATCCAGATCAGTTCACCGCTGTGCTCGCTGAAGAAGCTGGCATTGGGCGTGCCCTGGGCCAGGTCGATGATGCGGCTGAGGTAGCTGAACATCGCCACCTCGATCAGCGAGGCGAACAGGCCGACCACTAACAGGGCGAGGAAGCTGGGCCAGACCTGGCGCAGGTAATACAGGTAGAACGGCCACACGGTGGTGGGGGGCGATTCACTGGGTGCTTCGCGAAAGATATCGATCAGCTGTTCAAAACGACGGTACAGCATGGGTAACGACACTCCTGTTCCATCCGGCCCTCAGGCGGTTGCACGTCCCTGTGCAGCCTGCGGTCAGTCGATGCGTTTGGCCGACTTGATGTAGACCGGGTCGGCCGGTACATCACGCATGCCTTTTTTGATGGTGGTGGGCGAGTTGACGATCTGGTCGACCACTTCCATGCCCTTGGTCACCTTGCCGAACACGGCGTAGCCACGGTCTCGGCCCGGGTTGAGGAAGTCGTTGTCGGCCACGTTGATGAAGAACTGGCTGGTGGCCGAGTTCGGGTCGGAGGTGCGCGCCATCGACAAGGTGCCGCGGGTGTTCAGCAGGCCGTTGCTGGCCTCGTTCTTGATCGGGTCCTTGGTGTTCTTCTGTACCATCTGGTCAGTAAAGCCGCCGCCCTGGACCATGAAGCCGGGAATCACGCGGTGGAAGATGGTGTTGTTGTAGAAGCCGCTGTCGACGTACTCGAGGAAGTTCTTGGTACTGATCGGCGCCTTCTCGGCGTTCAGCTCGATTTCAACCTGGCCGAAGCTGGTGTCGAGCATGACGTGCGGGGTCTTGTCGGAGGCCATGACGCTGGTGGCGAAGGCGACCGAGCAGGCGGTGAGCAGGAGTTTTTTCAGCATGGGCTCAAAGATCCTTGAGAGGTGGAAGCGGCTGCAAGGAACTGCAGCAGGGTCTGGTTGAAGACCTCGGGTTGATCGAGTGGCGTAGCGTGCCGGGAATCGTCGACGACGACCAGCCTGGCGTTGGGCATCAGGGCCACGTAACGCTCTTTCAGTTGTATCGGGGTGTAATCGTGGTCGGCGGCGATCACCAGGGTAGGACAGTGGATCTGCCCGATGCGTTCCTGCACGCCCCAGTCGACGATGGCGTCGAAGCTCTTGAGGTAGGCGCGCTTGTCGTTGCGTGCCCAGCGCTGGGCCATCTTCTGCCGCAGGTCTGCTTGATGGGGCTTGGGGAACAGGCGCTCGGCCAGGCCCTTGCCGACGGTTTCGACACTGAGCAGGCGCGCCAGGCCCCAGCGCTTGAGCCACCAGGCCCAGTCACTGCGGGTGCGGCGCTTGACCTCGGGGGCGCTGTTGACGATGCACAGGCTGCGCAGCCACTGCGGGTGGTCGACCGCGAACTGAAAGCCCACCATGCCGCCCATGGACAGGCCAACGAAGTGCACCGGGCCTGTGTGCAGGTGTTCGAGCAGGGCCAGCAGGTCAGCACTGAAGGTGGCGATCTGGTAACCGTCGCGCGGCTTGTCGGAGCGGCCGTGGCCGCGGATGTCCATGAGGATCACCCGGTAATGACGGCTGAGCACCGGCACCTGCAACTCCCAGTCCTGGCAGCTGGAGCCCAGCCCGTGCAGCAACACCAAGGGTTCGCCCTGGCCATATTCCTCGTAATGCAGTGCGCATCCTTCGTGTTCGAAATAGGCCATGGGCGCGGTCCTCTCAGGCTTGTGGGGGGGCTGCGAAGGGCACGTCCAGTGGCGCGGTGTCGAAGTTGCGCAGCAGGTCGATGAGAATCTGCGTGGCCGGGCCCAAGGTCTTCTCTTTGCTCGAATAAAGGTAGAACAGTGGGTGGCGGCTGCCACCCTGATCCAGTTGCAGCGGTTTGAGCACGCCTTCAGCCAGCTCGCGCTCGATCATGTGCCGGGGCAGCCAGGCAAAGCCCAGGCCGCTGCTGACGAAGGTGGCGGCGGTGCCCAGGCTGCCGACGGTCCAGCGCTGCTCGGCACCCAGCCAGCCGACGTCGCGTGGCTGCGCGCGGCCGGAGTCGCGGATAACTACCTGCAGCTGGCTTTCCAGGTCCTGGAAGGTAAGTTCCCGGCCCAGGCGGTGCAGGCTGTGTTCAGGATGGGCGACGGCGACGAACTCCACCGCGCTCAGTTCGGCGCCCAGGTAGCCGCCAATGCTGTAGCTGCTGATGGCCAGGTCGGCGATACCTTCGTGCATCACTTCTTCTACGCCAGACAATACTTCTTCACGCAGGCGCACCCGGCAGCCGCGGCTTTGCGGCATGAACGCGGCCAGGGCACGTACCAGGCGGGCGCTGGGGTAGGCGGCATCGACCACCAGGCGCACCTCGGCTTCCCAGCCTTGTTCCATGTGGTGGGCAAGGTCTTCGAGCTGGCTGGCCTGCTTTACCAGGTGGCGCGAGCGGCGCAACAACACGTTGCCCGCCTCGGTGAGCACCGCCTTGCGGCCGTCGATGCGCAGCAGTGGCACGCCCAGTTGTTCCTGCATGCGGGCCACGGTGTAGCTGACCGAGGACTGCGAACGGTGCAGTGCCTCGGCGGCCTGGGCAAACCCGCCGTGATCGACCACTGCTTGCAGGGTTCGCCACTGGTCAAGGGTTACGCGCGGCGCTTTCATCTTTCGCTCCTGTTGTCCTAAGCTGCCTCTTTCAAGGAGAGCGGCCCATGAAGAAATGTTGTGCGGCAATACTGATGTGCCTGCCCCTCGGGGCCATGGCCTATCCCATCGATGTGGAGAAGGAACTGACCGGGGTCAAGCTCGACTACACCGCCTATGACACGGCCTACGACATTGGCGCCATTACCCTGAACAACTATGGGCAAGTACCGGCGGCGTGCAAGGTCACCTTCCGCAACGGCCCGGAAGCACCGCGGGTACGCCGGGTGAACGTTCCGGCCGGCAAAAGCGTCGATGTCTCCGCCAAATTCAATCGGCAGATCATCAAACTGCGGATCGCCTTGAGCTGCAGTGCGGAATAAAACTGATTAATCGATTGATTGAACCCACTTTTTACGCTTTTTTATCGATAGGTCAAGCCTTAATCTCACCTCCATCGAATCGCACCCTTTTCGCCGATGGAGGCACCCCATGTCCCGCGTACTGATCATCGAAAGCAGCGCCCGCCAGCAGGATTCCGTTTCCCGTCAGCTGACCAACGACTTCATCCAGCAATGGCGGGCCGCCCACCCGGCCGATCAGATCACTGTGCGCGACCTGGCCGTAAACCCGGTGCCGCACCTGGACGCCAACCTGCTGGGTGGCTGGATGAAGCCGGAAGAACAGCGCAGCGCCGCCGAGCTGGAGGCCCTGGCCCGTTCCAATGAACTGACTGATGAATTGCTGGCCGCCGACGTGCTGGTCATGGCTGCGCCGATGTACAACTTCACCATCCCCAGCACCCTCAAGGCCTGGCTGGACCACGTGTTGCGTGCCGGCATCACCTTCAAGTACACCCCCACTGGCCCGCAGGGCCTGCTGACTGGCAAGCGCGCCGTGGTCCTGACTGCTCGCGGCGGTATCCACGCTGGCGCCACCAGCGACCACCAGGAACCGTACCTGCGCCAGGTGATGGCGTTCATCGGCATTCACGATGTCGACTTCATCCATGCCGAAGGCCTGAACATGAGCGGCGAGTTCCACGAGAAGGGCGTCAACCAGGCCAAGGCCAGGCTGGCGGCAGTGGCCTGAGGTTTACTGAATTCCCAACCCTGACACCTGTTTTTGCTCCTTTGGGTGTACTGCCCGGCCAATGGCCGGGCTTTTTTATTTTTTGTGCATATGCGGTCTGCTTGTGCTCTGTGTAATCGATGGACTCGCCCCCGCCGAGGCATCACAGTGCCACGGTGGCGTTCGAAGAAGCCAACGGCAGCGAGGGCGAGACCATGAAAAAGCATAGTTCGAAGCACGATTCCCTGTCTTCCACCGACGTGGAACTTTGCACAACCATCTGCGTTGACCTGGCCAAACAGGTCTTCCAGTTGGCAGGCGAGGACGCTACTGGTCGGGTGATCTACGAAGATCGCATCAAATCCCGTCAAGCATTCCATGACTTCCTGATCAGGCTGCCAACGACCGTGGCCGTCTTGATGGAGTGCGGTCCAGGTGCACAAGCCTGGGCCAGGCTGCTGCAAACCAAAGGTAATCCGGTTCGCATCCTGCCTGCGCAACGCGTCGCCGAACACCGTAGCGGCGCGAAGAACGACCGTAACGATGCCCATGCCATTCTGCGTGCCGGTCGCGATACCAGCATTGCCTCCGTACCGATCAAGAGCACCACAGCGCTGGCTATTCAAGCACTGCATCGCATCCGGCGCGGCAACATCAAGCGGCATACAGCGCTGGGCAATCAGATACGTGGCCTGCTGCTTGAGCATGGCGTATCCATGCCTCAAGGCGATGCCGCGATCAGTCAGCAGGTACCGCGGGCGCTTGAGGATGCCTCCTTGCCTCTGCCCGACTTGTTGCGCGAGTTGCTTGATGAACTGCTGACTGACTGGCTGTCTTTAGGTGAACGCATTGCGGCGCTGAGTGGACGGCTCGAAGTGACAGCCCAGCAAGATAAGGTGGCACAGCGGCTGATCACCATTCGTGGCGTTGGCCCAATCATCGCCACGGCGATCGTGGCAAAACAGACCGAACCCAGCCGCTTCGCGAGTGGCCGAATGTATTCCGCCTTCTTCGGTATCGTCCCGGACCAGCACAGTAGCGGAAACAAAATCAGGCTGGGCAGAATGAGCAAGCGAGGTGACGGCTACATACGCAGCCTGATGATCCAGGGCGCGCATGCTGTCTTGAGTCAGCTAAGACCTGATTCCGATCAGCCAGACGATCGCCGCCTGTTGCGCTGGCTATCCCGCCTTGGACGCAAGGAGGCGGCGATCAGACTGGCTAATCGAAATCTGCGCATTATCTGGGCTCTGTTACAGAGCAATCAGGTCTACCAACGCAAACCGAACAACAACCCGGAGGCTGCTATGAGCCTCTGACCAACCGAGCAATGCCACCGGAGCGCTGAGCGCTCCAACCCCTGCTAGTGAACATTGACCCTAGGTAAGACCGTCGCAGACAGATGCCTTGATCTGGTCAAGTAATTTTGGACACCGGTTAAGGTTCATGCCGCTGTCCTGAGCTTTTCCTCCATGGCTACCGGGGTCTCATAGCCGTTGTAACTGTGGAGGCGCTTGAGGTTGTAGCGCACCAAATAAGCCATGATGTCGGCCTTAGCTGCAGCTTCGGACTCATAGCCCCCTGCTGGCACCCATTCTGATTTCAATGCCCCGAAAAATCGCTCCATGGCGGCGTTGTCCCAGCATTGGCCACGGTGGCTCATGCTTTGTTTCAAGCTGCACTCTTCAAGCACAGCCCTGAATTTATGGCTGGTGTACTGACAACCTTGATCTGAATGAAACATCACCCCTGCAGGTTTACCTCTGGACTCAGACGCCATACGCAGCGCGTCACAGGCCAATGTGGCATCGGCAGTCATTGAGAATGCCCAGCCCACAACTCGGCGTGCGTACAAGTCGATTATTGCGGCCAAATAGAGCCAACGTCTGCCAACCTGGATGTAAGTCACATCGCCACACCAAACCTCATTGATCGTCGAAACTTTGAAGTTTCGCTTCAGCTGGTTTTCCGCAATCAGTGCTTCCGCGCCCGATGAGCGATACCGATGGGGCCTTCGTTGTCGGCATTCCAGACCAGCTTCACGCATAAGAGCACGCACTTTGTAACGCCCGATTTTATGGCCTTCACGTCGCATTTCCTGCATCAACGTGCGTGAGCCTGCGGAGCCTCGTGACGCCTTGAAAAGCTTGATTACCTGCGAGCGTAGAGCATCCCTTTCGAGATTTTCACGCCCTTGGCGTTTGCGCCAGGCATAGAAACTGCTGCGCTTGACCCCAAGCACGCGACAGCAGTCGACAACACCATATTGCTCACTCAGCTCGTTGATCAGCGAGAATGATCTTTGGAGTCCCGAAGCAGGAGAGCACTGGCCTTTTTTAGGATTTCGAGATCCCGATCCTTCTGACGAACCAGAGCTTCCAGCTCCTCAATGCGTCGTTGATCCGGGGTAATAGCCTTGGCCCCAGCGGGGACTTTCCCCGCTCTTTCCTGCCGTACCTGCTCAACCCAGCGGCGGAGAGCTGTACGACCTATTCCGAGGATTTGGCACACCTCAGGAACCGACTGGCCGCCGTCTAACACCATCTCAGCAGCTTGAATTTTGTGTTCTTTCGAGTAGGACTTTCGCACTGATTTTGCCTCCAATTGGGCGCCATGATAGCGCCCTAAGAAGGTGTCCAAAATCATTAGGCCAGTTCACCTCCGCTCCTACAGGCCTAACGTAATGGCCTCAATGTAAACGGCACACTGCGAGCTCACCACGATGTTGGCCAGAAGCGAAAAGCTTCCTCGAATAGGCCTGATACATAGATGCAACCGGGTTCCTATGTTCAAAAGCAGCTAGACAGTGTGGGCGAGTCCATACATAGGAGCGGCCTTGTGTCGCGAAAGGGCTGCAAAGCAGCCCCGGCAATATGTGCTGCTGTGCAGAAATCCTGGGGGCGCTTCGCACCCCTTTCGCGACACAAGGCCGCTCCCACAAAGACCGCGTTCGCCGTCACCCCTACATTCCTCATGGTTGAACTCATTCGCCGCAACCCGCTAAGGTCGCGGCCTTGATTACGAGAGGCAACCATGGGCTACCTGATAATCGTCGCGCTGATCCAGGCGTTTTCCTTCAGCCTGATCGGCGAGTACCTGGCCGGGCACGTCGACAGCTACTTCGCCGTGCTCGCACGGGTGCTGCTGGCGGGCCTGGTGTTCCTGCCGCTGACACGCTGGCGCCAGGTCGAACCGCGCTTCATGCGTTCGATGCTGCTGATCGGCGCATTGCAGTACGGCATCACCTACGTCTGCCTGTACCTGAGCTTCCGCGTACTCACGGTACCAGAGGTGCTGCTATTCACCATCCTCACGCCGTTGCACGTGACGTTGATCGAAGACGCCATGAACCGGCGTTTCAACCCATGGGCACTGCTGGCTGCGCTGGTGGCGGTAGCCGGTGCCGCGGTGATCCGCTTCGACAGCATCAGCGGCGAGTTCTTCATCGGCTTCCTGTTGCTGCAACTGGCCAATTTCACCTATGCCGCCGGCCAGGTGCTGTACCGCCATCTGGTCGCGCGCAACCCCAGTGACCTACCGCACTACGCCCGCTTTGGCTACTTCTATCTGGGGGCCTTGCTGGTGGTGCTGCCGGCCTTCCTGCTGTTCGGCAATGCCCAGCACCTGCCGAGTACCGATGTGCAATGGCTGGTGCTGCTGTTCCTGGGCCTGTGCCCGACGGCGCTGGGCCTGTACTGGTGGAACAAGGGCGCGTGCATGGTTTCTGGCGGCACGCTGGCGGTCATGAACAACCTGCATGTGCCGGTGGGGTTGCTGCTGAACCTGCTGATCTGGAACCAGCACGAGCCGCTGGGGCGGCTGTTCATCGGCGGTGCGATCATCCTGGCGTCGGTGTGGCTGAGCCGGTTGGGCGCACGCGCGCAGGCACCGCTGGCCAACAAGGCCTGACATGCACACCCTCTTCGTCATCGTTGCGCCGATCTTCGCCCTGATCCTGGTCGGTTATCTATGCCGCAAGACCAACAAGCTGGGTGACAAGGCCGCCGCCGAAATCAACAAGATGGTGGTGTGGCTGTGCCTGCCGGCGTTGCTGATCAAGGTAACGGCCACTGCCACCTGGAGCGAGATCTGGCACCCGGGTTTCATCGCGGCCTTTGGCACGGGTGCCCTGGCCATGTTCGTGGTCACGCTGTTGTGGCGCCTGAACAGCGGCCACGGCCTGGTGGCGTCGAGCATCGACGGGCTGAGTGCGGGGTATGCCAACACCGGTTATATAGGCATCCCGTTGTGCCTGCTGCTATTCGGCCAGGCGGGCTTGCAGCCGGCGCTGATTTCATCGTTGATCGTGGTGTGCCTGGTGTTCGCCATTTCGCTGACGCTGATCGAGGTCGGGCTACAGGAGGAGCGGCATATCGGTCGCGCCGTGGTGGTCGTTGGCAAGGCGCTGGCGAAGAACCCGCTGGTGATTTCGCCGCTGGCGGGGGCGGGGTGGGCCATGAGCGGGTTGGGGCTGGCCGAGCCGGTGCTGCACTTTCTGGACATGCTGGCGCTGGCCACCACGCCGTGCGCCTTGGTATCGCTGGGTGCATTCCTGGCAGAAAAGCGCGCGGGCGCGCAAGCCAGCCCGTGGCCATTGGTAGGCTTGAAGCTGGTGGGGCAGCCGGCGCTGACCTGGGTGCTGGCATACAAGGTATTCAGCCTGCCGAGCATGTGGGCGGCTTCGGCGGTGCTGCTGGCGGCCCTGCCGACCGGCACGGGGCCGTTCATGCTGGCGGAGTATTACAACCGCGAGGCGGGGCTGATTTCGCGGACGATCCTGTTGTCGACCGTGGCATCGCTGGTGACCTTGACCGGGTTGTTGTACCTGCTGGGTTATGCGGGGTAGCAGCAGGGCCTATCGCCGGCAAGGCAGCTCCCACAGGATGGCATCACGGCTGGATGCTGTGAGCTCCCTGTGGGAGCTGGCTTGCCGGCGATGGGCTGCAAGGCAGCCCCGGCAATCTCAAGCCTCGCTCATCTCCTCAAGACGATGCGGCATTGGCTCAGCCGCTGTACGCCCCGCCAAGCCCACCCGCATGTCATTGCCACTCGGCTGCTGATACAGGCTCAACCCGAACTCCGGCAACACCGCCAGCAGGTAGTCGAAGATATCCCCCTGGATCCGCTCGTAATCCGCCCACACCGTGGTGGTGGTGAAGCAGTAGATCTCCAGCGGCACACCTTCGGCGGTGGTCTGCATCTGCCGCACCATGCAGGTCATGTTCGGGTGCACGTTGGGGTGGTTTTTCAGGTAAGCCAGGGCGAACGCGCGGAAGGTGCCGATGTTGGTCAGCTTGCGGCGGTTGGCCGACAGCTCGGCGACAGGCCCCAAGGCTTCGTTCCAGTTCTGCAGCTCCTGGCGCTTGCCGGCCAGGTAGTCGCCCAGCAGCTGTACCTGGCTCAGGCGCTGCTCCTCTTCGCGGGTCAGAAAGCGCACACCGGCCGCGTCGATGAACAGGCTGCGCTTGATCCGCCGGCCACCGGACTGCTGCATGCCGCGGTAGTTGCGGAACGACTCGCTCATCAGGCGCCAGGTGGGGATGGAGACGATGGTCTTGTCGAAATTCTGCACCTTCACCGTGTGCAGGGTGATGTCCACCACGTCGCCATCGGCACCCACCTGCGGCATTTCGATCCAGTCACCCACGTGCAGCATGTCGTTGCTGGTGAGCTGCACGCTGGCGACGAACGACAGCAGGGTGTCCTTGTACACCAACAGCAGCACCGCCGACATGGCACCCAGGCCCGACAGCAGCAGCAACGGCGAGCGGTCGATCAAGGTGGCGACGATGACGATGGAGGCGAAGATCCACAGCATCATCTTGGCCAGTTGCACATAGCCCTTGATCGAGCGGGTGCGGGCGTGTTCGGTGCGGGCGTAGATGTCCAGCAGGGCGTCCAGCAGGCACGACAGCGCCATGGTCATGAACAGCAGGGTAAAGGCCAGGGCCACGTTGCCGAGGAAGTGCTGGGCGGTGTCTGACAGCTCCGGCACCAGCTTCAGGCCGAACTGGATCACCAGCGACGGCGTGGTTTGCGCCAGGCGGTGAAACACCTTGTTGTGGCGCAGGTCGTCCAGCCATTTCAGCGCGGGCTGGCGGGCCAGCAGGCGGGCGCCATGCAGCATCAAAAAGCGCGCCAGGCGGCCGAGGATGAGGGAAATCAGCAGCAGCACCGCCAGGCCAATGGCGGCGTGCAGCATCGGGTGTTGGTCGAGGGTGCCCCACAGGTCGAGGGAGTCACGCCAGATTCGTTGTATATCCATGGGGTTGCGTACATCTTGTTGCGAAACGAAGGGCCATTAGAGCGCGGATGACGACAAAGTTGCCAAAAGAAATTCGGCTAAGGCGGCAGAAAACGTTACCCTATGCAACTGAATTTCCCGCACTTGCCTGAGGTTACCTCCGTGTTCTCCCAATTCGCCCTGCATGAACGCCTGCTTAAAGCCGTGGCCGAGCTTAAATTTGTCGAGCCAACCCCGGTGCAGGCCGCGGCCATCCCCCTGGCCCTGCAAGGGCGCGACCTGCGCGTGACCGCGCAGACCGGCAGTGGCAAAACGGCGGCCTTCGTGCTGCCGCTGCTCAACCGCCTGGTTGACCTGAAAGGCGGGCGCGTCGAAATCCGTGCGCTGATCCTGCTGCCAACCCGCGAGCTGGCCCAGCAAACCTTGAAGCAGGTGGAGCTGTTCTCGCAGTTCACCTATATCAAGGCGGGCCTGGTGACCGGCGGCGAAGACTTCAAGGAACAGGCCGCCATGCTGCGCAAGGTGCCGGACGTGCTGATCGGCACCCCGGGCCGCCTGCTTGAGCAGCTCAACGCCGGCAACCTCGACCTGTCCCACGTGCAGGTGCTTATCCTCGACGAAGCCGACCGCATGCTGGACATGGGCTTTGCCGAAGACATGGAGCGCCTGTGCAAGGAGTGCGAGAACCGCGAGCAGACCCTGCTGTTCTCCGCCACCACCGGTGGCGCGGCCCTGCGCGACATCATCGGCAAGGTGCTGAAAGACCCTGAGCACCTGATGCTCAACAGCGTCTCGCAGCTGGCCGAAGGCACCCGCCAGCAGATTATCACCGCCGACCACGACCAGCACAAAGAGCACATCGCGCAGTGGCTGCTGGCCAACGAAACCTTCGACAAGGCGATCATCTTCACCAACACCCGCGCCATGGCCGACCGTATCTACGGTCACCTGGTGGCCAAGGACGTGAAGGCTTTCGTGCTGCACGGCGAGAAGGACCAGAAGGACCGCAAGCTGGCCATCGAGCGCTTCAAGCAGGGCAGCTCCAAGGTGCTGGTGGCTACCGACGTGGCGGCTCGTGGCCTGGACATCGACGGCCTGGACCTGGTGATCAACTTCGACATGCCTCGCAGCGGTGATGAGTACGTGCACCGCGTGGGCCGTACCGGCCGTGCCGGTGGCGAAGGCCTGGCGATCTCGTTGATTACCCACAACGACTGGAACCTGATGTCGAGCATCGAACGCTACCTCAAGCAGCAGTTCGAACGCCGTGTAATCAAGGAAGTGAAAGGCACCTACAGCGGTCCGAAGAAGGTCAAGGCTTCGGGCAAGGCGGTTGGCGCCAAGAAGAAGAAAGTTGATAAGAAAACCGGCGACAAGAAAGCTGCCGCCAAGCGCAAGCCCACCGCCAAACCGCGGGCTAACGCACCGCTGGCAAGCGCTGACGGCCTGGCGCCGCTGAAAAAGCGCAAGCCTGCTGCTGAATAAGTAGCTATCAAGGCCCTATCGCCGGCAAGCCAGCTCCCACAGGGAAACCACAGACGCTGAATTCAGCGGGACCTGTGGGAGCGGGCTTGCCGGCGATGGAGCCATCGAAGGCAACCGGTCAATCAGCCTTCTTCTCCGCCGTTTTCAGTTCCTTGATCCGCTGGTCTATCAGCTGGCACTTGTCGGGCAAGTCCTTGCTCGCCGTCCCTAGATCCATCCCTTGAAGCTCGTCGTTGATCTCCTTCGCCTTCTGCGGGTTCTGCTCGGTCAACTGGGTCACCAACCCGGCCAGCTCTTCTCGTTTCTGCGTGGCTTCTTCCGGTGTGCACGCCCAGGCGGGCAAAGCGCAGGACAGTGCAATGGCGCAGGTAATCGGCAGCAGCGGTTTCATCCTTTCTACCTCTAGCGGTGGCTATGCGCGGTGGAACGTTGCGGCGGCAAGCAAGTTCAACCTTGGCGACCGATGGCGCAGATGTGTTATCAGCCAGCGAGGTGAGGCCGCGCCGTCATGTCTATTCCCAATGCCTTCATCACGGTCAGAAACGACTTCAGCGTAGGGTTGCCATGTTCGCTGAATGACCTGTAAAGCTGCTCTCGGGACAGCCCAGTCTCTTTCGCCAGTTCGCTCATGCCCTTGGCGCGTGCAACCACGCCGACAGCTTTAGCGACATAGCTGGCATCGCCGGTTTCAAGTGCATCGGTCATGAACTGCGCGATTGCTTCAGGTGTAGTGAGATACGCGGCAGGATCGAATTCAGAGAAGGTTTCAGTCATTTTGCATCCTCCACGAACGCAGAATCTGGATTCGGGTTTCTTCATCAAGTGAATGTAGTTTTTAAACTACACAAGACGAGACAGCTAATGGTTTCTGTCTATTGCTGCCTACGCGGCTTCAGACCGTGGCATCCATCCAGCCTTCATCTTTCGGAACACCGCTTGCACCGGCAGGTCCCAACCTGTGTACCTCTTCCGTCCACAGCAGGAGCCCGTAGCCATGAGCATCGCTTACGATTGGGACCTGATCGAACGTTTGCTGCACGAAGTGCAGAACGGCGCCGGTCATAGCTTTACGCCACGCCCCTATGCCGAACAGCACGCCGCGGCCCAGGCCGCCAAGGGTGAGCCGGTGGGGGATCTGGATCACCTTAAAACCCACGCTTGTGAGTATGAAAAGCTGCTGTTCGAGCGTGGCTTCATCGAAAGCCGGCCTGAAGAGGAGGGCGGCAATGGCGAAAACTTTGTGCTGACCGAGCGCGGGTTACGCTTGTTGAGCCTGATCGACAGCAGCATCCCGGGCTTCGAACACCCGCGCCAGGTGCTGGACGAACAGGCGGATGCGCTGGATGAGGCAACCTTCGAACAGGTGTCTTCGAAGGCGCAGATCGCTTGAGGTCGTTTTGAGGCTGGCAACAGCGGGTACGGAAACCCGATAATCGGTAGCTTCTGAATACTGCCGAGCCTATGCCCATGCTTGCGAACACCCTAGAGGCCCGCCTATGAGCGCGGTCCGCAAGAACCCTGACGCCTTTGCCTTTCAGGTGATGCTGGGCCTGTGCCTGATCTGGGGTTGCCAGCAGGTGCTGATCAAGACCGCCGCCGTCGACATCGCGCCGGTGATGCAGGCCGCGCTGCGCAATGGCATCGCCGCTGTGCTGGTGGCGCTGATGCTGTGCTGGCGCGGTGGCTGGGATCAGGTCGGCAGCACATGGCGCGCGGGTTTGCTCGCGGGCGGGCTGTTTGGTGTGGAGTTCCTGTTCATCGCAGAAGGCCTGAAGCTGACGTCGGCGGCGCACATGTCGGTGTTCCTCTATACCGCACCGGTGTTTACCGCGTTGGGCCTGCATTTCCGGCTACCCAGCGAGCGCCTGCGGTTTTTGCAATGGCTGGGGATTTTGTTGGCATTCGGTGGCATTGCCATGGCGTTTGCTGGCGGCATGTCGTTCGAGCAGATGGATGGCCGCATGCTGCTGGGCGATGCCTTTGGCGTGATTGCCGGCCTGGCGTGGGGGGCGACCACCGTAGTGGTGCGCTGCTCGCGGCTGTCGGAAGCACCGGCAACCTTGACCTTGTTCTATCAGCTGGCGGTGGGGTTTGCTGGCCTGTTGCTGATTGCCCTGCTCAGCGGACAAATCGGCGCCGTGTCGCTGACACCCTTGGCGATGGGCAGTGTGCTGTTCCAGGGGATTGTGGTGTCGTTCATCAGTTACCTGACCTGGTTCTGGTTGCTGCGCAAATACCTGGCGTCCAACCTGGCGGTGTTTTCGTTCATTACCCCGCTGTTCGGGGTGACCTTCGGGGTGCTGCTGCTGGATGAGCCGTTGAGCGTCAATTTCGTGATCGGCGCGCTGTTGGTGTTGCTGGGCGTGGTTCTGGTGAGTGCCGAGCCTTGGGTGAAGCAGCAATTGCGCAAGCTGGTGGGTTGAAGGTTGCCTGTGCTGGCCCTATCGCCGGCAAGCCAGCTCCCACAGGAGTACCTCCGGCCTTGAAGTGGTACGGATACCGGTGGGAGCTGGCTTGCCGGCGATAGGGCCAGTACAGGCAAAACCAGTTAATCAGGCTGAGCGGGTTGCTGCCTGGCAACCTTGGATACTCTGCCCGCTGGTGATCACCAGCCCGCCCGCCAGCCCCAGGCCCACCGCCGCCAGCATCAACGCCGGCTGCAGCCCGCCGCTGTAATGGCTACTGACCGCAGCCAACAACGGCCCGCTCAACTGCCCCAGGGCAAAGCACGCGGTCAGCAGCCCGGCATTGCGCTGCGTAGCATGCGGTGCCAGCTCCCGCGAGCGCTGCATCACCAGTTGCATGCAGGCCAGGAACGGCCCGCCACACAGCACCACACCCAGCGCCAACCCGATACCCCCGCCCATCAGGCAGGCCAGCACACCAAGCCCCTGCAACCACAGGGTCGCGGTCAGCCAGGTCGAGGTGCGGCCACCACGGCGCAGGCTCACCAGCATCACCCCCAGCGCTGCCGCCAGGCCAAACGCCGGCCAGAACAGGTCGGCCATCCACTGCCCGCGAAACTGCTGGTTGGCCATCTGCGACAGGAAGGTGGCCGGCAGGATGTAACCCACGCCGTACAGCGCGTATACCAGCCCCAGGCGGCCAATGCCGACGCTGCGGGTCGGGCCCGGGTGCGCTGGCGATGAGGTTGGCGCAGCTTGCAGTGCGCGTGGCAACCAAGTCCGCACGGCCACCAGCATCACTAGCGCAGCCACGGCGTAGATCAGCCACAGTGCTGCCGAGCCCAGCCCAGCCAAGTGCGCCAGCAGTGCCAACAGGCCGGTCACGGCGATGCCCAGGCCGGGCCCTGCAAACACCAGGGCACCCAGCCGTTGGCGGTTGTGCGCGTTGGCTACCTGCTGGCTGAGGCTGGTGATCATCACCAGCACCCAGGCACTGGCCACGCCGGTGCCAAAGCGCAGCAGCAGGTGGCTCCAGAAACCGTCGGCGGCCCAT